>NZ_JBBATX010000127.1:0-6804 GCF_040398505.1 Sphingomonas sp. | reverse complement strand
AGCGTCTCCATCGCGAACGGCTTGGCGAGCAGCGCCATCCCCGGCTCCAGCGGCCCGTCGCCCACCACAGCATTCTCCGCAAAGCCGGTGATGAACAGCACCGGCAGATCGGCCCGCACTGCGCGCACCGCGTCGGCGACTTGGCGGCCGTTCATCCCGCCGGGCAGCCCGACATCGGTGATCAGCAAATCGACGCGCGGCGCGGCGGCCAGCAGTTCCAATGCCTCCGCCCCCGTCTCCGCCTCAAGCGCGGTATAGCCCAATTCGCTGAGCACTTCGGTCACCAGCATCCGCACGCCGGGCTCGTCATCGACCACGAGCACCGTCTCGCCCGCCCCCGCCGCGACCAGCGTCGTCGCCGTGCCCTCTGCCGCGTCTGCCACCGCCCCATCATGGCGCGGCAGCAACAGGCACATTGTCGTGCCCTCGCCCGGCGTCGAGCGGATCTGGATTTGCCCGCCTGATTGCCGGACAAAGCCATAGATCATCGACAGGCCAAGCCCGGTCCCCTGCCCCATCGGCTTGGTGGTGAAGAAGGGGTCGAACGCGCGTTCGATCACGTCGGCGCTCATCCCCGTTCCCGTGTCGATCACGCACAGCGTGAGATAGGGCCCCGGCGGCAAATCACGCTCGGCCGCGCCCGCTTCGTCGAGCCATTCCTCGCCGGTCGCGATCGTCACGCTGCCGCCCTCGGGCATCGCGTCGCGCGCGTTGATGCACAGGTTGAGCAAGGCATTCTCAAGCTGGTTGCCATCGGCGAGGATCGGCCAGGTGGCAGGATCGACCTGCATTTCCAGCGCAATCCCCGGCCCCAGCGTCCCGCGCAACAGATCCGCCATGCCCGCGATCAGCCGCGCCACGTCGACCGGGCGCGGATCGAGCGGCTGGCGGCGCGAGAAAGCGAGCAGCCGGTGCGTCAGCGCCGCGGCCCGCCCGGCGCAGGTCTGCGCCGCGCCGATATAGCGCGGTACATCATCGATCCGCCCCTGTTTGAGGCGGAGCTGCATCAATTCGAGCGCGCCCGAAATCCCGGTCAGCAAATTGTTGAAATCATGCGCAAGGCCACCGGTAAGCTGCCCGACCGCCTCCATCTTCTGCGATTGCCGCAAGCGTTCTTCGAGCTCGCGCTGGCGGCTGACATCAACCCCGACACCGATCACCTGTTCGAGCGCGCCATGCGCATCGCGCACGACATGGCTGCGGGACAGGATGTGGCGGATCGTCCCGTCGGGCAGGACGATGCGATATTCATTCTCGCTATCCTCGCCGGTTTCACGCGCTTTCGCGATCGCGGCATAGGTGCGCGGCAAGTCCTCGGGATGAATCCGCTGCAGGATCTCCGGCATCGTCCGGCCCGGCCCCGCTTCCTGTGGCGCGAAGCCGTGCAACGCGCCGAACCCCGGGTCGCTGTAGAAGCGATCGGTAGCGGCATCGTAGGTCCATACGCCGACGCCATCCATCGCCTCGAGCACGATCCGCGTGCGTTTTTCCGCGGCGATCAGCGCGGCTTGCTGGCGCCGCTCCTCGGTCACGTCGCGCGCGTTGGTGTACAGCCGGTCATCGAACAGGATCGTCTGCCACGCGAGCGTGCGATAGCTGCCGTCGCGCGTCCGCAACCGTTTCTCGATGCGTCGGGCGATGCCGGGCGCGGCGATCGCCGCCTGCTCCGCCGCAATATCCCCGCGGTCATCGGGATGCCGCAGCCACTGCGTGTCGCGCCCGACGATTTCCGCCGCGCTCCAACCGAGCAGGCGTTCCCACGCCGGATTGACCGCGATCCACACGCCATCATGATCGGCAATGCCGAGCAGATCGTTGCTGACCTCCCACAATTTGTCGCGTTCGGCGGTCCGCGCAGCGACTTCGTCCTGCAAACCGACATTGATCGCCTGGAGCCGCGCGGTCGCGCGCACGCGGGCGACCGCGTCCCAGCTGAGTTCCGCCACTTCCTCGACCAGCGCGATCTCGCCGCGGGTCCAGCCGCGCGGTGTCGCGCTGCTAAGGTAGAAAGCGCCCTGCCATGCGCCGCCGCGCACCAGCGGCACGCTGATTCCGGCGCGCGTGCCGGTCAGATCGAGCGCGGCCTGGTCTGGCGCGCCCGCTTCGTCGGGCGCCGCAAAGACCAGCGTTCCCCCGCTGCGGATCGTGGCGCCGAGCCGCGTGCCGAACACCGCCGACGGCATGGTCCCCGTCAACGGCGGCAAGCGCTCGCTCACCCAGCAGGCACCGTAGCGGAGCAAATCACCCGGCAGCATTTCGAAGAAGCCTGCGCGATCGACGCCGAGATAGTTGCCCACCGCATCGGCGGTCAATTGCATCACATCATCGGGATCGGCCTGCGCGCGCTGGCGTTCGGTCAACGTCAGGATGAACTCGCGTTCGTCCTTCGCGGTGCGCAAAGCGCGCTCGTTGACGACTTGCCCGGTGACGTCGAGGCCCTGGTTGAGGATGCCGTAGGGAACGCCATTTTCATCGAGGATCGGTGAGCTGTTATAGGTCCAGAATGTCTCGGTCGGCACGCCCCCGCGCAGCATCATCAGCCGCTGCGCGACATGCGCCACGCCCCGCCGCGACGCGAGCACGGCGGCGAATTGCGGGCCAAGCACGGGCCAGACATCGGGCCGGACCTCCGCCGCCGGGCGGCCCAGCGCCCAGGGATGGTTTTCCGCCAGCACGGTCCACGCATCGTTGTAGAGCAAGCGAAACTCCGGCCCCCAATAGATCGCGGTCGGGAAGCTGGAATGCAGGCAGTGGCTGACGCTCAGCTTCAAGGCCGCAGGCCAGCGATCGGGCCGGCCCAAGGGATGCCCATCCCAATCGAATGCGCGCAGCAACGCCCCGACCTCGCCGCCGCCGTCCAGAAACCCCATCGCCGTCTCCTGCGACGGTTCTGTCGTGGTGGTCGGATCGGGCGTCATAGGAACATCATCTCGCACTGACCCAACATGCCAGCACCGTCGATGTTCCGCCAGCTACAACGCGGTAAGATCGATTGGCGCAAACCGGTCGAGCGTGGCGTTCGCCTCGGACATCGGATATTTGAGCCCGGTCGCGCAATTGAACAGCACGACGCGCTCCTCCTCATCGACCTCGCCGGTGCGCAGCGCCTCCGTATAGGCCGCCAATGTCGCGCCGCCTTCGGGGCAGAGCAGCAGCCCGTCCTTCCGCGCGCAGTCATCGACCGCCTTGAGGATCGCGGGATCGCCGACGCCGAGCGCCTTGCCGCCGCTTTCCCGCACCGCGCGGAGAATCAGGAAATCGCCGACCGCTCTCGGCACGCGGATGCCGGCGGCGACGGTGGCGGCGTCTTCCCAGCGTTCGGCATGTTCCAGCCCCGCTTCGAACGCGCGGACGATCGGCGCGCAGCCGCTTGCCTGCACGGCGTACATGCGCGGGCGCGCCGGCCCGATCCAGCCGAGTTTCTCGAGTTCGTCGAACGCCTTCCACATGCCGATCATGCCGGTGCCGCCGCCCGTCGGGTAGAAGATCGCATCGGGCAGCTTCCAGCCGAATTGCGCGGCGAGTTCGAGCCCCATCGTCTTCTTGCCCTCGATCCGGTACGGCTCTTTGAGCGTCGAGAAATCGAACCAACGCCCCTCGGCGGCGCCCTTGCCGACGATCGCGCCGCAATCGTCGATCAAGCCGTTGACGCGGTAGACGCGCGCGCCTTGCGCCTGGATTTCGCGGACGTTGATTTCGGGTGTGTCGTCGGGACAGAAGACGATCGTCTCGATCCCGCAGCGCGTCGCATAAGCCGCGAGCGCCGCCCCGGCATTGCCGTTGGTCGGCATCGCAATCTTGGTGACGCCAAGCTCCTTCGCCATCGCGACGGCCATCACCAGCCCGCGCGCCTTGAAGCTGCCGGTCGGCAAGCGGCCCTCATCCTTGACCAGCACATTGCGGCTGCCCGAGGAGCGCGGGATCGGAATCAGCGGCGTTTCGATTTCGCCGAGGCTGACGATGTTCGCCGTATGCCGCACCGGCAGCAGCTCGCGCCAGCGCCACAGATCGGTTTGCCGTGCCGCAATCATCGCCTTGGGGATGGCAGCGCGGATCGCGTCGAGATCGTAGCGCACCAGCAAAGGCCGCCCGACGCGCGACAGGCCGTGAAGCGTGTCGGCGTCGTAGCGCTCGCCCGTCATCGAACATTCGAGATGCGTGACGAAGGTCGCGCGGTCCGTCGTGAGGTTGGAATTGATCGTCATAAACTACTCGCGATCCTCATGAATGCCCAAATTAACAGCCAGACCGTCATGCCGACACCGGCAAAGATCAAGGGCATAAACGCGTATATAAGGGCGACGACGCGCAGGCTGCGCCCGTAACCGGGCAAAAAGAGAAACCATACAAAAACAATCGGCAGCGCGACGAGCCCCAGCATAAACGCCGGATTGACCGCGCGCGGTTTTGCCGAGGCGGCGGTCACCACGTACCGCCAGCCTCCTTGATCGCCTTCAGCAAGGCGCGCTTGCTCTCGGTGCGGCGGTTGCCGGAATTGCGGGGAACTTCCGGTCGTCCGGCTTCCTCGTAACGGCGCGCCATATCTGCCGCGAAATCTTTAAATGGGATGCCCTTCGAGATCCTCGATGGTGTAGTCACCGAACGTCTCCTCCGAAATCCTTCGCGCTAAATATGCGCGATCGGCATTTTTGTGAAGCGACCAAAGCACCCGTGCCTGCCCCAGCATCTCAGGAGCGGTGCCTGATGCGAACTGGCCCATCCGGTCGGCGATCATGTCTTCGACCGAAATGATGCGCGCATCGCCATCCTCGCCCAGATCGATAAGATGCACCCGGTCACGGTCGGCCATGCCATCAAGCAATGTTGACGATACAACCTCAAAACCAAGATTTAGGTCAGGGTGAATCCACCCCTTGGTCGCCATGCCCGGCCCAGATGGCTTAACGAAACCAAGGTCCCGTAACGCCTGTTCGAAGACTTCTTGGCGCGCCGTCGAGACATCGAAGTCGCCGGTCGCGATGCGGCTGGTGGTGTAAAGCTCCACCGCCGCTCCACCAACCAGCACCGGCGCTTCAAACCCGAGCGCGAGCATAGCGTCGCTGACGCGCGCAAACATCCGTAAGGCGGCCTCGAACTCAGGTCGATAGACCGCCGCCACGCTTACCCGGCCGCCTTCGCCACACCCACCAGTGCCGGGCGCAGCAGGCGGTCCTTGATCATATAGCCCGACTGCATTTCCTGCACGATCGTGCCGACCGGCTGATCGCTCGGGATTTCGAACATCGCCTGGTGGAAATTGGGGTCGAGCTTTTCGCCGACCGTCGTCATCTTCTTGATCCCGTGGCGCTGGAACACCGCTTCCATCTCGCGGCCGGTCGCGTCGAGTCCGGCGACAAGGCCCTTCATCTTCTCGTCAGCGCGCAGCTCAGCCGGAATCGCTTCCAGCCCGCGCGCGAGGTTGTCGGCAACCGACAACAGATCGCGCGCAAAGGCGGTCGCGGCATAAGCGCGCGCGTCGGCGGCTTCCTTCTCGGCCCGGCGGCGCATGTTCTGCGCTTCGGCATGGGCATAGAGCAAAGCCGATTTCGCTTCGGCCAGTTCCTCGGCCAGCTTGGCGGTCGCATCGTGCTGCGCGACCTCGGGAGCCTCCGCCGCCGTCTCATCACGCAGGTCTGCGGTGGTGGTGATGTCGATCTTCTCGTCTTCGATCATGTCGTCAAACTATCCTGTTAGCGCATCAGCCGCGCGAGCGTCGCGGCAGTATAATCTACCATGGGCACGACGCGCGCATAGTTCAACCGAGTCGGACCAATCACGCCGACCACACCGACCACGCGACCGTCCAATCCCCGAAACGGTTTGGCGATGACCGACGATCCCGACAGCGAGAATAATTTGTTTTCCGCACCGATGAAGATCCGCGTCGCATCCCCGGCACTGGCATAATCAAGCAGCTGCGCGATTTCCTGCTTGCCCTCCAGATCGTCGAGCAAATCGCGCACGCGTTCCAGATCGGCGGCGGCGGCATCGTCGATCAGCCGCGCTTGCCCGCGCACGATCAGCACCGGGCGACGATCGGTATCCTCGCTCCAGATCGCCAGACCGCGTTCGATCAGCGTCCGCGCCGCGCCGTCGAGCTCGGCGCGTTCGGCGACCAGTTCGCGCTCGATCCGCGCGCGCGCCTCGATCAGGGTCAGCCCGCCGAACATCGCGCTCATATAATTGCCCGCTTCGACCAAGGCGGAGGACGGCAGGCCAAGCGGCAAATCGATCACGCGATTTTCGACCGACCCATCCTCCCCGACCAGCACCGCGAGCGCCTGATTGGTCGATAACGCCACGAAGCTCATCTGGCGCAGCACCAGTTCGCGCTTGGCGACCATCACCATGCCCGCGCATGCCGACAGGCCGGACAGCGCCGCCGTGGTCGCGGCGATGGCGTGTTCGACCGGGCCCGTCTGTACGATTTGTGCGGAAATCGCAGCGCGTTCCTCGGCCGAGGGTTCGAGCGCTTGCATCATCCCGTCGACGAACAGCCTGAGGCCGATATCGGTCGGCATCCGTCCAGCACTGGTATGGGGTGCGGCGAGCAGTCCCAGTTCCTCAAGATCCTGCATCACGTTGCGGATCGAGGCAGGCGAAAGGTTGAGGCCCGACAAATGCGCGATGGTGCGCGACCCGATCGGCGCACCGGTATCGAGATAGCTCTCGACCACTACGCGAAACACGTCGCGCGCGCGGTCGTTCAGTTCGGTGATCGGGGGGAGCGCCATGGCCGGTATATGGGGCTTGTCGAGGCTTGGCTCAACTGCGTGCGGCGACGCGAGGAGAAGGGAGAGAAGA
>NZ_JBBATX010000126.1:5395-6881 GCF_040398505.1 Sphingomonas sp. | reverse complement strand
ATAAGACGCGTTTTCGGGCGCTAAGTTCCGCAAGAATCGCGTTGATTTGGATCAGCTATTTCCCTCTCCCATCGGGAGAGGGAGGGAGGAGCGCAGCGACGGAAGGGTGAGGGCAGTACGCCCTCGAAACCCTGCCCTCATCCGGCGCTTCGCGCCACCTTCTCCCAAGGGGAGAAGGATTCAGGGCAACTCGGCCTTGGGAAAGCCGTCCCATGCTTGATCGTACTCCGCGTCCAGCGCGCTGGTTTCGAGCGCGAAATCGGTGGGGGTGAACACCCAGCGACTTTCGATCATGAACGCCATCGTGCCGTCGAGCTTGTGCGGCTTGAGCTCGGCCTTGCTCGCGCCCCGCCAGCTGGCGACATCGGGGCCGTGGCCGCTCATTTGATTGTGCAGCGACAAAGCGCCGGGGACGAAGCCGTCGGCCTTGGCGTCATAGGCACCGTAGAGCAGTCCCATACACTCGCTCATCGTGTTGCGGTGGAACCAGGGCGGGCGGAACGTGTCCTCGCCGACCAGCCAGCGCGGCGGGAAGATCACGAAATCGACGTTGGCGGTGCCGGGGACGTCGCTGGGCGAGGTGAGGACGGTGAAGATCGACGGGTCGGGATGATCGAAGCTGATGCTGCCGATCGTGTTGAAGCGCGTCAGGTCATATTTCCACGGCGCATAATTGCCGTGCCACGCGACCACATCGAGCGGCGAGCGGCCGAGGTCGGTGGTCCACAGCGTGCCGAGGAATTTCTGGACGAGTTGATAGTCGCCCTCGACATCCTCGAACCACGCGACCGGGGTTTCGAAATCGCGCGGATTGGCGAGGCCGTTGGCGCCGATCGGGCCGAGATCGGGGAGGCGGAAGCGTGCCCCGTGATTCTCGGCGACATAACCGCGCGCGGGGCCGTCGGGGAGCGTGACGCGGAAGCGGACGCCGCGCGGGATCAGCGCGATCTCACCGGGCTTCACATCGATGCGGCCGAGTTCGGTGAGGAAGGTGAGCGCGCCTTGTTCGGGCAGGATCAGCAGCTCGCCATCGGCCGAGGCGAAGGCGCGGTTCTGCATGTCCTTGGCGCAGCGGTAGAGGTGCATCGCGACGCCGGTTTGCGTTTTGGGCCCGTCGCCTGCGACGAGCATCGTGGTGAGGCTGTCGAGCCAGTCGGCGTCCTGCGTGTCGAGCGGGCCCCAGCGCAGGCGATTGGGGGCGAGCGGTGCCTGTGACTGGCCGGGGGCGAAGAGCGGCGCGCCGTCGTAGCGGGTGAAGGCGGGGTGTGCGGCGCTCGGGCGCAGGCGGTAGAGCCAGGAGCGGCGGTTTTCTGCGCGCGGCGCGGTGAAAGCGGTGCCGCTGAGTTGTTCGGCATAGAGGCCGAAGGCGGGGCGCTGCGGCGAGTTGCGGCCGACCGGGAGCGCGCCGGGGATGGCTTCGGTCGCGAAGTGGTTGGCGAAGCCGGTTTGATAGTCGGGATGAGGCATGGTTTCCCTTTCTCCCTCG
>NZ_JBBATX010000126.1:0-5295 GCF_040398505.1 Sphingomonas sp. | reverse complement strand
AGCGAAGCTGGGGAGAGGGGCGGAAACGAGCGTCACGCTCGTGACATCGACCCCTCTCCCAACCTCCGCTAGGCCCCGCTGAAGAAGCGGGACCAAGCTGCGGTATCCCTCTCCCCTGTCCAGGGGCGAGGGAGAGTCGATTACGCCTCGACCTTGCCCGGCACGACACCGCGGCGGATCTGGTCGAGCTCGATGCTCTCGAACAGCGCCTTGAAATTGCCCTCGCCAAAGCCGTCATTGCCCTTGCGCTGAATGATCTCGAAGAAGATCGGGCCGACCATATTCTCGGTGAAGATTTGCAGTAGCAATCCGCCGCCGGTCTCGGGTGCGCCGTCGATCAGGATGTCGCGCTTGCGCATTTCCTCGACGTCGTGGCCGTGGCCGGGGAGGCGCGTGTCGATCAGGTCGAAATAGGTTTGCGGCGTCGTCTGAAAGCGGATGCCGTTGGCGCGCAGCGTATCCACGGTCTTGAAGATATCGTCGCTGGCGAGCGCCAGATGCTGGATGCCTTCGCCCTTATAATCCTTGATGAATTCCTCGATTTGGCTGTGCTCGTCCTGGCTTTCGTTCAAGGGGATGCGGATCTTGTCGTCGGGCGCGGTCATCGCCTTGGAGAAGAGACCGGTCGCCTGACCCTCAATGTCGAAATAGCGGATCTGGCGGAAGTTGAAGATGCGTTCGTAATAATCGGCCCAATAACTCATCCGACCGCGCTGGAGATTGTGCGTGAGGTGATCGAGCGTGTGGAGGCCGACGCTATGATCGTCGACGCCAGCGCCGGTGGGGGTGAAATCGGTGGCGTAGATGCGCGATGCTGCGTCGACGAGGTAGAGGTTGGCGCCGCCAATGCCTTCGATCGCGGGGATGGCGAGTTCGCCGGGGCCATGCTCGCCGGTGACTTGCGTCGCACCGCGTTCAAGCGCGAGCTTCACCGCGGCCGCACCGTCGGCGACGCGGAACGCCATCGCATTGGCCGAGGGGCCGTGTGCATTGCGGAAACCGGCGACCTGACCCGCTTCGTCCATGTTGAGCAGGAAGTTGATGTCGCCCTGCGCATAGCGGCGGACATTCTTCGATTTGTGCGTGCCGACATGGGTGAAGCCCATCTTCACGAACAGATCGGCCATCGCCTCCGGGTTTGGCGAGGTGAATTCGACGAATTCGAAGCCGTTCAGGCCCATCGGATTTTCGGGCTTTGTTTCGGATGGGGTCACGCTATCCACTCCAACTGGTTTCATCTGTAACGATATAGCGGGCTTGCGCGGACCCGTCCATCCCGTAACGTCGCGCCACCATGACGACACTCAAGCTCGACCGCTTCCTCCCCTATCGCCTGTCGATC
The DNA here is from genome assembly GCF_040398505.1 of Sphingomonas sp. Classification (GTDB taxonomy): domain Bacteria; phylum Pseudomonadota; class Alphaproteobacteria; order Sphingomonadales; family Sphingomonadaceae; genus Sphingomonas. Next base: position 3,953 of record NZ_JBBATX010000126.1, on the reverse strand, counting down.
GCGTCGAACCGCGTTTCGGCTGCGGTGGCGAGTATTTATCAGGCGCTGTTCGGGCTGAAAATTCCCGAATGGCGGCTGATCGCGGTGATCGCCGAAGGCGAGGGGGCGACGCAGCAAGCGCTGGGCGTGGCGACGCGGATGGACAAGGTGACGGTCAGCCGTGCGGCCGCGACTTTGGTCGAGCGCGGGCTGGTCGAACGGCGGCCCAATCCGGGGGATCAGCGCTCGCACCTGCTGATCCTGACCGCAGCGGGTCGCGCGCTGTATGAGGATGTTGCGCCGAAAGCCCTGGAACTCGAGGCGCAGGTCTTTGCCGGTTTCTCGCCACAGGAAATCGCGACCTTCGCCGCGATGCTCGAGCGGATCGAGGCGTCGGCCGCACCGTTCGATCCCGAACGGGGTTGATGCGGGCCGCCCTGCTGGCCTAAGCGCAGGCCAGCCCTCCCCAGGCCGCGTTCCCGTTTCCCAAGGAGGATATCCATGCCCGACATGCTCGACCGCGCCGGCCTTTCGGTCGCTGCTTCGCTCGCCAGCTTCCTCGAAGCGCGCGTGCTCCCGGGGCTCGGCCTTGACGCGGGCGTCTGGTGGCAGGGGGTGGCGGCGATCTACGCCAAGTTCGCGCCCGGGAATCGCGCGCTGCTGGCGGTTCGCGATACGCTGCAGGCCAAGATCGATCTGCGCTATCTGGCAGGGGAAGCGGTCGATGAGACGTTCCTGCGCGAAATCGGCTATCTCGTGCCCGAGCCTGCGCCCTTCACGATCGGCACCGAAAATGTCGATGCCGAGGTCGCGACGATGGCCGGGCCGCAGCTCGTCGTGCCGATCCTTAACGCGCGCTTCCTGCTCAACGCCGCCAATGCGCGTTGGGGGAGCCTGTATGACGCGTTCTATGGCACCGATGCGCTGCCGGGGATGGCGGTGCCGGGCGGCTATGATCCGGTGCGCGGGCGGCAGGTGGTGACCGCGGCCAAGGCGTTTCTGGATCAGGCGGTGCCGCTGGCGCACGGGCGCTGGGTGGATTTGCGCAACGATGATGCGCCGGTGTTGCGGGACCCCGCGCAATTGGTCGGACGCAAGGGCGCGTCCTATCTGTTCGCCAATCATGGTCTGCATATCGAGGTCGTGGTCGATCCGGCGCACCCGATCGGCCGCGACGATCCGGCGCATATCGCCGACGTGATCCTCGAATCCGCACTGACCACGATTTGCGATCTCGAGGATTCGGTCGCGGCGGTCGATGCCGAGGACAAGGTCGCGGCCTATGCCAATTGGCTCGGGTTGATGCAGGGAGCTCTGTCGGACACGTTCGACAAGGGCGGCACGTCGGTGACGCGACGGCTCAACCCTGATCGGGTGTATGACGATGGGCTGACGCTGCCGGGGCGGAGCTTGCTGTTCGTGCGCAATGTCGGGCATTTGATGACCAATCCGGCGATCCGCTTGCCCGACGGCAGCGAAGCACCCGAGGGGATCCTCGATGCGATCATCACCAGCACGATCGCGCTGTACGACCTTCGCAGCCTTGGGCAATTCAAGAACAGCCGCGCGGGTTCGGTCTATATCGTCAAGCCGAAGATGCACGGGCCGGACGAGGCGGCGTTTACCAACGCTCTGTTCGATGCGGTCGAGGATTTGCTGGGCTTGGCGCGCCACACGGTGAAGGTCGGTGTGATGGACGAGGAGCGGCGGACCTCGGCCAATCTCGCCGCGTGCATCCATGCGGTGAAGGACCGCGTGGTGTTCATCAACACCGGCTTCCTCGATCGCACCGGCGACGAGATGCACACCGCGATGCGTGCCGGGCCGATGATCCCCAAGGCCGAGATGAAGGCGAGCGACTGGATCAAGGCGTATGAGGATCGCAACGTCCGCATCGGCCTCGCCGCCGGCTTCGCGGGGCGGGCGCAGATCGGCAAGGGGATGTGGGCAGCACCCGACCGGATGGCCGACATGATGGAGCAGAAGATCGGCCACCCGATGTCGGGCGCGAACACCGCCTGGGTGCCGTCGCCGACCGCCGCGACGCTCCACGCGATGCATTATCACAAGGTTGACGTGTTTGCGCGGCAGGCCGAGATTGCCAAGGAAGCGGTGCCGGGGCTCGACCGGCTGCTCACCGTGCCGGTGGCGAGTGGACGCAACTGGACGCCCGACGAAATCCGCGCCGAGCTCGACAATAATGCACAGGGCATTTTGGGTTATGTCGTGCGCTGGATCGACCAAGGCGTGGGCTGTTCGAAGGTGCCCGACATCCATGACATCGGCCTGATGGAAGACCGCGCGACGTTGCGGATTTCGTCGCAGCATATCGCCAATTGGCTGCTCCACGGCGTTGCGACGCGGGCGGAGGTCGATGCGGCATTCGAGCGGATGGCGGCGAAGGTCGATGCGCAAAATGCGGGCGATCCGCTGTACCGGCCGATGGCGGGCAATCCCGACAGCCTCGCGCTGCAAGCGGCGCGCGCGCTGGTGTTCGAGGGTGTCGCGCAGCCCAATGGCTATACCGAACCGCTGCTGCATGCGTATCGGTTGCGCTTGAAGGCGGCGTAGGGAAACGATCTGCGGTTCGTGCGTTGTGGCGATACGTTACGGGCTGTCTGCGTGGCACCTGTGCTCTTAAGCGGGGACGCAGACGGTTGTTTTTGAATAGCTTTTCGACAGGTGTGATCGCCCTTGCGGCGGGATTGCAGCAGGTCCCGCCCGCTCTTGTCCCGACGCCACCACCGGTTGCGCAACCCGAACTGCCGATCGTGTCCGATGCGGCGTTCGACAAGGCGTTGCCGCCGCTGTCGAACGACATCAACGCGCCGCTCGAACCGATGACGGTCGCGCCGGAGGGGGCTGCTCCGGTAGCGCCGCCCGAATTGCGCGCGCCATTGCCTACGCTTGCGACCTTCGACACGACACCGCTGGTCGACGTGACGGTCAAGGACGCCAAAGCCCCCGACATTCGGAACGACACCGTGCTGCGCGGGTTCGACGAGATCGGGCTGCAGGGACAGTTCGATGGCCTCTCCGCGCTGAGCGGCGGCAGCGGCAAGGCACCCAATGCGACGGTGGTGTCGGCGCGCGCGCGCGAGGATGAAGCGCTGGCGGTGCGGCTGATGCAGTCGCGCGGCTATTATGACGGGACCGCGGTCTCGACGCTCGAAGTCATTCCCGGCGAGACGGCGCGAGTCCGCGCGATCGTCTCGGCGACGCCCGGTAAGCAATACACGCTCGGATCGATTGCCGTTCAGGCGCAGCCGACGATTCCGCCGGGGCTGGTCGAAAGCCAGCTGGCGCTCAAAATCGGCGATCCGATCGATGCTGCGCGGGTGCAGGGGGCGGAGGCGAACGTTGCGCTGATCCTGCCGCAACAGGGCTATCCCTTCACCAAGGTCGGGCAGCGCGACGTGTTGCTCGATGATCTGACGGGTACGGGTGCCTATACCCTGCCCGTCGAGATCGGCCCACGCGCGTCGTTCGGGACCTTTACCTCCGAGGGGCGGCTCGCCTTCGGGGCCGAGCATGTTAGCGTGCTGACACGCTTCAAGCCCGGCGAGCTGTACGACAATCGCAAGGTCGATGATTTGCGCGCGGCGTTGATCGCCACGGGTCTGTTTTCGACCGTTTCGGTCGAGCCGGTGCGGACGCGCAACCTCAACCCCGATGGGACCGAGCAAGTCAATTTGCTGATCGAGCAGGAACGCGGGCCGCCGCGCTCGCTCTCGGTCAGCGGCGGGTACAGCACCGGGCAGGGCATCCGGCTTGAAGGCGCGTTTACCCACCGCAACCTGTTCCCGCCCGACGGCGCGCTGATCGTGACGGCGGTGGCGGGGACGCAGGAGCAAGGCGCGAGCGCGACCTTCCGCCGCTCCAATGCCGGGCGCCGCGACAAGACCGTGACGTTTACGGCGGGGGCGAACCATTCGAACTATGACGCGTTCGATGCCTTCACGACGACGGTGTCA
>NZ_JBBATX010000125.1:0-6928 GCF_040398505.1 Sphingomonas sp. | reverse complement strand
GCACCGGCTTGGACATATCCAGCGCGCTGCGGATTTCCGAAGGTATCGAGCAACACTACAGACGTTCGCGCCTGCGAGGTGGTGAGCCACTGGTCACGCTGGTTGGATCGTTGGGGAGGTTTAGTTGCGCGCGGGTACGCCTTGATACCTCCGCCACGCCGGAAGGTGTTCTTGCTTCATGATGACGCTGTGCGCGCCGACCCAGCAGCCTTCACCGATCATGGCCCCATAAAGCGGGACGCTGGCCGGCGACAGGGTGGCACCCGCACCCACCGTAACATAGTCGATCTTCAGAACGCGGTCTTCGAACGTATGCGCCTGAAAGATGGTCGTGACGGTCGCGTCATCGCCTAAGATCAGCATGTCAGGATCGACGACTTGCGCAAAACCGGGCCCGAGGACGACGCGCTTACCAATCCGCATGCCGATCAGGCGCAGATAACCGTTGAGGTACAATGTGCCTTCGAGCAGTTCGAGGATGTGCCGCGCATATTTACCCCATACCACATAGAAGAAATCCCAGCGGCTGCACCAGCACGACCAAAGCGGATGCTGCCCAGGCTTTACGCGGCCCAGCAAACCCCATTTGACTCCAAGCACCGCCGCACAAAGCGCAGCAGCCGCGGCAAAGGTGACAAGCGGCAGTCCAAGCAAGAAGAATGCGGGTCCCGAAAGGTGCTGACGCAGGACACTTACGCCCGCAAACCATGCAATGGTGAGCAGCAATGGACCGACCGGCAAGGTGAAGCGGAGCGCTTCCCAAAACAGGCGGTCGATATAGCGGATCAGCGACGGCTCGTGGGTGAGGCTCCGGTCGACCTCGACCACTTCGCGCCTGGGTAGCTCAAACGAGGGGTGGCCGAACCACGCGCTGCCCGGCCGAATGCGGGTGGCGTCTGCCGGGGTCGAAATTCCGATCAGAATATCGTCGGGCAGATGCTGGCCGGCGCGGATCACGACATGGTTGCCGAGGAACGTATTCCGGCCGAGTTCCGTCGAGTCCAGTGTTACCGTGCCGTGTTGAATGCGCGGGCCGCCCAGATAGATACCATCAGCGAAGAACGTGCCACTGCCAATCTCGACGAGTTCGGGTACGACATCGAGAATCGTGCTGATTTCGCTGCCCTTGCCGACACGCATGCCGGCGAGCCGCAACCACATCGGCCAGAACACAGTGCCACTTAGCCATTCGCTCGCACGGATCAGCAAGCCGGTCTTGAGCCAAATGCGGATGTAACCAAGGCTCCAGCGACTGATCACGCCGGGCCGCACACGCCCGAGCCCCCGCGACAACATTGCAGACCAGGTGACCGTAACCGGCACCGACAGCACGGTTATGGCGAGCAGGAGCGCCCAAAGCCGGGGATCGGCGGTCGGATGATACAGCCAGCGCCACAGCGCCCAACTGTCGATCCCGAGCAACCAGCAGGCGGCGATCGCGGCGAGCTCCGCCGGCAGTGCCACCACCATCGCAAGCAGACCTTCGGCGGCCAGCGTCAGCATGCCATGCAGCGCGGGCGAATACACGTTGCTTGGGCGCGATACGGCGGGCACTATGGGTGCCTTGCCGATCCGGCAAGCAGGCACACCGTCCCACACTTCGCCGGCCGGAATGCGCTCGCCGGACGACAGTGATGACAAAGCCATCAGACACGCATCCGCCCCAACTACGGTGTCACTGGATACGCCTGCGCGCGTTTCCAGTGTGGCCCCGGCGCCGATGGTGACTGGGCCGATGATCAGCTCCCCGCGGTCGAGCTCGGTCAGTCGGACCATCGCTTCCTGGCTGAGCGTGGCATCATCGCCGATTTCGAGCAGGTCCCAGCCGCCACGCCGCAAATCGACGCCCCGGTGGATGTGCACCCGCTGCCCAATCTTCGCGCCGAGTCCACGCAGGATGGCTTGCTGCGCGCTGGTGCCTTCAAGCATCCGCCACGGCAGCAATCGAACCGTCTGCTGCACCACCCAGTGCCGCAGGTAGTATGTGCTCCATACCGGCGTGCGCATCGGCTGGTAGCGCCCAATCAGCAGGCGTTTTAGCGCGATTGCAAGGATCGCCATTACGGGCGTGTAAAGCGCAAATCCGAGCGCCGCCAGCAGCGGCGACAGCAGAATAAAGCCGACCAATCCCAGACCCGACATCAGGCGGGGCAGGAGTTCGAAGCTTATGAACCAGCTTGCCGTGCCGCTAAGCAGGACCACCGTTAGCAGCCATGCTGCCTGCACTGCGAGGCTCAGCCCGAGCTTCTGCCCCTCGATCGGAAATGCGCGCGGGGCTTCGGCGTGGACTTCACTTGCGGCCTTTTCCGCGAGCTTCGCTAGTTCCGCGACGCTACGCGCTTCATAAATGTCGCTTACCGTAATCCAGTCGGTCGCTGGGTCGTCGCGCAACAGTGTTACGACCATAGCAGCACTCAGCGAGTCGCCGCCGAGGTCGAAAAAGTCTGCCAAAACTGAAACACCGCGAGCGCGCTTGAGAATATCGGCGAACGCAGCTTCGATCCGGGCTTCCATGGCATCGCGCGGGCGTGTCCCCAGATCTGTTGAGGCAGAGCTGTCGACCGCGAGTAACGGCAGCCGATCGCGATCGAGCTTGCCCCCGATTGTGACCGGCAGTGCCGCGAGTAGCGCAATCCGCCGCGGGATCATGTAGCCCGGCAAACTCTGCGCCAGCGCCTCCTTCAACGCGCCTTCGGTTGGCGCAGAGCTCGGATCCTCGGCCACGACGAACGCGGTCAGCGCCTGCGTCCCGTCCGCCTCCTGCACACGGCATCCGGCCGCGCGCACACCCGCACAAGCGACCAGCCGCTGCTCGATCTCGCCGAGCTCGATCCGGTACCCGCGCAGTTTGACCTGCGAATCTATCCGACCGTGATAATAGAATAGTCCGTCGGCCTCGCGATGGACCAGGTCTCCTGTTCGGTAGATCCGGCCCAGCTGAGGGTGCTGGACAAACTTCTGTGCGGTTAGCTCAGGGCTCCGCCAGTAGCCGCGCGCCAGTCCGGCACCGCCGATATGCAGTTCGCCCTTGGCCCCATCCGCGACTTCGGCCCCGGTTTCGTCAAGTGCCCAGGCGCTGGCCCCGCTGACTGGCACCCCAATCGCCACCTGTTGCCCTGGCACGATATCGGCGCGCAGACAGGTGACGGTACATTCTGTTGGACCATAACCATTCACCATTCTCCGCCCTTGTGACCAAGCTGCGGCAATATCGAGCGGCAGGGCTTCGCCTCCAACGTAAAGCAGGCGCAAGTCGGGTAAGGCTGCAGCCGGATCGGAACAGCCGGTGCTACGCAAGAGAGTGGGCGGGGGGCAGAACACGGTGGCCCGCTCCGCACGCAACCAGCTGACAAGGTCCGGACCGAGCCGCGCGGTTTGATCGTCCATAACCAGCAGCGTTGCGCCGACCGCGAAGGCCAGCCAAATTTCCTCCAACGAGGAATCGTAAGCGGCAGACGAACCCTGGACGACCCGGTCTTCAGGTCCAAGCCCGAAGTGGGTCATATCGCTTATGACGAGATTGGTAATTGCCGCATGTTCGATCATCACGCCTTTTGGTCGCCCCGACGTGCCGCTCGTATAGATAACATAGGCAAGCGACAGTGGGCCCGGCGCGTGGTTCTTAGCGGCCGCGGCACCGAGCGGTATGACCGCGATGCCGCCCGCGTCTGCGCTCTCCAAAAGCGCGACAGCGCCCGAATCGTCGAGAATTTCGGCTGCTCGTTCGGGGGGAAACGCTGGATCGATGCAGGTAAAGCCTGCACCGGCTTTGAGTGCCGCCAATTGGGCGATATAAAGGTCCGGCGTGGTGCGGGGCAACTTGATCGCCACGATGCACTCTCCGGGAACCAACGGCCGCAGACGGGTCGCTAAAGCCGTCGCCGCCGCCTCCACTTCAGCGTATGATAGACGCACCCGTGCCGGTCGACCGAACCCAGGCGGCACCTCAATCGCGATGCGATCGGGATGCGCGCGCGCCGTCGACGAGAATAGCTCGTGGAGAAGCCCGTGCTGAAGCGTAACACTGGCCTTCAGAGCAAAGCCCATCCTCGGATGCTAAAATAGGTTGTTTCGGAACAAAAATGATCGGTCGGTGACCCCGTGCGTTTGGCCGTCAAATCCGTCAAGGTCTTTGTTTGATTGGGTGCAGCGCCGTGGTGAAATTGCTCAGAAGGACCGCCGTCGCCTTATGGCGGTCGTTGCGCCGCTTGAAGAAAGAGCGCGACAGCGGACATCGGTTTTCGCGCTAATAACGGTCGGAACCGTGCCGCGGACGATCAGGCCCTGCACGTCAACATCCGGACAAAATCCTCGGCGGCCTGATCGGTCACGTCCACCAGTGTGACGGCGACAAGCGAAAACCGAGCGGTACCTGGCACCTCGTACGAAACCAGTCCGCCCGCGGCACAGGCCCTCCACGCGGCGGAGCGCGGCGCCATCGTCACAACACTGCCATGGCGCGCCAGCTCGATACAGGCATGCTGTCCGGAAAGGCGGAAGCGCGGAAAGCCGGCGCGTTCCAGCGCCTCGCGTCGATCAGGAGCGAGGTTGGCGGCAAATCCGATGTCGAAGCCTGCGATGGCCCAATCGTGGCGCAGCAGCGCAGCCGAATCGCGTTCTTCTGCCGCGGGGTGCGTCGGCGCGCACAAAAGGTGATACGGTTCCTCGATAGCCCGCCGTATCTTGAAATCGCGTCGCGCAGCAAAGTTTGCGATCGAATCGGAATGATAGAGCAAAAGCTGTGCGCGGCGCTGTCGCAGCCGCTGAACCGCCAGTTCGGGCGGCAAGTTATCCACGTCGACCCTGATGTCGCCGTGGACCCGCGAAAAGGCGAGCAGCGCTGCTGGAACGAAGCTGTCCATGATGACCGGCCCGCAAACGATCGATAGACGACGTCCTGCGGCCAATACCCGTGCCTTGCCTTCCTCGGCGTGCGCGAGCAGTTCGGGTGCCACTTCGACAAGTCGCCGACCGGCCGCCGTCAACGCGACCGATCGTGTCGTGCGTTCGAACAGGCGAACATTCCACAGCGTCTCAAGCGTCCGAATGCTCTTGGTCATCGCCGAATGCGTCATGCCGAGCTCGTCGGCCGCGCCGGAAAAACTACCGAGCCTTGCGACCGCTTCGAACCTGCGGATCAGGACCAGATCAAATGACATGTTCCATTTGCTACATAATTAGCCAATTTTATTCAATTGTCGTCCGCAACGAACGTTCTTAGCGATGCAGTGAGATCGGGAGGGTCCCATGACCGCAGAAGCATTCGTCCGTTCCAACCTCGCCTTGTGGTCGGCACTGGCCTTCCTGGCGCTGATCGCCGTCGAGCAGATCGCGATCCGGCTGTTCCGCCGAAAGGGAACGACGCCGCTAAAGGACAGCGCGGTGAGCATCGCGCTGGGCTATGTCAGCGAACCGGCGAATGCCGCCACCGCCTTCATCACCCTCGGCGCGCTCGCAGCGGTCGAGCCTTTTCGTTTCGCGACCATCCCGGTTAGCTGGGGGGCCTTCCTTCTGTGCTTCGTGCTCGATGATCTGCGCTTCTACGTCCACCACCGGATCGCGCACCGCGTGCGCTGGGTCTGGGCGATGCACGTCGTCCACCATTCGAGCGAACACTATAATTTGCCGATCGCCTTGCGCCAGTCCTGGTTCAAGCATTTCACGGGGACGATGCTGCTTAAGATTCCGCTTGTGCTGGTCGGGTTCGATCCGATCATGGTCACTTTCTGCGGCTTGCTCAACGCGACCTACCAGTTTTTCCTGCACACCGAGACGATCGACCGCATGCCGCGCTGGTACGAGGCGATATGCAACACGCCGTCGCACCACCGCGTGCACCACGCCAACAATCCGCGCTACCTCGACGCGAACTACGCGGGCACCCTCATCATCTGGGACAAACTATTCGGCTCGTTTGAGCCTGAGTGCGCCGACGACCCGCCAGTCTACGGTTTGGTCAAGCAAATGAACACGCTCAACCCGGTGAAAGTGCTGACGCATGAATATGTCGGTATTGCAATGGACGTAAGCCAGCGCGGTCTGCGCTGGTGGCAACGACTCGCTTACGTTTTCGCGCCGCCGGGCTGGAGCCATGACGGGTCGCGCGAAACGTCGCAGTCGATCCGCGCCGCGGCCGGGTTCGCGCCCGACGCCCGCAGCAAGCGCGCGCGCATGGTGCCCGCCGAATGAGCGCGCTGCTGCCGCAGCACTACGCGCTGACCGAAGCGGCTGTCGCCGCCGCCGGGGCCTATGCCACCACACGCAGCGCGCGCGCGCGCGCGTGGTTCGCGGTGGGGCTGGCGCCGTTTGCGCTCGCTGCGCTGGTCGGCACCATAAGGATCGCCGCCGGCCTGACCGGTCCGATTGAGCAGATCCACGGCTGCCTTTCGCGGTCGGGTGCCTTGTTCGGGCTTGGCTGCCTCGCGGGCGTCCTGGTTTCTAGACGTGGATGGCTGCCGCCGGCACTGGGATTTGCAGCGGTCGCGCTGACCGTCGTCGTCCCGAGTGCGACCGCGTCGGCGTTCGTGGTGCTCGTTGTGACGGGATCGGTGTTCGCCTATCGCGCGAACCCCGCCAGAGCGCCGCTTGCAGCGGCCTGTTTCGCGCTCCTGCTGATCGGCCGATTGGCCACCGATCCGCTGCGTGCAGCCCTTCCGGCTTTGGCTTGGCACGCGTTCCACTTGGCCGTAGCGGTATGGCTCTTGCTGCTGGTCGCCATCGTGCTGCCTGATCGGAAGCGCATTCGCGCCCGTTAGACCGAAGATATCCGTCCTCTGGCAAGCCACGGGTAGGCTCGAGACCGCGCAGCGCACAGTTGCGTTTGTCGGACAGGTGTTCGTTGCCCTGCCGCATGATGTCGAGCGTGTTCGTTACCTGGCCTTGCGCGTTGGAGCTGATCGCGCGGCAGGCCGCGATCGACGCGGTCGGC
>NZ_JBBATX010000124.1:0-6936 GCF_040398505.1 Sphingomonas sp. | reverse complement strand
GTAGGCTCAAAAATACTCGAAATGCTGCGACGCACAATGCGAACCCCACTAACGCACGATACCGTGGTACTCAGCGGTCAGTTAACCCCCTAAAAACAACCTCCGCAAATTAAAAAATGCAGCCTGAACGGAACGCAGTGTTCCAGAATAACGTGATCCTGCATAAAATTGATTATAAAACGATCTTAAACGTATTAAAACTTCTTATACTTAATATAAAAGTACAAAAACGGCGCGCCCGTGTCAGCGCCCGTGTCAGCGTTCGCCGCTGTTCAGATATTCCCACACCTTCGAGATGACCACCGACCCCTCACCCACCGAGGATGCGACGCGCTTGACCGATCCGGCGCGGACGTCGCCCACCGCGAAAATGCCGGGGTGCGACGTGGCGAAGGGGGAGGCGGCGTGCGCATCGTGTCCGGTCACCACGAAGCCCTTGTCGTCGAGCGCCACCAGGCCCGAAAGCCACGCCGTATTGGGGGCAGCTCCTACCATGACGAACACGGCGCGGGTCGCGACGGTTTCGGTTGCGCCGGTCGTCGCATTGCGGATCGTCACGCTTTCCAGATGATCGTCGCCATGGAGTTCGGGCACCTCGGCCTGATACTGGATCGTGATCGCGGGGTCAGCTTCGAGACGGCTGGACAGATAGCTCGACATCGAAGCCGCGAGCGACGTACCCCGCACCAGCAGCCGGACCCGGCTGGCTGAGCGGCTGAGGAACATCGCGGCCTGGCCTGCCGAATTGCCACCGCCGATCACGATCGCTTCGGTGCCGCGACAATAGCGCGCTTCGATCTCGGTCGCGGCGTAATAGATGCCCGCGCCTTCCAGCGCCTCAAGCTGCGCGATCGGCAAGCGGCGATATTGCACACCCGTTGCGACCACGAGCGCTCTGCCACGCACGCGGCTCCCAGTGTCGAGCGTTGCGCAGAAACTGCCGTCGTCCAACTGTTCGAGCTGGTTGACGCGGCACGGCATGGCGAAGCGCGTGCCGAACTTCATTGCCTGCACCTCGCCGCGCCACACGAGATCGGCGCCGGAGATACCGGTCGGAAACCCCATATAGTTTTCGATTCTTGACGATGTCCCCGCCTGACCGCCGATCGCAATGTCTTCGATGACGAGCGCGCACAGCCCCTCGGCACCAGCATAGACGCCCGCGGCAACCCCGGCGGGGCCACAGCCGACGATCAGCACGTCGAACACCTTCTCCTCGGCGATGTCGTGGTTCATGCCGAGCAGCCTCGCGATGCTTTGCGGGGTTGGATCGGGGACGACCTCGCGGCCGAAGACCACGCTGGGGCCCGACAGCGTGATGCCGCAACTGCTCGCCACCGCCGCCGCGTCGTCGCTGTCGAGCGAAATAGCGCTGTACGGAATGCGGTTGCGGCTGGCGAATTCGGCGATCCGCCGGATGTCGCGGTCGGCCTCCTCGCCGATCAGCACCAGCGCGCCGTCCTGATCGTCGAGTTGCCGCCGCCGTCGCGCCGACAGGACCGAAATGACGATATCGGACATTTCGGGGATTTGCGACATCAGCGTCAGCATCGTGTCGCGCGGCACTTCGATGACTTCGGTGTCGACTGCCGCGCGCAGCGGCATCGACCAATTGCCGCCGTTCAGGAAGGAGATCTCGCCCATGAACTGCGCGGGGCCAAGCGTGGAGGGCAGATGGCGCTCGTCTGTGTAGGGGTTGACCACCTCGATTTCGCCCGACAGCACATAGGTAAAGCGGTCGGCAGGTTTGCCCGGCCGGGCGAGGAACGTGCCAGCGCGATAGCGAACGATCGCGCCAACCGCGCGCAGCGCCGCAACATGACTGTCGGACAACGGCGTGCGTTGCATGTGGCGAAGGTCGCCGCCGATCGTTTCCATATGGTGCCAGCCCCATTTTAGGTTGGCCCGATCCACCTCGAATTTGGCGTCGCGTCAAGCCGCGTGTTGCTGCGCCCGACGACAAGCGTGCCGCCAGATGCAAAGCGCGTCAGAGGATGGCAGCGATCCCGGCAATGATTACCCACATCAGTAACGACATAGCACCGGCAATCAGGATACCCGTTCCGGGGGGCAAAGGGCGATCACGCCGCGGGTGCACGGCAGAAACGTGATTTATCGATCGAACCCTCATCCCAATTGCTCCTGCCGAAGCGCGTCTTCTTGTTATGACCTCGCTTAGATTCTCAATTAAAATAGAAGATGACAAGCATTGGTTACGCGCGCCGGCGTTTTTTTATTTCTTGCGTGTGCTGCGTCGCAACACTAAACGGGCGTTGTGAAGGGTTCCCGGAGACGGGATCAATAGGGAAATCGGTGCGCGTGGGTGACCTCGCAAGACCGGTGCTGCCCCCGCAACTGTGACCGGATAGCCGGCGCGCCATCATGCCACTGGGTCTGAGCCGACCTGGGAAGGCGGCACGTCAGCAGCGACCCGGGAGCCAGGAGACCTGCCCCTCACGGTCGATCCACTGCGCGGGCGGGTGAACCGTGCGGACGAGGCGAAACCTCGAGCGAACGACGGAACCGGGGCCATGGCTCCGGGCGTCGCCGCGTGGCAACGTCCGGTGTCGCGGCCCTCTTTGAGGGTAACGTCATGATACACTATCGAAAATTGATTCCCGCTGCGCTGGCCTTGGGCCTCGCCGGGGCTGCACAGGCGCAGACGAACCCAGCGGTCACGCCCGACGACAGCATTGCTAACGAGGTTGTTGTCGCCGACAGCCGGATCGAACCCGACATCATCGTCGCGGCGCGCGTGCCGCAGTACAGCTATCAGGTTGGCCAGGCGGTCACGGTCCTGACGCGGGCCGAGATCGAGCGTCGCCAGACGATCGTGCTGTCCGATTTGCTCGCCACCACGCCGGGTGTCACCGTGACGCGCAATGGCGGCATCGGGACCGTGACGGCCGTTCGCATCCGCGGCGCGGAGGGCGAACAAACGTTGACGATTATCGATGGCATTCGCGTCAATGATCCGTCTTCGCCGGGCGGTGCGTTCGATTTCGGCACCTTGCTCGCCGGCTCGATCGACCGAATCGAAATTTTGCGTGGGCCGAATTCGGTGCCGTGGGGCAGTCAGGCAATCGGCGGGGTGGTCAACATCGTCACCGCAACCCCGAGCCAAGGCGCTCAGGCGCGCGGTCAGATCGAATATGGTGCGCATAACTCGCTGTACGCGAATGCTGGCCTCTCGGGCGGCACGGGCCCGCTGACCGCAGCGTTCAACGGCGGCTATTTGCGGACCGACGGCATTTCCGCGGCGGCCAATGGCACCGAGCGTGACGGCTTCCGGCAATATGGCGCGACCGGCAAGGTGGGCGTGGAACTCGCCCCCGGAATCGGGATCGACGTGCGCGGCTTTTATGCCGACAGCCGGACGCAATATGACTCGGCGTTCCCGCCGCCCGCCTACGTTGTTTCCGACAGTCCGGCCTATTCGACCGCCCAGGAAGCCTATGGCTACGCCGGCGCGCATGCCAATCTGTTGGACGATCGCTTTCGCAATCGCGTCGCCTTCACCATCGCCGACATCAAGCGCGACAATTTCGATGCGCCCAATACGCCGGTCGCGTTCTTCTCGCGCGGACGGACCGAGCGCTTCGAATATCAGGGCGATTTCCGCGTGGTCGAGCAACTGCGCCTCGTCGTTGGAGTCGAGCATGAGGATAGCCGCTTCAACGATGGCAGCACCTTCGCCGCGACCGGCATTACCTCGGTTTACGGCGAGGCGATCGTCAATCCGGTGCGCCAGCTGACGATCACGGGCGGGGTACGGCATGACGACCATCGCACCTTCGGCGGCCACACGACCTTCGGGGCCGATGCCGCGCTCGCGCTCGACACCGGCACGACGCTGCGCGCAAGTTATGGCGAGGGGTTCAAGGCCCCGACGCTGTATCAGCTCTACAGCTACTACGGCACGCGCCGTCTCGTGCCCGAAACCGCGCGAAGCTATGATGTCGGGATCCAGCAGCGCTTGCTCGGCAATCAGGTGAGCGCAAGCGTTACCTATTTCCACCGCGATACGAAGAACCAGATCGATTTCGATCTCGGCACCTTCACGTACCAGAACATCGCACAAACTCGGGCAGAGGGGGTCGAAGTCGAACTCGCGCTGCGTCCGGTGGAGGCGCTCACGGTGACGGGCAATTATTCGTATATCAATGCGAAGAACCGCTCGACCGGCGCAAATTTCGGCAAGGATTTGGCGCGGCGGCCGAAGCAGACGCTGAGCGTGTCGGCCGATTACCGCTTCGCGTTCGGTCTTTCGGTCGGGGGAACCGTCAGCCATGTCGGGGACAGCTTCGACAATGCCGGCAACACCGTCCGGCTCGATGGCTATGTCCTGGCGGGCTTCCGCGCGGAAATGGCGATCGGGCGTCGGCTGTCGGTCTATGGCCGGATCGACAATGCCTTTGACGAAAAATACCGCACCGTCGCCAATTACGGTACCGATGGCCGCGCGGCGTTTGGCGGCATTCGCGTGAAGCTCGATTGATGCGGCTGGTCCCGCTGCTTGCCGTTGTGCTCGTCGGGTGTGCTGCCCCGGCGCGCATGCCGGTGAGCGGCGGGATCGTCTCTACGAATCCCTGTGCTGATGCGATACTGGTCGACCTCGCGCCCGAACGCCTGTCCGCGATCAGCTTTTACTCGCACGATCCGGCGGCGACCTCGCTCCCGCTCGACGTCGCGCGGCGCTTCCCGGCGACGGCGGGGACGGCGGAGGAAGTGATCGCCCTGCGTCCGGCGCTGGTCGTGACGTCGAGCTTTACCCCGCTCGCGACGCGCGCCGCCTACACGCGTGCCGGGCTCAAGACGCTGCTGCTCGATTCCCCTGCGTCGGTGGCCGCAAGCGAAGCGCAAATCCGGATGCTGGCAGCGGCGGTAGGCGAGCCGGGCAGGGGCGAGGCAATGGTCGGGCGGATCGAGCGGGCGCTGGCGGCGGCGAGCGTTACGCCTACTTCGACGCTTCCCCGGCGAAGGCCGGGGCCTAGTAGCGAAGCGCCCGCAACTGGGCCCCGGCCTTCGCTGGGGAAGGAGATGGTGACGCTCCTCTTCATCTCCGGCACGCTCGCTAACGGTCCGGGAAATTTGCTCGACGAACTGATCACGCGCGCAGGCCTTGCCAACGCAGCGCGGGGCTACGGCCTCCCTTATACCTCCGCCGTCGCGCTGGAGACGATCGCGGCGCATCCCCCGGCGCTGATCCTCACCCCAGGCCCGTCGCGTAGCGCCGACCTGCGGATGAAAGTGCTCGCCCGAATGCGCGCACCGACGCGCAGTGCGACCTTCGCGCGCAACCTCATCAATTGTGGCGGTCCGACGATCGTCCCGGCGATCACGCGACTGGCCGACCTGCGCCGGGGTCAGCCATGACGCGCAAGCTCGCGCTGCTGGCGCTCCTCGTTGTCGCCGCGTTCGCGCTGTCGCTGATGGCGGGCAAGCTGTGGATCCCACCCGCCGCGTGGTTCGGGCACGACGCCAACGCCGCGATCCTGTTCGAACTGCGCTTGCCGCGTGCCGTGCTGGGCCTCGCGATCGGCGCGGTGCTCGGCTTGTCGGGCGCCGTGCTGCAAGGCTATTTGCGCAATCCGCTGGCCGATCCGGGCGTGGTCGGCGTGTCGTCGAGCGCGGCGCTCGGCGCGGTGACGGCGATCGTGCTTGGCATCGCCAGCAACCCGTTGATCCTGTTTGGCTGCGCGATGGCGGCGGCAGGCGGATCGATGGCGCTGCTAGCGGCGCTCACATGGCGGCAAGCGAGCGCCGTCCAGTTCATTCTGGCGGGCACCGTGCTCGCCAGCCTGTCGGGCGCGCTGACCGCCTTCGTCATCTCGATTGCGCCGAACCCGTATGCGGTGGCCGAAGTGATCGACTGGCTGATGGGCGCGTTGACCGATCGCGGGATGGGCGATGTCCGGCTTGCTGTCCCGTTCCTCCTGCTCGGGGCGGTCGTATTGGCGGCAACCGGTCCGTCGCTCGACGCGCTGAGCCTCGGCGAAGACACGGCGCGCTCGCTCGGCATCCGGCTCGGGCGGTTGCAGGCGCTGGTGGTGCTCGGCACCGGGTTGACCGTCGGCGCGAGCGTCGCGGTAACGGGCGTCGTTGGTTTCGTCGGGCTGATCGTCCCGCATTTGCTCCGCCCGCTCTTTGGCGCGCGGCCGTCCGCCTTGCTGCTGCCCAGCGCGCTCGGTGGCGCGGCGCTGGTGCTGATCGCGGACAGCCTGTGCCGCTTGCTCCCCGGCGCGGGGGAAGTGCGGCTGGGCGTCGCAATGGCGCTGATCGGCGCACCGTTCTTCCTGTGGCTGCTGCTGAAGGGGCGCGTCGCATGGAATTGAGCATCGCGAACCTACGCGTGACGCTCGACCGCCGCTGCGTGCTGGAGGGCGTCGATGCGGTGCTGCGGCCGGGCCGAGTGACCGCCATCCTTGGTCCGAACGGGGCGGGGAAAAGCACGTTGCTGAAGGCGATGGCGGCGTTGCTGACCCCAAGTGACGGCACGGTATCGCTCGGCACTCGCGCGATTGCCACGCTCGATCCGCGCGAGCGTGCCCGCCTGATCGGTTATTTGCCGCAGGATGCGCGGGTTCATTGGAATTTGTGCGTGCGCGACGTCGTGGCGCTTGGCCGCGTTGCGCATCGTTCGCCCTTTGCCGCGCCCAGCCATGCCGACCATGCCGCGATCGATGCCGCGCTGCGCGTAACGGCGACCACGGATTTCGCCGATCGCGGGATCGCGACACTATCGGGCGGCGAGCGTGCCCGCGTCCTGCTGGCGCGCGTGCTCGCCGGGGAGCCGACCTGGCTGCTCGCCGATGAGCCGCTGGCGAGCCTCGATCCCGCGCACCAGCTCGATTTGCTAGATCAATTGCGCGCCGTTGCGGGCGAGGGGAGGGGCGTCGCCGTCGTGCTCCACGATCTGCTGCACGCGGGGCGCAT
>NZ_JBBATX010000123.1:0-6971 GCF_040398505.1 Sphingomonas sp. | reverse complement strand
TTCGATTCCCTTCACCCGCTCCATTTCGCCGCCGAGATGCAGCGAAGCTGCATCAAGAAAAGCGGCGAAGCGGCCGGCCTCGCTACAGCGAGGACCGACGAGTTTCAGGTAAACGATGCCCCGCATCGTTTAGGTCATGCCGGGGGCATGACCGACCTGAAACTGGCTTTGCCGCGGCGCTATCCCGCTTCCCCTATGGCCTAAAACCGCTTTTTCGGCTGCGGCACGCCGCTTACCCAGAAAATCCCGTCAGGCTGGAGCTCGATGACATAGCGCCCCTGATCCTCGCATTCGGCATCCCAGATCGCCTTGCCCACGGTCGGTGTGCGCTTCTTCATCTGGACGATCTTCTGGCAGGTAAAGTTGCCATCCTGAATCGCGCGGAACATCGTCATTTGCTGCAAGGCCGGCGGGAGCGCGTCGATCTTTGCCTCCATCGGGTTGGGCGTGGCATCCGCTTTGGGCGGCGGACCGCTGACGATCGAGCTACCGTCGCACGCCCCCAGCATCAGCACGGCGATTCCGACAATAAAGGTGCGTGTCATCGGTCTACTCCTGCGCTTCAAATCCCGCCCGCTACGACCGGGCGGCCAACCTCTTGCAACGCCTGGGTGAGATCGGCGATGCATGTATCGGCGAGCGCCGCATCGGTCGCGCGCACCACGAAGTTTGCGCCAACGCGGCCTTCGCGGAAAAACGGGTAGCTGCCGATCGAGACACCGTCATGGCTCTTTTCGGCTGATCGCAGCAAATCGGCGACTTCGCTTTCCGAGACCCAGCACCCGATCGTACGCGACAACACCGGCAGTCCACCCTCAAGCGTGCCGGTCAGCGCATCGAGCATCCCTGCGGTGATGTGCGGCACACCCGCCATGATGAAGACATTGCCGACATGGATTCCCGGCGCGCCCGACATGCGATTCTCGATCAGGTCGGCACCTTCGGGCACACGCGCCATGCGCTTGCGCGGCTCGTTCAGGCCACCGCGCGACGTGTAATAGGCATCGAGCATCGCGAGCGCCTGCGGGTGGAACACCACTGGCACGCCCAGCGCTTCGGCGATCGCATCGACGGTGATGTCGTCATGCGTCGGACCGATCCCGCCGGTGGTGAACAGATAATCGTTGCGCGCGCGCAGCGTGTTGACCGCCTCGACAATCGCCTCGGTCTTGTCCGCCACGACGCGGACTTCGGCGAGCCGGATCCCCTGGACGTTAAGCCAGGTCGCGATTTGCGCGATATTCTTGTCCTGCGTTCGGCCCGACAGGATTTCGTCGCCGATCACCGCGAGCGCGGCCGTCCAGATGCGTGTGGTCATGCCCCCCACATAGACCCGCCGCGCCCCCTCGCAAACTGCAAACCGCTGCGCTATATCGCTTTGATGACCGACTATGTGACCGTTACCGCCGACGCGCCTTCGGGCCGGACCGGCGCGATCAAGCTTCATGGGCGCGCAGCGTTCGACGGGATGCTCGCCGCCGGGCAATTGGCGGCGGAAACGCTCGATATGGTGGTGCCGCACATGGTGCCGGGCGTGACGACGGCCGAGATTGACGATCTGGTGCGCCGCTTCATCGCGGATCGTGGCGGCATCCCTGCCACGCTCGGCTATCGTGGCTATACGCATTCGAGCTGTATCTCGATCAACCATGTCGTCTGCCATGGTATTCCGAGCGACAAGACACTGAAAAATGGCGATATCGTCAATGTCGACGTGACGCCGATTCTGGGTGGGTGGCACGGCGACAGCAGCCGGATGTATCTGATCGGCGACGTGCCGATCAAGGCAAAGCGGCTGGTCGAGGTGACCTATGAATGCCTCATGCTTGGCATCGAGGCGGCCAAGCCGGGTAATCATCTCGGCGATGTCGGCCACGCGATTCAGCGTCATGCCGAAAAGTATCGCTACGGCGTGGTGCGCGATTTCTGCGGGCACGGCCTGGGCCAACTCTTCCACGACGCGCCCGAAGTCGTCCATGTCGGCAAGCCCGGCACCGGGCCAGAGCTCAAACCCGGCATGATTTTCACGATCGAACCGATGATCAACACCGGCCGCCCCGACGTGAAATTGCTCGACGATGGCTGGACGGCGGTCACGCGCGACCGCTCGCTGTCGGCGCAGTTCGAACATTCGATCGGGATTACCGAGACTGGCTGCGAGATCTTCACGCTCAGCCCGGGCGGGTTCGACAAGCCGCCTTATTGAGTCCGCTGCGCGCTGGCGAGCGCGCCAATCCCCAGCCAGAAGCCTATCACCGGACTCACCGACATGCCGATCAGCGGCACGGGGAGAGCGGCGATTACAGACGCAATCGCGTTTGCTGCGAAATACGCCGCCAGCGCTGTCGCGGTACGATCTCCCGATCGAAAGCCCGCCCGCAGCGGCGCGAGTGTGGCGACGCCAAGGGCCACCACTCCAAGGATCGCCACGCTAGGCGATTGCTGCCAGCCCAGCCCCACGATTCCTTCCACTTCGGGCAGGCGCGGCAGCGGATCGGGACGAAGCCCGGCTGCCGTAACGAGCGCGGCCAGCGCCCCTCCCACCACCACAGACTCGCGCCAACGATCCCCAATGGACAACAAACACAGCACCGCCGCCGCCAGCGCGCTGGCCTGCGCTGCATCGGGTTGCGCGACCAGCAGCACGATTGGGAGCATCGCGAGCACGGCCCGACCGGACTGACCCAATAGGACGACCAGCATCGGCAGCGTGAGCGCCGCGACATTGAAGCGGACTGGCCCGATCACCACCCAACGATGCACGCCCTGCAACCCGGTATCGACGAAACACGCGAGCAGGCCAGCCATGACGACGCCTGCGAAAGCAACATGCTGCCACCGCTTCGTCACCGCAACGCGGGCAATCGCGATGGCGAGAGAAAGCCCAAGCGCCCAGGTCACGATCATCTGCCCCCACAGCCCGATCGTGAAACCAACGCGGGCCGCCGTCCAACATCCGACCAATACGGCAATCAGCGACGCGATCCCGAAAAGACCGAATATCGAATTTGCACCCCCCCGCATCGCGTCGCTGCTCCCCGTCCCCGACTCAGCGGGGTGCCGCAAAATATGGCAGTGGAACCGGTATTGCACGGCACTTAGGCACGGTCCGAGCGCCACCTGCAGCTTTGCGCGCCGCTTTCCCGCCCCTCGCGCGGCTGGCACGATTGTTGTAGGGTGCGGCGACATCATGGGAGTTGCGCACGCGTGAAAAAGATCGAGGCGATCATCAAGCCGTTCAAGCTCGATGAAGTGAAGGAAGCGCTGCACGAAGTCGGGGTAAGCGGAATCACCGTCACCGAGGCGAAAGGATTCGGTCGCCAGAAGGGCCATACCGAATTGTATCGTGGCGCCGAATATGTCGTCGATTTCCTCCCCAAGGTAAAATTGGAGGTCGTGGTCGAGGATTCGATGGCGGCGCGCGTGGTCGAGGCGATCGCCACCGCCGCGCAGACCGGCCGTATCGGCGACGGCAAGATTTTCGTCATTCCGGTCGAGACCGCCTTGCGTATCCGCACCGGCGAGCGCGACGAGGATGCAATTTAAGCCACGAGAATTGACGCGCTGCAACATTGTGTGACAGCGTGCCGATCCGGGCGACACAGAATTCCCGATTCCGTCGGGTAAACGATCGATAGTGAAAGGCGTGGGGACTATGGCTGACAAACCGAATTCGGCGAGCGACGTACTCAAGATGATCAAGGATCAGGAGATTGAGTGGGTCGATCTGCGCTTCACCGATCCCAAGGGCAAATGGCAGCATCTGACGATGGTCGCAGGTGTCGTCGGCGAGGATGAACTGACCGACGGCTTCATGTTCGACGGTTCCTCGATCGAGGGCTGGAAGGCGATCAACGAATCCGACATGATTCTGATGCCCGATCTCGATGCGGTGTGGACCGATCCGTTCTCGGCCACGCCGATGCTGATCCTGGTATGCGACATCGTCGAACCGTCGACCGGCGAGCTTTACGCGCGCGATCCGCGCTCGACCGCCAAGCGCGCCGAGGCGTATCTCAAAACTACCGGCATCGGCGACACGATCTTCATCGGGCCGGAAGCTGAATTCTTCATGTTCGACAACGTCCAGTTCGAAAACAGCTATGCGACGAGCTATTACAAGATCGACGATATCGAGCTGCCGACCAACACCGGCACCAGCTATGACGGCGGCAATATGGGCCACCGTCCGCGCGCCAAGGGCGGGTATTTCCCGGTCGCGCCGGTCGATTCGGCAACCGACATCCGCGCCGAGATGGTCTCGACCATGCTCGACATGGGCCTGCCGTGCGACAAGCATCACCACGAGGTTGCCGCCGCGCAGCATGAGCTCGGCCTGACCTTCGGCACGATGACGGTCACCGCCGACCGGATGCAGATCTACAAGTACGTTTGCCACAATGTCGCGCAGGCGTACGGCAAGACCGTCACCTTCATGCCCAAGCCGATCAAGGAAGATAATGGCTCGGGGATGCACACGCATCTGTCGATCTGGGACAAGGGCACGCCGCTCTTCGCCGGGAACGGCTATGCCGGTCTGTCGGACATGTGCCTGTATTTCATCGGCGGCATCATCAAACATGCCAAGGCGGTGAATGCCTTCACCAACCCGACGACCAACAGCTACAAGCGGCTGGTCCCGGGTTATGAAGCGCCGGTGCTGCTCGCTTACTCGGCGCGCAACCGTTCGGCCTCGTGCCGCATCCCGTACGGCACCGGCCCCAAGGCGAAGCGCGTCGAAGTGCGCTTCCCCGACGCGATGGCCAACCCGTATCTCGCTTATGCGGCGCTGTTCATGGCCGGCCTCGACGGCATCCAGAACCGCATCCACCCGGGTGAGGCGATGGACAAGAATTTGTACGACTTGCCCCCGGCAGAGTTGGCGAACGTGCCGACGGTGTGCGGGTCGCTCCGTGAGGCGCTCGAGTGTCTCGCGGCGGATCACGACTTCCTGCTCAAGGGCGACGTGTTCTCGAAGGACCAGATCGAGTCGTACATCGAGCTGAAGATGCACGACGTGGCGCGGTGGGAAATGACGCCGAGCCCGGTCGAGTTCGATATGTACTACAGCTATTGAGCGCGGCCACGACCGCGCGGTGCGACGGGCGAAGCCCCGTCGCACAATAGCTGTCGGCCGGCCTCGCCAAAGCGAGGACCGACGACGTGGCTTTGCCACGGCGCTGAGACAGAAAAGGGCGTCCGGAGCGATCCGGGCGCCCTTCTCTTTATGTCCAATCCCCCAGATCCACCGCCTCCACCGCGGCAGGCAGATCGGGATAGCGCGCATCAAGCACAACCAAAGTCTTGCGCAACGACCCGCGCAAATAATCCTTCAGTTCGCGCTCGACCGACTTCGCATCCACTCGCGCCAAACGCACAAACAGTGCCAGTGCGGTGAGCATGGCATTCTCGCTCAACGCCCCGCTTTGCTGCGCCTGCCATCCCTGTTCGCCAAAATCCTGAAATTGCTCGAAGCTCTTGGCTGTGTTTACCAAAAACAGCCCCAACCCGAGCCGGATCGCAGCGACATCGCAGACCTGCTGCTTGAGCATGGTACCGCCGGGCGGCGACGTCCGCGCCGTATGCAGAACATAGTGCGCGAGCAAATGGGCAAACGTAGCGACGAGGCGTTGCGGCGCTTCCAAGAGCGCGGGATTGTAGCGGATGAAGTAGCGGCCCTGATCATATCCAAAGGACCCCATGGCGGGCTGGCGCGTATGGCGTAAGCCGTGGCCGGTCGTTACACGACTCTCGCGGGTTGCTTGCGCGGGGATCAGATCGCACTGCCAATCCGCCAGCCCCGCCATCGCCTTTACTGCTACGAAAATCTCAAGCGCGCGCTCGTGTCCCGTCGCGCGACTTGTAGCAAAGTCCTGCTGTAAAATCAGCGCTGTTCTGGCGATCCGCTCGACAACGCCAAATTCTTCCGAGAGCCACGCGAAGCACGCGAGCAACCAGTCAAATTCGTCCGCATCGACCAACAGCTTGGGCTTTAACAAACCAAACATGCGCCCTCCACCCATGGCAAGCATAATCTACCGAGTTCAGCGCAGATAA
Organism: Sphingomonas sp.; assembly: GCF_040398505.1. Lineage (GTDB taxonomy): Bacteria > Pseudomonadota > Alphaproteobacteria > Sphingomonadales > Sphingomonadaceae > Sphingomonas. The sequence goes on along the minus strand of NZ_JBBATX010000123.1, from coordinate 914 downwards.
GACACCTCAGAAATATCGCGCGCCGATCGCGGCTGCCCCCAAATCCTCCCCCGCCAGGGGGAGGTGGCGCCGAAGGCGACGGAGGGGGCGGACTGGCTGCGCTCTCCGTAACATCCCTTTCCCGGCACAATCGCTACCCCGGAGAGACCCAGCCCCAAGCCGCCCGCCGACCGCCCCCTCCGTCACGCTTCGCGTGCCACAGTGTCGGGTCGCCCGTGCCCCCGGCACGGGCTTGGATTGCCCGGGGGCAATCCAACCCGACACTCCCTGGCAGGGGAGGATTACCGCCCCCAACCTGCACAAAACGCACGCGCGATTGCGTGCGTTCAGCGATGTTCCGCCCCCGAAACGGTCTAAATTCCCCCACGCGGTCAACACCGCACCACGCCGCAGGAACGCGGCATATAACGGGGTTTCCATGCTCATCTTTACGCTTATTCCCATCGCGGCGCTTGCCGCGGTCGCCCTTCTGCTCGCGCTCAAATCGTTCGGCATCAACCAGGAATATGAACGCGGCGTCGTCTTCCGGCTCGGGCGGCTGCAGGCCACCAAGGGCCCCGGCTGGTTCTGGCTGATCCCGCTGATCGAGCGCGTCGTGAAGGTCGATATCCGCACGATCACCTATGCGCTCGACACACAGGAGACGGTCACGCGCGACGGCGTCGCGGTGCGCGTCAACGCCGTGCTGTGGTTCCGCGCGTTCGATGCGGCGGGCGTCGTCACCACCGTGGCGAACTGGCAATCGGCGATCGTCCAGGCGGCGGAAACCGCGATGCGCGACGCGATCGGCCAGAGCGATCTCGACCAGATGCTCAAGGACCGCACCGCGATCAACAAGCGGCTCTACGAGATCCTGTCGTCGACCTGCATCCGCTGGGGCGTCGAGTTCGACGCGGTCGAGATCAAGGACCTCG
>NZ_JBBATX010000122.1:0-7049 GCF_040398505.1 Sphingomonas sp. | reverse complement strand
GCGGCGAGCGAGGTCGATCGCTATTGCGCCTGGCCGGGGCAAGCGTGCGGCTACAAATTGGGGCAGACCGAGATTGTCGCGCAGCGCGACCGGGCCAAGGCTGCGCTTGGCGCGCGGTTCGATCTGCGCGATTTCAACCAAGCGGTGGTCGAGGGGGGCAATGTGCCGCTCGACGTCCTCGGCGGCAACATTACGCGCTACATCGCCGGCGCGCGCGCCTAGCGGACGCCGCAATCTCGCACGATGCGGTCGATTTCGGCCAGGATGATCGCGCGCGATTGCTCGACCGGGAGCTTCTGGTCGCCGCGGAGGCGCTGCCACACGTCGAAGCTGAGCAGCAGGTCGATCGTCTCGACCAAGCCCGCCTGCAGCCGAACCGCTGCGGGCAGCACCGATTCTAGCCGCGCGCGCATCAATGCCAGCACGCGATCATGCTCCGCCTGGATCGCGGGCGACATGTGGCGGTGCGCATCGGCGGCGCGCTTGAACGGTAGCAAGGTTTCATAGGTGGTGATCCGGCGTTCGGCACCCTCGCGCAGTCTGCCCTGCCAATCCTCAGCAGCGGAAGGATGGACGCCAAGATCGTAGTGCCGCGACAGTTCGGTGGTCATCGCGCCGTAGAGCGTCTCCATATCCGCAAAGTGCCGGAACACCGTCCGCAGCCCCACCGCGGCCTGCGCCGCGACCAGATCTGCGCTCGGCGTGATATGGCCTTCCTCGACAAGCGCGAGCATCGCCGCGACGATCCGGTCGCGGCTGGTCTGCGCGCGCTTTCGCCGCCCGTCAGTCTCGCTCATTGATGACCTTAATTCGACCAATAGATATACGTCTCGTCGGCCCGCGGTTTCGTTCCGAGCGGGCGGTCGATAGCAATTGGCGAGCGAATGAGCGAGGGCCAAGCGGGCTTCATACTCTCGCGGTCATGCCCGGCGAGCAGCGCGCTCAGGCGCGCGACGATATCGGGGTGCGTTCCCGCGACATCGCGCTGTTCGGTCGGATCGGCCTTCATATCGTACAGCAGATTGACGTGCGGCAGATCGAGCGCCTGCAGCTTCCAGTCACCATCGCGCACAACCTTGTAGCGACCGCTGCGCCAGAACAGCGTGCTGTGCGGCGTGCCCGTCGCCGTGCCCTGCATGAAGGGCAGCAGATTGACCCCGTCGATCGGGCGATCGTGCGGCAAGTTTGCGCCTGCGCTGCCGCCGGCGGTTGCGAAAATGTCGAAATGGCTGACCGGCGCGGCGATCGTCGTGCCGGGCTTGATCTGCGCTGGCCAGCGCATGAAGAACGGCACCTTGACGCCCCCTTCGAAGAACGTCGCTTTCCACCCGCGATACGGTTTGTTGATATCGGGCAGGCCGATATAATGTGCGCCGCCATTATCGCTGGTGAAGATCACCAGCGTATTCTGATCCAACCCTTGCGCTTTCAGCGTCGCCATCACGCGGCCGACACCGCGGTCGAGCGCGCGGATCATCGCGGCATAGACGCGCATGCGGTGGTCGGTGATCTGCGGAAGCGCGTCGTAATCGGCTTTCGCCGCCTGCAGCGGCGTGTGCGGCGCGTTATAGGCCAGATACAGAAAGAACGGGCGGTTGCGATTGGCGACGATCGTCGCTTGCGCCTGTGCCGTCAGATAATCGGTCATGTAGCGATCGGGCCGGAACGGCTTGCTGCCGTTATATTGGACGCTGAAGGGCAGGTTCGCCCACAGGAATTTGTCGATCGGGTCGAAATCCTGCACCGAATTGACGACGTCCGGGCTGTCGTCGAGCAGATATTTCTGCCCGCCGATCATGAAGCCCAAGCTCTCGTCGAAACCGTGCTGCTCGGGTCGCATCCCCTTGGTATCGCCCAAATGCCATTTGCCGAGATGCATCGTATGATAGCCACGCGTGCGCAGCAGATCGGCGATCGTGATCTCGCTGGCGGGCATCCCCTTGTCCTGCACCGGCGGCAAACGCGCGGCGTCTTCATCGAAGATCGTCTTATGCTCCCATTTGGTCGGGAAGCTGGCGATCGTGCGCGAAAAGGCCGCATCGGTGCGGATCAGGCTGGAGGGGAACCATTTCGGCGGATGCACGTCGGCGGGGGTGAATTCGTAGCCGAAGCGCGTGGCATATCGGCCGGTCATCAACGCCGCGCGGCTCGGCGCGCACGTCGCGTTCCCGGCATAGCCATTGGCAAACGCGGCGCCCTGCTGCCCGAGCGCATCGATATTGGGCGTCTTGACCAGCCCGCCGGCCACGCCGCCGCCGTTGAAGCTGATGTCGTTATAGCCAAGGTCGTCGCCGACGATCAGCACGATGTTGGGCGGACGCCGATCGACCGGCAGCGCGGCGACGGCGGGCCCTTGTTGCCACGCAACGGGATGATTGTCCGCGACGTGCGGCGCGATCCAGCCGGGTAAGTGCAGCAGCACATAATCCTTGGCGGCAAAGCCCGCGACCGCGAGCGCCGCGACCGAGGCGAGCGTGACCTTGACCCAGCGTTTCATCGCGCGCCCTCCCGATCAAAGCTGTTCCAGCCGAGCGCGAGGATCATGATCATCACCGCCTCCGCCACCATCGGCGGGAAAGCGTGCGCGGGGGCACCATCGGCGACGAGGCTGATCGCGCGTCCGCTGATCGCGAGGCCGAGCAGGCAGAGCGGGACGAGCAAGGGCGTGCGCCAGGCACGCCAGGCACCGACCAGCGCGAAGATTCCGCCGGTCAGGAAAAAGGCGGGGAAATCGGCGCGGATCGTCGCCAGCCCTTGGGTTCCGAGCGCGGTGATGAAGAAGCGCAAGCCCAATTGTGCCGGATCGATCAAAAATCCGATCCCGAGCAGGATGTTGAACACCGCCGTAAGCCCGACGATTCCTCGTATCACGTTCCGCATCGCGACATCCCCCCTTTGTTATGAGAGCCAACGTACCATCGTTCGGGCGTTCTGCAATCTTTCGGCATTGCTAATGCCACATTAAAAAGGCATCTTGCCGCTCGAGGGGAGGAACAGTGCGCACTACCGGGATCCTCACGACCGTGGCCTTGGCTGCATTCGTCGTCGGCGCGGCGCTTTTCCGGGGGGAAACCGGCGCCGCGCTGCTCGGTCTTGCGTTTCAAGCGCGCGCTGGCGTCGACACCACGCGCGATCTGCCCGACGGTTTGCATGTCGCGCTATGTGGTACCGGGGCGCCACTACCCGATCCCGGCCGCGCCGGTGCGTGTACCGTGGTCATTGCCGGGCAGCACATTTTCGTGGTCGATTCGGGTGAGGGAGGTGCCAGGCACATCGCGCTGATGGGGATCCCCAATGGCCGGATCGAGGGCGTGTTCCTGACGCATTTCCATTCGGATCATATCGATGGCCTCGGCCCGATGATGCTGCTGCGCTGGACTGGGCGGGGGGCGACCGCGCCGCTGCCAATTTACGGCCCGACCGGCGTCGAGCGGATCGTCGCCGGGTTCGATGCGGCGTACGCCACAGACTCGGGCTATCGTACCGCGCACCATGGCCCGAAGATCGCGCCGCCTTCGGGTGCCGGGGGCAAAGCGGTGAGCTTCACCCCGCCGGTGCGCGGCACGCTCGGGTCGGTGGAAGTGTATCGCGCGAACGGCTTGCGCGTCACCGCCTTCAGCGTGGAACATGGGCCGGTTCAGCCGGCCGTCGGCTATCGCTTCGATTATAAGGGCCGCTCGGCGGTGATCAGCGGCGATACTGCAGCGAGCGCGGCGCTGGTCGCCAATTCAAAGGGTGTTGATCTGCTGGTGCATGAGGGCCTGCAGCCGGCCTTGGTCAAGCGCATGACCGCGGCGCTGGTCGCGCGACATCAGTCCGGCACCGCGCAAATCACGCGCGATATCCTGACCTATCATACATCCCCCGAGGTGGCCGCGCAGGAAGCGCAAGCGGCGGGGGTGAAGCATTTGCTCTTCACGCATATCCTGCCACCGGTGCCGTTCCGCATCGCCTATCCGGCGTTCCTCGGTCGCGCGCGGCAATTTTATGACGGGCCGATCACGGTGGGCCAGGATGGCATGATCTTCAGCTTGCCGGCCGCGAACCGCACCATTGCCTTCGCGCGCTTGCCGGTCGATTGAGACGTTCGGGGCGCGGCATGCGCCAAAGCGCTTGCACCGCGCCGCCAGCTTCGCTTTGACCCCGCGATCGGGCAACGCGTTGTCTCACCGGCCGTTCAGAGATACCCTGCCGAATGTTCCAGTTAGATCATGATCGCTCAACCAATACGCTTACGATCCGGGTAAAGGGTTTTTGGACGCCGGAGATCGTCGCCGATCTGGGCGGGGCGCTGATGCAGAAGGCACGCGATCTGCATGGAGCCGGGGGCGATTTCGACGTTATCGTCGAATCGCTGGAATTCCCCGTCCAATCCAATGACGTTGCCGATCTGCTGACCCAAATCATGGTTGCGGGCATCGCGTTGACGTCGGGACGCGCGGCGGTCGTGGTCGGCAGTCAACTCAACAAGCTGCAAGCCGAGCGGACGTTGGTGCATCCGCGCCTACGCGTGTTCAGGTCGCTCGCCAAAGCCAAAGAATGGCTCGCCGCAAGCGCGCTCCAAGTCTAGCCGATCCGCCCGCGTCAGCCCGTGGGCAGCGGTTTCGTACGGATGTTCAACTGTCCCTCAAGCCCGGCCAGACGGTGCTTTTCGATCGCCTGATAGTCGGGCGATTGCACCATCGCCATCATCGCCGCACGACTGGGATATTGCGCCAGCGCGACCATGTGCCACGGCTCATCCATCTGCCCGAGCATCAATTCGGTTATCGCGCCCGCGAACACAGACTTGCCACCGACCGCCGCAAGGCATGCCTGCACCGCCGCACCATATCGGGCATAGGCTTCGCGCCCGGTAAGCTCGCTGTCGCTGCCATCGGCATATTCGGCGTGTGGCTTGAAGCGCAGCAAATTGACCATCACGAACGGGCCGTCTTCCTCACCCGTGAAGAAAGCGGCGAGTTGCTCGGGGCCCGGGAATACCGCGTTGATAACGTTCATGATGTGTGACCCTGGTTGGAGCGGATAAAGTCGTCGATTAGCGTGCAGAGCTGTTCCGGCGCATCTTCCTGCAGGAAGTGGCCGCCGCCGGCGATGATCGTGTGGGGCTGCCCTTTGGCGCCGGGAACACGGTCGATAAAGACCTTCTCGCCGCCCTTGGTCACGGCATCCTGATCGCTGAAGGTGGTCAGTACCGGCTTGTCGAAACGCTCGAGCACTGTCCACGCCGCCTGGTTTTCCGCGACCGACGCGTGGTCGGCCGTGATCGGCACGAGCTTGGGAAATTCCCGCGCGCCTTCCTTGTAGCGTTCGTCGGGGAAGGGCGCGTCATAGGCGGCGATCTCCGCCGGGGTCAGGTCGCGCGCTGTGCCGCCATTGACGATGAAGCCGACCGGAAATTGCGGCACGTTCTGGCTGAAGGCGAGCCAGGCATTGAACCCGTCGGAGGATCCGGTGCCGATCGGCAGACCGGTATTGGCGATCGCCAGCCGCGCGAAACGATCCGGGAAGGCAGCGACGAGGCGCAAGCCGATCAGCCCGCCCCAATCCTGGCAGAACAGCGTGATGTCCTTGAGATCGAGCGCGGTGAGCCACGCGCTCATCCACGCGACATGGCGTTCATAGGTGTAATCGCCGCGCGCGGCGGGTTTGTCCGATTTGCCGAAGCCGACCAGATCGGGCGCAATCACCCGGTGGCCGCGCGCGACCAGATCCGGCACGAACTTGCGATAGAGATACGACCAGCTCGGCTCGCCGTGCATCAGCAGGATTGGCGCCGCGTCGCGGGGACCCTCGTCGAGATAGTGGATCCGCAGATCCGTCCCGTCGGCGTCGGTGACGCTCAGATAGTGCGGCGCGAACGGATAATCCGCGAGAGTGTCAAAGCAGGAATCTGGTGTTCTCAGAATCTCCATCGCGCGCTCTCCGGTTCCGCAATTATATTGGCATGGATAGTGCCAAAAGTAATCGCGAACGTCAATCGGCAGGGGGTGCCGAATCGCGCACGAAGCGTACGCCGATATGATCGGTGCCCAAGCCGCGTTCCTCGAATTGCCGCGCCGCCGGCCGGTACCGCGCGCAATAATTGCTCGCGCATAAATAGGATCCACCCTTGATCACGCGGCTGGCCCCGCCGGGGCCAGCCGCGGCGCTGGTCCATTCCCACACATTGCCGATCATGTCGTACAGTCCGAAGGCGTTGGGCTTAAAGCAGCCGACGGGCGCGCGACCGCGAAAGCCGTCCAACCCCAGATCGCGCGCGGGAAAAACGCCCTGATAATAATTCGCTTGCGGCGTGCCATGGGCATCGATCGGCTCGGGCAACGCTTTGCTTCCGGCGAGCGCGGCATATTCCCATTCGGCTTCGCTCGGCAGCCGCTTGCCGGCCCAGTGCGCATAAGCTTCGGCATCGTCATAGGCGATTTGCACGACGGGTTCGGTGTCACGGCCTGCGATCGATTCGCCCGGCCCCGCGGGGTGCCGCCACTGCGCCCCGGCCGACCAGCGCCACCAGCGCGGGTCGCGATCGTCAGGGATTGCAAAGACGGCCGATCCCGGTTGCCGCATCTCGGGCGGGGTGTCGGGGAGCGCCGGAGGCGTGCGCTCGGCGACCGTGCGATAGCCGGTCGCGGCGACGAACCGGGCGAATTCGCCATTGGTCAATTCGTGCGTGTCGACCCAGAACGCCTTGACCGTCGCGCGGTGTGGCGGCCCTTCCTCCGGATATTTCGGATCGGCCCCGATGATGACGTCGGCTGCGGGCAGATGAATCATCGGTGCTGACCGCAAATCGGCGCAGCGCGCGGTTCCTGCCGGTGGGGTGTCGGGCGAACATCCGGCGAGCCCGAGCGCCATGATCAACGCGGCGAGACCTTTGCTACAGTGGATCATCGCCATCGCCATCGTCCCCAACAGGCGGCATGGGCCGAAGATTGTCAACGCGAAGCTGCCGTGCGCGCTCATCCGATTTTCCAACGGCCTGTCCCGAGCCAATATCCGGTTGGATCCCGCGTTTCGGTCGCGAGCTGGGGATAGACAGATCGCCATAT
>NZ_JBBATX010000121.1:1711-7052 GCF_040398505.1 Sphingomonas sp. | reverse complement strand
CACATCACCCCCTCAATACCCCGCCCCCACAAAATCCGAGAACTTCGTGATGCTCGGCTCGAACTTCAGCGTTATTTTGCCGGTGGAGCCGTGGCGTTGCTTGGCGACGATCAGTTCCGCCAATCCGTCCACCCGCGACAAATGTTCGGACCATTTCGCATGCTTGTCCTGCACGTCGCCGGGGCTGCTCGCGTTCGGGATCTCGGGCTGGCTCATATTGAGGTAATAATCCTCGCGGTACACGAACATCACCATGTCGGCGTCCTGCTCGATCGAGCCGGATTCGCGCAAATCCGAGAGCAACGGCCGTTTGTCCTCACGGCTTTCGACCGCGCGGCTGAGCTGTGACAGCGCCAGCACCGGCACGTTGAGATCCTTGGCGATATTCTTGAGGCCGCGGCTGATCTCGGAAATTTCCTGCACGCGCCCGTCGCCCGAGCTCTTGGCCGAACCCGACAACAATTGCAGGTAATCGACCACGATCAGCCCAAGCTGATTGTTGAGCTTGCGCTGCAACCGTCGCGCCCGCGTATGCAGCGCGCCGATCGACAGCCCCGCACTGTCATCAATGAACAGCGGCAAGCTCTCCAGACTGGCGGCGGCGGCGGCGAGCTTGTGGAATTCCTGATGGCTGATCTTGCCCGATCGCAGCACTTCGGAATTGATCCCCGATTGCTCGGCGAGGATACGCCCGGCGAGCTGATCGGCCGACATTTCGAGGCTGAAGAAGGCGACCTTGGCCCCGAGCGAGCGATCCGGCTCGATCCCGTCGGCCATGTCGCGCATCCAGCGTTGTGCGGCGTTGTACGCGATGTTGGTGGCAAGCGAGGTCTTGCCCATGCCGGGGCGCCCCGCGAGAATCATCAGATCGGAGCGATGCATCCCGCCGATCTTGGCGTTCAGACTGTCCAAGCCCGTGGTGATGCCCGAGATGTGCCCGCCCGAATTGAGCGCGATTTCGGCCATCTTGATCGTCATGGTCGAGGCCTGGACGAAGGTCTTGATCTGCGAATCGCTGCCGCCATCGGCGGCGACCTTGTAGAGTTCCTCCTCGGCCGCCTCGATCTGCGCGCGCGGGTTGACCTCTTCCGACGTATCCATCGCGCGCTCGACCAGCCCGCGCCCGACCGTCACCAGCGTGCGCAGCATCGCAAGATCGTAAATTTGCTTGGCGAATTCGCGCGCGCCGAGCAGCCCCGCGCCAGAGCCGGTCAATTGCGCAAGATAGGCCGGGCCGCCCAGTTCGCGCATCCCGACATCGGCATCGAACATCGGGCGCAGCGTGACCGGACTCGCCAGCATGTCGTTCTGGCGCAGCGTGCGGATCGCCGCGAAGATGCGCCCGTGCAGCGGCTCGAAGAAATGGTCGGGGTCGAGCGAATCGATCAGATCGTCGGCGAGGCGATTGTCGATCATCATCGCGCCGAGCATCGCGGCCTCGGCCTCGACATTTTGCGGCAGCGAAACGGCTTCGGGGCCAGTGGGGGAAACGGGCGGAGATGCAAATGCGGTGGCCATCGCGCCTTCTCCCAGACGCGTCGGTTCGGGTCAAACCGGCGCGGCGCGAATTGCGGGGATAAGTTTCCCGATTTTGGCGTTGGACGCGCCTGCACCGCCCCGGCGAACGCCGGAGCCGGCAGCGCTTAGCGCATCGCCATCCGACGCAAGGTCGACAGCGTGTCTTCAATCGTTTCCGTAATTGGCTCAGCAACTACTGGCGCCGCGACCGCTTCGACAGGGTCAGTTTTAGCGTAACGCCGCGCCGCAGCGACGCGTTCGAGCCGCTCGAGCAGCGCCTGGACCGTCTCCGACGGATCCGCCCGAGCCGGGGCCGGCGCGTCCTGCGGCACCGCTGCGGGTCGCACCATCGGAGTCAGCGCGAAGGTCTCGAAACGCTCGCCGGGGTCAAAGGTCTGGCGGCGCTCGGGAGTGATCTCCGCAACGGGTGCCGGGAACCAGTCGCGCGGTGCGTCGGGTACGGCGGCGGGATCATAAGCGGCGAGTGGCTGATCCAGATCGATCGGCAGCGGCTGTTCGATCGGGGCAGGCGCTGCAGACGGCTCCACTGCCACTGCGTCGACATGGACGGGAACCCGCACCGGCCGCGCGCGTACTTCGAGGAACGGGGTCCCCAAATCGGTATTGGCGAACAGCGGCCGCCGTGCCGGCGCGTCGGGATGCGAATCGGCGCGGCGCAACACTGGCGCAAAGATCGAAGCGTCGCCGCCGCGCTTTTGCCGACGATGCACGGCAATGGTGCGCGCGCCGAAGCTCAGGAACAAGCCAAACCACGCAATCGCGCCAACCCCGCCGCCGCACACCAGCACCAGCACCAGCCGTGCGGTAACGCCGAGCGGCGGCTCGGCGGCGGACAGGACCGCCGCGATCCCGCTATCGACGACCATCGATTCGAGCAGTTCGGTTGGAATGAGCGCGAACATCGCAGCGGTGAGCACGCCGATCACACTCGCGGCGAGCGGCGCGATCGGCAGAATCACATGTTGAGAGCGGGGGGACTCGACCATGTCTTACGGGATGCCATACGATCGGTAAGTTTCTGGTAAACAGGTTCATAACGATTCACGTTCGTCGCCCAGTCCCGTTCTGCCTCGACAAACGCGCGACCGCGCGCGCGCCGCCCGTCCCAACTGTCCCGATCGGCCAGCAATCCGGCCAAAGCCTGAGCCATCCCGGCCGGATCGTCGGGCGGGAACAGCGTGCCGGTGTCGTTGTGGCGGATCAGTTCGCGGTGCCCGCCAACGTCGGATGCCGCGACCAGCCGGCGCTGCGCCATCGCCTCGAGCGGCTTGAGCGGGGTCACGAGATCGGTCAGCCGCATCCGCTTGCGCGGATAAGCGAGCACGTCGACGATGCTGTAATAGCGGTCGACCTCGGTATGCGGCACGCGGCCGATGAAATGAATATGCCGCGCGACCGGGGAGGCCGCCGCTTGTGCGCGCAAAGCGGCCTCCATCGGTCCGCCGCCGACCAGCACGAGCTGCGCCGCAGGACGTTCGGCGACCAGCAACGGCATTGCCGCGATCAGATCGTCGAGTCCCTCATAATCGTAGAAGCTGCCGATAAAGCCGATCACCTCGCCGCCATGCACCCCGAGCGAGTCGGCAAGCGCGTGGTCGTACGGCAAGGGGTCGCCGAACACCGATAGATCGACCCCATTGGGCGAGACGATCATTTTGGCCGGATCGACGCCGCGCGCGACCAGATCGCGCCGCAGCCCGTCGCAAATCACCGCGACCGCATCGACGCGCTTGACCGCCCAGGTTTCCAGCGCGCGGGTGGCACGATAGCGCCACGATCCCTCGGTGCCGGTCCCGTTGCCGACCGAGGCATCCTCCCAAAAGGCGCGGATTTCATAGACGATCGGCAGTTTGCGCCGCCGCGCCACGCGCACCCCGGCCAGCGCATCGAGCACGGGCGAATGCGCGTGCAGCACGTCGGGTTTGAACTGCGCGACCACTTGATCGATCCTGCGGGCAAAGGCGCGAATTTCGCGCAATTCGCCGAATGGGCTGATCGTCTCGGGCACCGGATCGGTGCGGTAGAAATCGATCCCGTCGACACGCTCCTGCGCCACGTCGCGCACGCCGTTGCGCGGGCCGGTTACCGCCGCGACCTCCCACCCGCGCCGCTGCTGGCTCTTCAGGATCGCGCGGGTGCGGAAAGTATAGCCGCTCTGCAGCGGCAAGCCGTGGTCCAAGATGTGGAGAATGCGCATGAGCACCTCCCTAATGCGGACTGCTTAACGGAGCCTCAACCCGCTCGCGCGTAGGGCGGGTGCATGCAAGGCGGATCGCAGCCATGATCGACAATCTCGCGCTCGCGATCAGCCACGGGCTGATCGCGCTGACGGTGTGGGTGCTGCTGCGTCGTCCCGATCTCGATCGCGAAGGCCCGCCGCCCGAACGCAAGCCGAAAGGTCGCCCGCGTGCGTGACCTGGTCTTCGTCGCGTTTCTGGGCACCTTCTTCGCGGCGGGCTTTCGCAAGCCGTTCATCTTCGTGCTCGCCTATGTCTACATCGACATCGTCAGCCCGCAGCGGCTGACCTATTTGTTGCTCAATGCGGTCCCGATTTCGCTGATGGCGGTCGCGCTCGCGGTCGGCGGATGGATGCTTGCCGACGACAAGACCGACACGCGAGTCGCCCCGCGCCAGGCGCTGATCGTGCTGCTCCTGCTCTATTGCGGCCTCACCACGCGCACCGCCGATTTCCCGGTCGAGGCGCTGGATAAATGGGATTGGGTGTGGAAATGCCTGGCCTTCGCCGCTTTCCTGCCGCTGACGCTGCGCACCAAATTGCGGATCGAAGCGCTGCTGCTGGTGATGATCGCCTCGGCCGCGTCGATTATCATCATCGGCGGGATCAAGACGATCGCCAGCGGCGGCGGCGGCTACGGCACGCTCAACCTGATGGTATCGAACAATTCGGGGCTGTACGAAGGCTCGACCATTTCGACCGTCGCGGTCGCGATCATCCCGCTGATCCTGTGGTTCACGCGGCATGGCACGATCTTTCCACCCGACTGGAAGGTTAAGGGCTTCTGCTACGCCCTCGTGTTCGCCTGCCTGCTGATCCCGGTCGGCACCTCAACGCGCACCGGATTGCTCTGCATCGGCCTCGTCGCGGTGCTGATGCTGCGCGATACCAGGCGCAAGGTTCTGTATTTGGGCTTGCTGGGTGCCGCGGGCTTGATGGCGGTGCCGTTCCTGCCCGCCTCCTTCACCGACCGGATGAGCACGATCAAGACCTACAAGGCCGACGAATCGGCTTCGACGCGGCTCGCGGTATGGGGCTGGACCTGGCAATATGCCAAGGAGCACCCGCTGGGCGGCGGCTTCGAAATGTACCGGCAAAATCAAATCCGCTACGACACCGAAAAGGTCGAGGGCAGCGCGCAAAACGCGACGATCGACAAGAAACTGACCGTCGACAAGGCGCGCGCCTTCCACAGCGCCTATTTCGAGATGATTGGTGAACAGGGCTTTCCCGGCCTCGCGATCTGGCTGCTGATCAATGTGATCGGCATCGTGCGGATGGAAGTGCTGCGGCAACGCTACCGCAAGGCGGAGGCCGATCAGGCGTGGATCACCCCGCTCGCGGGCGCACTGCAGTCCGCGCACATCGTCTATCTGCTCGGCGCGGCGTTCATCGCGATCGCATTCCAGCCGTTCGTCTACATGCTGATCGGCGCGCAGATCGGGCTCGACACCTATCTCGCGCGCAAACGCAGCCAGGCGGCGTGGCGACCCTTGCGCAAAGCCCGCGCGACGGCGGTCGAGGCGGCGGCGTGAGCGAGGCGCAATCATCTGAGCCCCTCCCCT
>NZ_JBBATX010000121.1:0-1611 GCF_040398505.1 Sphingomonas sp. | reverse complement strand
CCCCTCCCCTAAAGGAGAGGGGCTCAAGCAGCGCCACGAACTGCGCGCGTTGACCGGGATGCGCGGGATCGCGGCGTGGTTCGTCGTTTTGTACCATATCCGCCTGTCGATCGCGGGGTTGCCGCCGGTCTGGGTCAGTGTCTTCGCGAAGGGCTATTTGGCGGTCGATTTTTTCTTCCTGCTGTCAGGTTTTGTCATCTGGCTGAACTGGGGTGAACGGCTGCGCGACGGCGGGCTCAATGCCGTGCCGGGCTTCCTGTGGCGCAGGATCGCGCGGATCTGGCCGCTCCACATGTTCATGCTCGGGTGTGCCGCCCTACTCGCGCTCTTGCTCGCCGCGCTCGGACGACACGATCCGGTCGATTATCCCTTTGCCGAGCTGCCGCTCCACATCCTGCTGCTGCAAAATTGGGGTTTCACCGATCACCTCGCCTGGAACGACCCGAGCTGGTCGATCAGCACCGAATGGGCGGCGTATCTGCTGTTTCCGCTGCTCGCATTCGGGATCGACTGGCGGCGCGTGCCGAGTTGGGCGGTGATCGGCGCGATTGCGGCGGCGCTGGTCTTGCTCCACGCGCTGATGGCGGACGCGCCGACGCTCGGCACCGACATCTGGACCTTCGGGCTGCGCCGCTGCGTGATCGAATTCGCGGTCGGTTCAGCGGTCTGCGCACTTTGGCTGAGATGGCGCGATGCCCCTGCCCGCGCGGTCGCCGCCGCATTGGTCGTCGCCGCGACACTGCTGGCGGCCCGCGCGGCGGGTGCTCCCGAGACGCTGACCATCCCCGCCGCCTTTGCCGCGCTCCTGCTCGCGCTCGCGCTGACCTCGGGATGGCGCGGCAATCCGCTCGAAGCCCGCATGATCCACTATCTCGGCGAGATCAGCTACGCGACCTATCTCGGCCATTTCCTGCTGTTCGTGGTGTTCAAACTGGCGTTCGTCGATGACGCGCACGCGATTCCGCCGATCCTGGTGACGCTGTATCTCGCGCTCGTCCTGGGCAGCTCGGTCGCGCTTTACCATCTCGTGGAGCGCCCGGCACAAACGTGGATGAATCGGCCCGGTCAGCATCGTCGTCCCTTTGCGCGCAGCTAGCCCGCCTCACACTCCCTCCATCATTGCCCGCTAGAATGAACGGGAACCGTTTCGGTCGCAATTCGAACACTGCCCGGGAGAAAAGTGTGAAAGCCGTCCTTCACGCCTGCGTTATGATGCTGCCGCTCGTCGCGCTGGCCGGATGCAGCGGTGGCGCGACCAGCACCACAACCGCCGCCGTCGTCGCGGCAGCGCCCGCCCCGACGCCCGCCCCGACGCCGACGCCAACGCCGACCCCAACCTCCGCCACACCCGCCGGGGTCGCCGATTTTACCACGCTCAATCTCGCGGCTCTCGCCAATTATGCCAGCCCGGCGCTTCCGGCCTATTACGACGCGACCGTCGCGGCTGACGACAATACGCCCGCCGGCAATGCGATCACCGACCGTGTCGCCACGCTCGGGCGCGTGCTGTTCTATGACAAGCGGCTAAGCACCAACGACACGACATCGTGCGCGTCGTGCCATCAACAAGCGAACGGATTCACCGATCCACGCCGCTTCAGCACCGGCGTC
>NZ_JBBATX010000120.1:2847-7069 GCF_040398505.1 Sphingomonas sp. | reverse complement strand
AGATGAGCGGCAGGCTCTATGCCAAGCTTCTGACGGCTTATTCCAGGACGGAGAAGCGCCTGGCAGTCGATTTGATGGTCGGCATCGATGCCTGGACGGTGCGCGGTGCGGATGTCGCCGTCGTCTTGCCGGACGTGCCCCCGACTGGCCCCGTCCCGCCGGATCGTTTCGTGCTGATCGTGGAAATCGCCGTCACGACGCTCAGTACGGATCTTGGGGAAAAACTCGCGGAATATGCGCGCGCTGGAATTCCCGAATATTGGGTCGTCGATGTCCCCGCGAAGGTCACGCACCGAATGCTCGCGCCTGAAGGCGACCTTTACGCCGAACGCACGGTCGTGCCGTTCGACCAGCCGCTCGCCGTGCCCGCAACGTCCGAAACGATCGTCGTCGCCTAGGCCGCCTTGCGCAATTCCAGCCGACCCCAGATTTCGACCAGCGCTTGCGTCAGATTTCGCATCATCGCTTCGTCATGTGCCGGGCCGGGGGTGAAGCGCAGCCGCTCGGTGCCGCGCGGCACGGTCGGGTAATTGATCGGCTGGACGTACACGCCATATTCGGCGAGCAGCACGTCGCTGATCTTCTTGGCCTTGACCGGATCGCCGACCATCAGCGGGACGATGTGCGTGGTCGAATCCATCACCGGCAGGCCAGCATCGGCGAACAGCGCCTTCAGCATCGCCGCTGCCGCATGTTGCCCGTCACGCTCGACGCACGAGGCCTTCAGGTGCCGCACGCTCGCCAGCGCGCCGGCAACCAGCACCGGCGAGAGCGACGTGGTGAAGATGAACCCCGGTGCATAGGAGCGGATCACGTCGGCGATCGTCTGATCCGCGGTGATATACCCGCCCATCACCCCGAACGCCTTGCCGAGCGTGCCCTCGATGATCGTCAGCCGGTCGGCGACGCCGTCGCGTTCCGAAATGCCACCGCCGCGCGCGCCGTACATGCCGACGGCATGGACTTCGTCGAGATAGGTCAGCGCGCTGTACGTGTCCGCCAGATCGCAAATCTCGGCGATCGGCGCGATGTCGCCGTCCATCGAATAGACGCTTTCGAACGCGATCAGCTTTGGCGCCGCCGGATCGACCGCGGCCAGCAATTCCTCGAGATGCGCCACGTCATTATGGCGGAACACATGGCGCTCACACCCCGAATTGCGGATCCCGGCGATCATCGAGGCGTGGTTGAGTTCGTCGGAAAAGATGATGCAGCCGGGCAATATCTTGGCCAGCGTCGCCAGCGTCGCTTCATTCGACACATAGCCGCTGGTAAACAGCAAGGCCGCTTCCTTGCCGTGGAGATCGGCGAGTTCGGCTTCGAGATCGACGTGGTAATGCGTGTTGCCGCCGATATTGCGCGTCCCGCCCGAGCCTGCACCGACGTCATGCAGCGCTTCCTCCATCGCCGCGATCACGTCGGGATGCTGGCCCATCGCAAGGTAATCGTTGGAGCACCACACCGTGATCGGCTTGGGGCCATTATGCCCGGCGAAGCAGCGCGCATTGGGGTAAGACCCCCGGTTGCGGAGAATGTCGATGAACACGCGATAGCGCCCCTCGACATGGAGGCGATCGATCGCCTGCGCGAAGATCCGGGAGTAGTCGACTCCGCGGGGGCCGGATGAGTCCAATTTCATGGCGGCGCTGTAGCGCCGACAGGACCGGAATTCCAGCGGGTTTACGCGATCAGCGTGATCGAAGGGGTGGTCATAATGTCTCAGGTCGCGTCAGGCCGAAGCGCGCAAGCGCGGGGGCGAGGGCATCGGTCGTCGCATCGCGTGCTGTGAAAACCGCACGCCCGTCACCCGCCGTCTCCGGCCAGTCCTGCCCGGCGGTGAGGAAGGCGATACGGCGCGCGATCCCGGCGCTCCCGTCGACGAAGGTCACCGGGTGCGGCGCGGCGGCGGCGAGTTCGTCGGCGACTAACGGGAAATGCGTGCAGGCGTTGACGATCGTGTCGATCCGCGCGCCGCCGGCTTGCCCGAACAGGCCGTCCAGGATCGCGGCAAAGCGCGCCGGATCGATTGCGATGCCGTGCAATTTCGCCTCGGCCAGTGCGACCAGTTCAGCCGATCCATGACGCAGCACGGTGCAATCGCCGGCAAAGCGTTGGGCGAGATCGTCGACATAGGGCTGGCGCACTGTTGCGTCGGTGCCAAGCACGCCGATCACCCGCGTTTTGCTGATCAGCGCCGCGGGTTTGATCGCCGGCACCGTGCCGACCACGGGCAGATCGAGCGCGCTGCGCACGGCGGCCAGCGCAATCGTCGAGGCGGTGTTGCACGCGATCACGATCAGACGCGGGGCATAGCGTTCCGCCAGCCGCCCGAGCAACGCGGGCACGCGCGCGGCAATCTCGGCCTCGCTCTTCGTGCCATAGGGAAAGCCCGCCGAATCGGCGACATAGACCACGGGCATGCGCGGCAGCAGCGCCTGCGCCGCCGCAAGCACCGACAGCCCGCCAACCCCGGAATCGAAAAACAGAACGGGCCGCCTATCCATGCCGGATGCCATAGCGTGGCGGCGGATTTTGACAAATCGGCGGCGTGATCCAAGATGGGGCGGGGGCGTCCCCGTGCATGTTAGGCCCGTGCATGCTATGTTCGCGGCGACTGGGGGATATCGCACCGTGCCAACCGAATTTCCGTGGCAATATCCGGCGCTCGCGCTGGTAATCGGCTATCTGCTCGGGTCGATCCCGTTCGGACTGCTGTTGACGCGTGCGGCGGGCGCGGGGGATTTGCGCCAGATCGGTTCGGGCAATATCGGCGCGACCAACGTGCTGCGCACCGGGCGCAAGGGGCTGGCGGCGGCGACGTTGATCCTCGATGCGCTGAAGGGTTTTGCGGCGGTATGGATCGCCGAACGCTATTTCGGTGGCGCGGGCGTAATGGCGGCTGCGGCGGCGTTCCTCGGGCATCTCTACCCGGTCTGGCTGCGTTTTCGGGGTGGCAAGGGCGTGGCGACGATGCTTGGGATCGTGCTCGCGCTGCATTGGCCGATCGGGCTGGTTTATGCGGTGAGCTGGCTCGGGCTGCTGGCGATCTTCCGCATCTCCTCGCTTGCGGGGATGACGGCGGCGGTCGGCACGCCGCTTAGTGCCGCGTTTTTCGCGCGATTCGATCTTGTCCTGCCGCTGATGGCGCTGGCTTTGCTCGTCGTGTGGAAGCATCGCGAAAATATCGAGCGCTTGCTCAGCGGTGCCGAACCCCGCGTCGGTCGTGGTGGGGGAAGCGGCGGGGCGAGCCGCGCCGATGCCTGACGTCAATGCCTGAGGCGGCGGCGGTTGCGCGCCTCCGGCTGATCCGCACCGCGCAGATCGGCCCCGTCACCTATGCGCAATTGATCAGCCGCTTCGGCGACGCGGAGGCGGCGCTCGCGGCGCTGCCACAGCTTGCCGCGCGCGGCGGGGGGAAAGCGCCCGTGGTCGCACCGGTGGCGCTCGCCGAGCGCGAACTCATGCAAGTGGCGCGGCTTGGCGCACAGCACCTGTTTCTGGGCGATCCCGACTATCCTGCGCTCTTGGCCGAACTCGACGATGCGCCGCCGGTGCTGATGCTGCGCGGGCGGGCCGCGCTGATGGCGCGCACGACGATCGCGATGGTCGGCGCGCGCAATGCCTCGGCGGCGGCGTGCCGGTTCGCGCGACAACTGGCGGCCGAGCTCGGGCGCGAGGGGGTAGCGGTCGTCTCCGGCCTGGCGCGCGGGGTCGATACCGCCGCGCATGTCGGATCCTTGGAGACGGGCACGATCGGCGTGATCGCGGGCGGGATCGACGTGGTCTATCCGCCGGAAAATGCCGCGCTGCAGGAGCGGATCGCCAAGGAAGGTTTGCTCATCGCCGAACAGCCGCCCGGCACCGAGCCGCGCGCGCGGCACTTTCCCTATCGCAACCGCATCATCGCCGGACTGTCGCTTGGTACGGTGGTGGTCGAGGCGGCGCCGAAATCGGGCTCGCTGATCACCGCGCGGCTGGCGGGCGAATTGGGGCGCGAGGTGATGGCGGTGCCGGGCAGCCCGCTCGACCCGCGCGCGCAAGGCTGTAACGGGCTGATTCGCGATGGCGCGACGCTGGTGCAATCGGCCGCCGACGTGCTGGAAACGGTGCGCCCGATCGATGGCCGGATGGTGCGGTCGCCCGGCGCGCGGTTTAACGGGCCACCGCCCGAGGATGCGAGCGATGCCGAGCGGCGCGATGTGATCGACCTGCTCGGCCCGGT
>NZ_JBBATX010000120.1:0-2747 GCF_040398505.1 Sphingomonas sp. | reverse complement strand
TTCTCCCCATGCAGCTTGTCATCGTCGAATCGCCCGCCAAGGCGAAAACCATCGAGAAATATCTCGGCAGCGATTACCGCGTCCTCGCCTCCTACGGCCATGTCCGCGATTTGCCGCCCAAGGACGGGTCGGTCGATCCCGACCATGGCTTCGCGATGGAATGGGAGAATTACGCCGACAAGGCCAAGCAGCTCAAGGCGATCACCGATCTCGCCAAGCAAGCCGACCGCCTGATCCTCGCGACCGATCCCGATCGCGAGGGCGAGGCGATCAGCTGGCACGTTCAGGAAGTGCTGCGCAACCGCAAGGCGCTGCCCAAGGACGTTCAGCGCGTGACCTTCAACGCAATCACCAAGGCAACGGTGACCGAGGCGATGAAGCATCCGCGTGAGCTCGATACCGACCTGATCGACGCCTATCGCGCGCGCCGCGCGCTCGATTATCTCGTCGGCTTCACGCTCTCGCCGGTGCTGTGGCGCAAGCTGCCCGGCGCGAAATCGGCGGGGCGCGTGCAATCGGTCGCTTTGCGGATCATCGTCAGCCGTGAGCGCGAGATCGAAGCGTTTCGCGCGCAGGAATATTGGTCGGTCATCGCCGATATGGAGCAGGATGGCACGCCGTTCCAGGCGCGCCTTGTCACCTTCGAGGGCAAGAAGCTCGATCGCTTGTCGATCGGCGAAGAAGGTAGCGCGATGCGTGCCAAGGCCGCGGTCGAGGCGGGGTTGTTCACCGTCCAGTCGGTCGAGGTGAAGCCTGCGACGCGCAACCCGCCGCCGCCTTTCACGACCTCGACCTTGCAGCAAGAGGCGTCGCGCAAACTCGGCTTTTCGGCCGATCACACGATGCGGATCGCCCAAGGCCTCTACGAGGACGGCGCGATCACCTACATGCGCACCGACGGCGTGCAGATGGATTCGAGCGCGATTTCGGCCGCGCGGCTTGCCGTCGCCAATCGCTATGATGCGAGCTACGTCCCCGACAAGCCGCGCGTCTATCAGACCAAGGCCAAGAATGCGCAGGAAGCGCATGAGGCGATCCGCCCGACCGATTTCGGCAAGGATAAGGCCGGCGGCGGCGACCATGCGCGGTTGTACGATTTGATCTGGAAGCGCGCTTTGGCGAGCCAGATGGCGAGCGCGCGGATGGAGCGCACCACCGTCGAGATGCTCGACGGATCGGGCCAGACCGGTCTGCGCGCGACCGGGCAAGTGATGCTGTTCCCCGGTTACCTCGCGCTCTACGAAGAGGGTAGCGACGACACGCAGGACGAGGACGCCAAGCGCCTGCCACGGCTGCGCGAGGGCGATGCGCCCGCCAAGAAGGGCGTTACCGCCGAGCAGCATTTCACCCAGCCGCCGCCGCGCTTTTCGGAAGCGTCGCTGGTCAAGCGTTTGGAAGAACTCGGCATCGGGCGGCCGTCGACCTATGCCTCGATCATCAAGACCTTGAAGGACCGCGAATACGTCCGCGTCGAGAAGAACCGCTTCTTCGCCGAGGAATCGGGACGGCTGGTGACGGCGTTCCTCGAACGTTTTTTCGAGAAATATGTGAGCTACGACTTCACATCGGGCCTCGAGGACGAGCTCGACGAAGTCTCGGGCGGGCGGGCCGAATGGCAGGCGGTGCTGGAAGCGTTCTGGAAGGATTTCAAGCCGCGCACCACAGAGGTCATGGAACAAAAGCCATCCGAAGTTACGGCCGAGCTCGATAAATTCCTCGCGCCGTACCTCTTTCCGCCCATGGCCGATGGCGGCGATCCACGGCTGTGCCCGAAGTGCGGCGCGGGGCAGCTTGCGCTGCGTGGCGGCAAGTTCGGCGCGTTCGTCGCTTGCTCCAACTATCCCGAGTGCAAATATACGCGCCGCTTCGGGCAGCCGGGTGGAGACGAGGAAGGCACCGATACGGGGCCGGAGACGCTGGGCAACGATCCCGACACCGGCCTTCCGGTTGAGCGCAAATCGGGACGGTTCGGGCCATATATCCAGATCGGCGAGGGCGAGACGCGCAAGATGGCGTCGATCCCGAAGGACATTGGCGAGCTCGATCTCGAATGGGCGTTGAAACTGCTGAGCTTGCCGCGCACGATCGGCACGCACCCCGAAACCGGCGAGCCGATCACCGCGGCGATCGGTCGCTATGGCCCGTATCTGAAGCATGCCGGTAAATATGCGCGCCTCACCTCGACCGCCGACGTGTTCGAAACGGGGATGAACACGGCGGTGGTCAAGCTCGCCGAAGCGGCGGCGGGCGGCGGGCGGCCGCAGCGCGGCGCGCAGGCGCCGCTCAAGGTTCTGGGGCTGCATCCGCGCAGCGAAGCCGAGATCAAGCTGATGGAGGGGCGCTACGGCGCCTATGTCACCGACGGGACGACCAATGCGACGCTGCCCAAGTCGATCGAGAAGGATGCGCTGACGCTTGAGGAAGCCGCGCAACTGATCGATGCGCGCGCGGCGGCGGCACCGCCTGCGAAGGGCAAGAAGAAAGCGGCGGCGAAGAAGGCGCCGGCGAAAAAGGCGGCGGTGAAGAAGCCTGCGCTGAAAAAGGCGGCACCGAAAAAGGCACCGGCGAAGAAAGTCGTGTCGGCCTAGGGGGTGATGCGCTTGATCCGGCGTGCTTTTTATGCCGTTCGCCCTGAGCTTGTCGAAGGGCTGCGTGCCAAAAGTCCGTCGCTGCTTGTGGCATGCGGGGCTTCGACGACCCCGGATCAGGTCCGGGGCCGAACGGCGTTAGGGTTGCGCCAGTTCTAG
>NZ_JBBATX010000119.1:0-7171 GCF_040398505.1 Sphingomonas sp. | reverse complement strand
TAAGATCATGTCGCGCCGTGGCCGGGATCGAGCGATCCGCTGTGCCGCGCGGTCGTCAGCTATTGTTCGCCGACCAGAGGACTCGTCACCGCTGACCCGACCTTCGAGCTTGCCGGGCGCACTGCGGCCTGGCTCGGTGCGCCGGTCAATGCGGTGCCGCTGACGCCCGATTACCGCCATGACGTGAAGGCGATGGTCGCGGCCAACCCGAATGCCGGGCTGTTCTATATCTGCACCCCCAACAACCCGACCGGCACGATCACGCCGCTCGCCGATATCGAATGGTTGATCGCCAATAAACCGACCGATGCGATGGTGCTGATCGACGAAGCGTACACGCATTTCGCCGGCGTCCCCGTCGCCTCCTATCTCGCGCTGCAGCACAAGCACGTGATCGTGATGCGCACCTTCTCCAAGCTGTTCGGCATGGCGGGGCTGCGCATGGGCTATATCATCACCCAGCCCGCCAACATCCAGAAGATGATGCGCTACGATGGCGGGATGCAATCGGGTGCCTTGCCCGTCACCAGCATCGCCTGCGCCACTGCCAGCTTGACCGCCGCCCCGCTGATCGCCGCGCGCCGCAAGGAAATGCAGGTCGCGCGTGGTCTGACGCTCGATCATCTCACGGCGAAGGGCGTGACGGTGTTCCCGACCGACGCCAACATGTTCATGATCGATTGGAAAACCAAACAAGCCAGGGACATGCAAACCGCCTTCCGCAAGGAAAGCGTCGAAATCGGGCGGTCCTGGCCGATCTGGCCGACGGTCAGCCGCGTAACGGTCGGCTCGGCGGCGGAGATGAAGGCGTTCTGTACCGCGCTCGACAAGATTATCGCGTGATCGGGTACCCGCGCGGACCAAGGGCGGCGTAATCCGGGTCTTGCGTGTCATCGCATCGCCACGTTGGTGCAACAAATTCCGCGTCGCCGGGTTCTCCCCTGTGTGTCCATCCCGGAAAACCTGCCGAGCACCGCGCGGCCGCCGCGCTGGCGCTGGTTGCTGCCGCGCATCGCCCTTGCCGTGCTGGCGTCGCTCGCGCTCTTCGTCGTCGCGCTGGGTGCGGTCCCGGTCGGGCTGATGCGGGGGCTGGTCGAGGAGCGCCTGTCGGTCGCGCTCAAGACGCATGTGCAGGTCGGCGCGATCACGCGCGATGGCGTGTTTTCGTACACGCCGATTGTCTCGGTGCGCGATGTGCGGATCGCGCAGCCCGCTTGGGCCGGTGCCGGCGATTTCGTCCGCGTCGGCACGGCGCGGGTGCGCGTGCCGGTGTTCGCGTTGCTGTTCGGCACGTTCCGCCCGGACCGCGTGACGATCGATGGCGCGCGGATTGTGCTGATCCGCGATGCGGACGGTCGGGCGAACTGGCAGCCCGAGGGACCGAAATCGCGCACCGCCGACTCGACCGGCCTTAGTCTGTCGGACCTGGCCGTTACCAACACGCAGATCGTGCTGCGGGACGCCAAGCGCAGCCTGATGATTGCGGGGCCGCTCTCCGTCGATTCGACTCATGGCCTCCGCCTGTCTGCGACCGGCAGCTTTCTGAATTCACCCGTCACACTCGACCTGACCGGCGGGCGGATCACCGGGATCGACCCCGCCGCGCCCTATCCCTTCGCCGCCACGCTGGCGTCGCCCGTCTTGCACATGACCGCCACGGGCCAGATGAACGGGGTGCTCGACACGCGCCACTTCACCGCCGCCATCGCGGCGCAGGCCCCGACACTCAAGAATATCGACCGCATCATCGAGGCTGGCCTGTTCGGCACGCAAGCCGTCGCGGTCACGGGGACGATCCGGCATAACGGGCGCGACTGGTATGTCGACCGGATCGGCGGCCGCATCGGTCGCTCGCGTTTCACCGGCGTCGCGACCGTCCACAAGATCAATCAGCGCACCGCAATCGATGCGCGGCTGCACGCCACACACTTCGATTTCGACGATCTGGCCGACGCGAACGGGCAAGCGGCCTCCGCCCAGCGCCAGGCCGCGATTGGCCCGCGCGTCATCCCGCCGACGCGCATCAACCTGTCGAAACTGTGGAAGACCGATGGCACGATCCGTTTTTCCGCCGATCATCTGCTTGCCAAGGGCGGCACGGTGTTTCGCAGCCTTTCGGGAACACTCAGCCTCGATCACCGACTGCTGACCGCCAGCAATATCGTCGCCACGCTCGCCAATGGCCGGATGACCGGCACCGCGCGCGTCGATCATCGCAGCGGGCTTCCCAAACTATCGCTCGACCTTCGTCTGGCGGGGCTCACGCTCGAAGGCTTGATCGGCCAGCCCGAGATCGTCGGCGGTCAGGTGCGCGGGCATATCGTGCTCAGCGGACAGGGCGATACCGTGCGTGAAGCGCTGTCGCACGCCTCGGGCAAGGCGGCGATGGTCGCGACGCAGGGGCATGTGAAGCGGCTTGTCGCCGACGTGCTCGGCCAGAATCTGAGCGGTGCGGTCATCCACGCGATTGAGGGGCCGAGCCAGCAAGTGCCGCTGCGCTGTCTCGTCGCCAATTTCAGTGCCACCGATGGCGTGCTGGTGCCGCATCCGCTCGGCATCGACACCGGCAGCTCGGTCGGGCGCGGGGCAGGGCGGATTGTGCTGGATGGCGAGCGCATCGAGGTGACGCTCGCGGGCACGAGCAAGAGCCGCGCGCTGCTGCGTATTGCCGACCCGATCCGCATCGGCGGCACGCTGAGCGCCCCGACCGTCTCCGTCGCGGGCGCCGGCACCACCGATAAGCCGACGCCCGGCGCGCTGCTCAAGGTGTTCGGTCGCTCGCTCGGCCAGGCGCTTGGCATCACCAGGACCCCGCCCGACATCCCGATCCCGCCGCCCGCGAGCTTCGGCTGTGCAAGCGCGGTCGCGACGGCGCTTGCGTTGAACACAAAAAAAGAGCGGCCCGGAAAACCGGACCGCCCTTTCTTGTAGCAGACGCTGTTAGGCGTGCTGCAGGTTCACAGCCGACATCTTGCCGCGCTTGTCCTGCTCAAGCTCGTACTGGACGCGCTGGTCCTTATCGAGGGTCGCCATGCCGGCGCGCTCGACTGCGGTGATGTGCACAAAGGCATCCTCGCCGCCGCCTTCCGGCGCGATGAAGCCATAGCCCTTGTCGGCATTGAAGAACTTTACGGTTCCGATAGTCATGAAGGTATCCTTCTTTGGTTGCGGCGACGCGAGAGCCGCGTCGACGTGTGCCGTAATCAGCAGTGAAAGAAGGAAGATGGAGCCGCAAAGCGCCAGAGACCGTCGATTTGCGAAAGTAGCCTGAGCGCTCTAGGCGCATTTCGCCCGAATAGCAAATGGCGCGTCCTCCTTCTCCCTTTCCCCGACCCTCTCCCCGCAAGCGGGAAGAGGGGGAAGAACGAAAAAGGGCCGGGGATTGCGCCCCGGCCCTCGATCATGTCGCCAGTCGAATGGGACGCCTCAGGCGGCCGAAACCTCAGCCACATCGACCTTGATCCCGGCACCCATGGTGCTCGAAACCGCGACCTTACGGACGTATTTGCCCTTGGCGCCCGACGGCTTGGCCTTGACGATCGCATCGATCAGCGCGTCGAAATTGGCGCGCAGATCTTCCGCCGGGAACGACGCCTTGCCGATGCCCGAATGGATGATCCCGGCCTTTTCGACACGATATTCGATCTGGCCGCCCTTTGCTGCCTTTACGGCTTCGGCGACGTTCATCGTGACCGTACCGAGCTTGGGGTTCGGCATCATGCCCTTCGGCCCCAGAATCTTGCCGAGTCGACCGACGATGCCCATCATGTCGGGGGTCGCGATGCAGCGGTCGAAATCGATCGTGCCACCCTGGACGATCTCCATCAGATCCTCCGCGCCAACGATATCGGCCCCGGCGGCCAAAGCCTCCTCGGCCTTCGCACCCTTGGCGAACACGCCGACGCGGACGGTTTTACCCGTGCCCTTGGGTAACGTCACAACGCCGCGGACCATTTGGTCGGCGTGGCGCGGGTCGACGCCCAAGTTCATCGCAACTTCGATCGTCTCGTCGAACTTGCTGGTCGCACCCGACTTCGCCAAAGCGATCGCTTCGTCGATGCCGTGGAGCTTTTCACGATCGATCGTGACCGACTTCTGCTTCTTGCTGATGAATGTCATGATCTTAGCCCTCCACCACTTCGAGGCCCATTGCGCGGGCGGAGCCTTCGATGATGCGCGTTGCGGCACCCAGATCGTTGGCGTTCAGATCCTTCATCTTCGCGGTCGCGATGTCGGCGAGCTGCGAGCGCTTGATCGTGCCGCCCGAAATCTTGCCCGGCTCCTTCGAACCCGACTTGAGGCCAGCGGCCTTCTTGATCAGGTACGATGCCGGCGGCGTCTTGGTCTCGAACGAGAAGGAACGGTCGGCATAGACGGTAATCACGGTCGGCAGCGGCGTGCCGACTTCCTGGTCACCGGTCTGCGCGTTGAACGCCTTGCAGAATTCCATGATGTTGACGCCGCGCTGACCCAGTGCAGGGCCGATTGGGGGCGAGGGGTTGGCCTTGCCTGCAGGAACCTGCAGCTTGATATAGCCGGTAATCTTTTTTGCCATGTGGCAGCCTCACTCTGTTTCAAGTTTAGCGGTCCAGACGACGGGCCGATGGCCCGTCTCCCGCGGATGGTTCCGACGATGTGCCGTTGGAAGTTGGCGCGCATAACCGAATGCGCGCCGCGATGCAAATGCTTGTGCCCGGCCTCTGCGGCCTTCTCGCAACGGCCAAGCGTCGCAGCGTCGACGTACCCCGTAAGTAGCACCGTAATGGACTTCGCTATATTACAGAAGTGACGTTAAATTAATGCGTAATCGCGGTCTCTAATATCGGATCGGAGAGACTATCGACAGGTAACAGTGCGTTTATCATCATTTGTATGGGGAGCAAAGACCATGTCTGGATCGACCTTCAAATCACGTCGTGCGGTTGTTTCGCTGGGACTATCGGCGACTGCTGTTGTGGCACTTGCGCTCGGCGGCGTGCAAAGCAGCGCCAAACCTGCCCAAATCGTTCCGCCCCCGCCAATCTCGACCGACTTGGTCTCGTGGCAGCAATTCATCCTCGCCGTCACCCCGTCGGGCGCACCGGGCAAGGTCGCGTATGAGACCTTTGCCTCGGATCAGGACATCTATGTTTCGAATCCATGTGCGCCGACGAAACCCGTACCGGGCTGCAATGTGCCGACATGGCCGAGCGCGACGTCCAAACGCGCGCCCAAGTCGCTGCAGCGCAGCTTGCTCGGCATGGCGCACATGCGCGCAACCGCGGCGCTGCGCAGCGCCCGACGCGGCTTTGGCGTGCAGGTCATCGGACCCGCGCAAGGCTGCGGCACCCCGCCGGGGCTCAACGGGGCGGCGGCGGGGTCGGGCTTTCCCAAGACCGGCTGCGTCGGCGAAGAGGTTCGCCGTGACCGCGCGACCTATGATTATCTGGTCGGCAACGGCCTGTGGTCGTCGGCCGGGATCAGCCAATATTACGCGACGGGCAGGCCGGTCACCGCGCCGTGGAACGCGCTCGAGGTGAAAGCCGACTGGATTCCGGTCGCGACGCTGGCGACCTGGCTGGGCAAGCCGGCGAGCTTTGTCACCGCCAATTTCTACACGTCGAGCGCCAATGTCGGCAAAGGCCCGGCGACGGCCTATGCGATGACCAGCATGCATCTTTCGGTCAAGACCCCCGGCTTTCCCGACTGGATCTGGGCCGATTTCGAAAATGCCTATACGCCGGGCCGCTGCGATCTGACCGGGTGCAGCGACAGCTTCGGCGCGACGACGCCGACCACGCCGGCAAACGCCAAGGCGTGGGGGCAATATGGCGCTTGCCCGAAAACGTCCAACGTCACCGCGTTGATGCAGCAAGCCAATGTCGCTGCGGTCTTCGCCAATTATTGCCTGGGCGGATCGCAAAGCACCTTCGGGACCGCGGCCAATCCGACGCTGCTCGGCAGTTCGGTGGTCGAGACGCTCAACGCCAACGTCCCGCTGGCGCAATCGTCGTGCATTTCGTGCCATGCGGGGGCGTCGTTCAATGCGTCGGGCCCGGCCAATGTCGGATCGCCGATCGGGCCGAATGCGCCAGCCCCGGGCTATACCGCCTATGACTTCATGTGGGGATTGCTGTTCGCGCAGTAAGTGCAGCGATCGGTACGGACGGGGTGGCCGGATCGGATGCGACCAGCATCGCACGATCCGGCCGGAAGAGCCGCACCCGAGGCGGGTTGCAATGTAGGAAAACGCGGTAGAAATGGTTGGGCGCAATGGTCCGACCGCTCACCCGCGCGCAATGCCTCGAGAACGCCGCCTTCCTCAAGGCGCTGCGGCAGATCGGCAACGTACGCGAGGCGGCGCGGCAAGTCGGTGCGCACCGTGCGAAATTCACCAAACGCCGCGTCAAGCACCCGGCCTTCGCGGCCGAATGGGACATGGCGCTCGCCATCGCGCATGCCGCGTTGCACGCGCTGAAGCGCACCGGAGCTAAGCCGAGGCTGCGTACCAGGACAGCAGCTAGTGCCACCGAGCCGAAAATCCTCCGCACCGCTTCGGGCCGCCTGCAAGTCCGACGAACCTCGGCCGGGCGCCTGACGCGTGCGGCCGAACAGGCGTTTCTCGCCGCTTTGTCCGCGACCGCCAACGTCCGGCTCGCGGCGGCGGCGGCGGGCTTCTCGCATTCCGCTTTCTACGCGCGCCGCCGCCAGAACCCCGCCTTTGCGCGCGAGATGCGGATGGCGCTCGAAATGGGCTATGAGCGGATCGAGGCGGCGGTGCTGGAAGCCGGCCTGGCCGACAGTTACCGCGACGATGCGTGGCGCCACAACGATCCCCCGCCGGTGCCGCCGCTGAGCTTCGACCAGGCGATGCAGGTGCTGCAACTCCACCAGAAGGAAGTGCGGTTGCAGGCCGAACCGCCCCACATCAAGCGCCGCCGCGGCGAATCGCAGGAGGCGTACAGCTTCCGGCTGGGCGCGATGTGGGAAGCCGAACGCGCGCGCGACCGCGAGGATTATGCGGTGCGTCGAGCGGCGCAGCGCGAGGGGCGCGGGCAGTCGCCGCACGAGCCGGAGGCGCCGGTGCTGCCGGATCTGGCGCAGGTGCGGCCAAGGCGCACGGGGAAAGCGTAGCTGTCCCCGAGACGCCGCAGGCCCGGCCGGCGACGCGGGATTACCTCCCGCGTCTTTC
>NZ_JBBATX010000118.1:6053-7213 GCF_040398505.1 Sphingomonas sp. | reverse complement strand
TGAGACAAACTAAAGCGTGACAAAAAAAGGCCGGGGATCGCTCCCCGGCCTTTTTTTATGCGTGTCGCGAACTGGCCGTCGCGCCTCCCCTCCCTGAAAGGGAGGGGAGGATGGACCGCGGCCTTACCCGAGCTTGCTTGCCACCAACGCCTTTAGGTCGACCTGCGCGCGCGCGCCATAATGCGAGATGATTTCCGCCGCGCACACCGCACCCATCCTGAGCGACTCGGCGATGCTCTTGCCCTGTGCCTGACCGTGCAGGAAGCCGGCGGCGAACAAATCGCCCGCGCCGGTCGTATCGACCACGCGCTCGATCGGCTCGGCGGCGCACGCGACGGTTTCGCCGCCCGAGACCGCGATCGCGCCCTGTTCGCTGCGCGTGACCACCAGCATCGGCACTTGCGTCGCCGCTTCGGCCACCGCTGCGCCGAAATCGTCGGTGCCCATCAACGCGGTGATTTCGGCTTCATTGGCAAACATGATGTCGAGCAACCCGTCGGCCATCAGCTGGCGGAAATCGCCGCCGTGGCGCGAAATGCAGAACACGTCGCTGAGCGTGAAGGCGACTTTCCGCCCGGCCCCTCGCGCGACATCGATCGCGGCGCGCATCGCCTGACGCGGCTCTTCCGGATCCCACAGATAGCCCTCGAGATACAGGATCGCGGCATTGGCGATCAGATCGCGGTCGAGTGCTGCCTCGGGCAGGAATTGCGACGCGCCGAGGAAGGTGTTCATCGTGCGCTGCCCATCGGGCGTGACGAAGATCAGGCAACGCGCGGTGGTCGGCGCGCCATCGCGCGCCGCCGTGGTGAAATCGATCCCGACCGCGCGAATGTCGTGCGCGAAGATGTCGCCCAACTCGTCCGACGCGACCTGACCGATGAAGCCGCATTTGCCGCCGAGTGCGGCGACGCCGGCGACGGTGTTGGCGGCCGAACCCCCGCTCGCCTCGATCCCCGGGCCCATCTTGGCGTAGAGCGCATCGGCTTCCTCGGGCGAGAACATGAGCTGCATCGAGCCCTTGGTCATGCCGGTTTCCGCAAGAAACGCATCGTCGGATTGCGACAGGACATCGACAATCGCATTGCCGATCGCGACGACGTCATAGGTGGCTTGGGTCAAGGGTGGATCTCCGGCAGGGAAGTGTTGCCGGGGCCGTA
>NZ_JBBATX010000118.1:0-5953 GCF_040398505.1 Sphingomonas sp. | reverse complement strand
CCCAGTCTCGGCGGGCTGGTGGGGACGATCGCGTTGCTGATCGCGTTCGCTTTGGCATGGCTGTTGTTCCGCGCGGTGGCGGTGGCGGTGATGGGGGTGTTTGCCGACGAGGTCGTGATCGCGGTCGAACGCAAACATTACCCAGGCGTGCTGGCGGCGGCGCGCGACGTGTCGCTGGCGCGCGGGATCGGCTTGGGCTTGCGCTCGGCCGGGCGCGCGATTCTCGTCAATCTCGCGCTCGCGCCGGTTTATTTCCTGCTGCTGGTGACGGGCGTCGGCACCGCCTTGCTGTTCTTTCTCGTCAATGGCTGGCTGCTCGGCAACGATTTTGGGCAGATGGTCGCGGCCCGCCACATGGACGAATCGATGATGCGAGACTGGCGCAAGACCGGCGCGGTCGATCGCTTCGCGCTGGGGGTTGCGGGGACGGCGCTGTTCATGGTTCCGATCCTCAACCTGTTCGCGCCGATCATCGGCGCGGCGATGGCGACACATCTGTTTCACAAGGGGCGCTCGGCATGAGAATTTTCGGCGCGATGCTGGCGGGGCTAGCGCTGGCGGGGTGCGCGACGGACACCGCACGCCCGACCTCAGAGCGCCCGCCGCTCATCCCGATTCCGACCGGGACGGCGGGTTTGGGGCAAGTGATCGGCGCGAGTGCCGCCAATCTTACCGCCCTGTTCGGCGCGCCGGTCGCGGACGTGCGCGAGGGCAGCGCGCGGAAGCTCCAGTTCGGCAATGCGACCTGCGTGCTCGATGCGTACCTTTATCCCAAGGGCCGCGATCCGAAGGCGGGGGCCGAGCCGGTCGTCACCTATCTCGACGCGCGGCAGACCGACGGCTCCCCGATCGATCGCGCGAGCTGTGTCGGGGCGTTGCAGGCGGGGCGGCGGCGGTAGAAGGTTTGGGTTCGCGCAGCGGCGCGGAGGCGCAGAGAGAAGAAGGAAGCGGCAGACTCGCACAAAGACACAAAGACACGAAAAAGAAGGAAATGGCCCGCGTAGCGGGCTGGGTTAGTTCGTTTTCATAGCCGCTCTCAGTTGAGCTTTCTTCGTGTCTTCGTGTCTTTGTGCGAACCCTCTTTCTTCCCTCTGCGCCTCTGCGCCGCTGCGCGAACCCATCTTTTACCCGCTCAACCGCCCCAGCGCCCATTGGGCCGCCTCCGCCACCACCGGATCGGGATCGGCAAGCAGACGCGTCACGCTCACCCGAAACCCCGCATCCCCGCTATTGCCCGCCGCAATCAGACAGTTGCGCATCATCCGGTTGCGCCCGATGCGCTTGATCGGCGAACCGGCGAAGACCTGCCGAAAGCTCGCATCATCGAGCGCGAGCAAGTCGGCGAGCGCCGTGGCGGCCAGTTCCGCGCGCGGCAGGAAGGCGCGGTTGGCGTGCGCCGTCGCGGCGAACTTGTTCCACGGGCACACCGCCAGGCAATCGTCGCAGCCATAAATGCGGTTGCCGATCGCCTCGCGGAATTCGAGCGGAATGGGGCCGGCATGTTCGATCGTCAGATAGGAAATGCAGCGCCGCGCATCGAGGCGATAGGGTTGCGGGAAAGCGTCGGTCGGGCACGCGGTCTGGCACGCGGTGCAGGTGCCGCAATGGTCGTGGGGGGGCGGTCCTTGCTCTGTCTTCCCCCCCGGCGAAGGCCGGGGCCCAGCTGCGATGGCCGATAAACCTTCGCGCTTCCCGTCATTATCGGCGTTTTCCAACTGGGCCCCGGCCTTCGCCGGGGTGGAGGCGAGGTTAAGGGCAGCAACCTCCAACGTCGTATACATCGCCCCCAGGAACAGCCACGACCCGTGCTCGCGACTGACCAAATTGGTATGCTTGCCCTGCCAGCCCAGCCCCGCCGCCGCGGCCAGCGGTTTTTCCATGACGGGCGCGGTATCGACGAACACCTTGAGATCGGTCCCCGGCACTTCGGCCACCAGCCAGCGCGCCAACGCTTTCAGCGCGCGCTTGACGACATCGTGATAATCGCCGCCCTGCGCATAGACCGAGATGCGCCCCACCCCGCCCTCCCCCGCCAGCGCGAGCGGATCGGTCGCGGGCGCGTAGCTCATGCCCAAAGCGATCACGCTCTTGACCTCGGGCCACAAAGCGGTGGGGGATTCGCGTTGATCCGCCCGCGCGGCCATCCAGATCATGTCGCCGTGCAGCCCCTCGGCGAGCCACTGGTGCAAGCGCTCGGCCGATCGCGGCGCGGCGTCGGCGCGCGTGACGCCGCACGCGACGAAGCCCAATTCGGTCGCTTTTGCCGCGAGGCGCGTCTGGAGTGACTTGTCGAACTGCACCACCACCCGCTACCACGAGTGCGGCCGATGGGGGAAATGTGCTTTGTTAAGCGGTTTGGGGCGTAACGATCTGGCGGTCTCCGCCACCGGCCTGATCAAGAATTTCGGCGGCAAGCGCGTCGTCGACGGGGTCGATATCGCGGTGCCGAAGGGCGCGATTTACGGCGTGCTCGGGCCGAATGGCGCGGGCAAGACGACGACGCTGCGGATGCTGCTCGGCATTATCGAGCCCGATGGCGGCACGCGGACGCTGCTGGGGCATGACCGCCCGCGCGATGCGAGCGACCAAGTGGGGTATCTGCCCGAAGAACGCGGCCTCTATCCCGCCATGCGCGCAAAGGACGCGATCGCGTTCATGGGCGCGTTGCGCGGGCTCGATCTCAAGACCGGGCGCAAGCGTGCGGTGACCTTGCTCGAGGCGGCGGGGCTGGGCCATGCAGTCGACACCAAGATCCGCAAGCTGTCCAAGGGCATGGCGCAATTGGTGCAATTGCTCGGATCGGTGGTGCATAAGCCCGATCTGCTCGTGCTCGACGAGCCGTTTTCGGGGCTCGATCCGGTCAATCAGGAGCGGCTCGAAGCGCTGATCCTCGCCGAGCGCGACCGTGGCGCGACCGTTTTGTTCTCGACGCACGTGATGGCGCACGCCGAACGGCTGTGCGACCGGCTCGCGATCATCGCGGGCGGCAAGCGCCGCTTTGAAGGGACCGTGGCGGAGGCACGCGGAATGCTGCCGATGCGCGCGCAATATATGCCAGTGCGCGATGATCCGGCGGTGGCCGCGTTCCTCCCCGCCGATGCACGGCATGACGAGCATGGCTGGAGCTTCGAAGTCCCCGAAGGCGGGGTCGAGCAAGCACTCAGCCGCTTGATCGGCGCGGGCCACGGCATTGCCGGGCTGTCGATCGAACGCCCGGGCTTGCACGATGCGTTCGTACGGATCGTCGGCAAGGCTGCACTGGAGCAAGCGCAATGAGCAGATTGCCGCGTATCGTCCGCCAGACGCTGACCATCGCACGCCGTGACTTCGTCGCGACGGTGTTCACCCCGACCTTCCTGCTGTTCCTGCTGTCGCCGGTCTTCACGATCGGCTTCGGGCTGATCGGCGGGATGGGCGCGCGTTCGGTCACCGATGGCTCCAACGCCAAGACGCGGATCGTCGCGATCGTCGCCCCGGCCCAGCAAGCCGCGATGCGCAGTGCCGATGCGCGGTTGCGTGCGGTCTTTTCGCGCGCCGATCAGCCGCCGCTCCTGCTGATCACCCCGCCGACCGCCGACCCGCAGGCGCAAGCCCGCGCGACCTTCAAGGGCGGCAAGGCGGACGATACGACTGCGGCGCTATATGGCGACCTGACCAAGCCGACGATCCTGTATGGCGGGCAAGGCCGCGCCGATGCGCGCTATCTCGGCTCGCTCGCCGAGGCGACGCTGCGCACCGATCCGACCAAGGCCGCGCCGTTGAGCACCCCCACGCTCACCTCGATCGCGCGCGCCGCGCCGACCGACAGCGGGCACAAGCAAGCCGCGTTCATCGCGGTGTTCGGCATCTTCTTCCTGACGTTGCTGCTCGCGGGCCAAGCGGTCGGCACGATGATGGAGGAGCGCAGCAACAAGGTGGTCGAAGTCCTCGCCGCCGCCGTGCCGCTCGAGGCGGTGTTCTTCGGCAAATTGCTCGGCATGTTCGGCTCGGCGATCCTGTTCGTCGCGTTCTGGGCGACGTTGGTCAGCCAGATCGGCGGGATCCTGCCAGCCACTTATGCGAACGCGATCGGCGAGATCGGTCCGGCGGTCGGCGTGCCGATGTTCTATTTGCTGTTCTTCGCCTATTTCGCGATGGCCTATCTGCTGCTCGGCGCGGTGTTCCTCGGCGCCGGCGCGCAAGCCTCCACCCCGCGCGAATTGCAAATGCTGTCGCTGCCGATCACGATCGTCCAGGTCGCGATGTTTGGGCTGGCGCTGTCGGCAAGCGGCGCGCCCGATTCGGCCCGCACGAAATTGGTCGAGCTGTTTCCGCTGAGTTCCCCCTATGCGATGGCAGCACATGCGGCGAACAAGCCCGAACTGTGGCCGCATGCCGCCGCGCTTGGCTGGCAAGCCTTGTGGGTGGTGATCGCGATTAACATCGGCGCGCGCGCGTTCCGGCGCGGGGTGTTGCAGTCGGGCAGCAGCAAGATCGGCTGGAAGGGCCTTTTCGGGCGACGAAAGACTGTTGACATCAATGTCAGTTAGGGGTCTTCTCGCGTCATAAAAGACGGAGAGCGGATATGGCGACACTGGCACCAGCAGCACCTGCGCAGGCGATCGATGCGATGCCCGTCGATCCGCTCGACGTCTCCCGCCCCGAACTCTACCGCGACGATGTCTGGCAAGCGCCGTTCCGCGAATTGCGCGCGACGTCGCCGGTCCACCGCACCGAACACTCCGGCTTCGGCCCCTATTGGTCGGTCTCGACCTACAAGCCGATCGTCCATGTCGAATCGATGCCCGAACTGTTCTCGTCTGAAGCCGGTGGCATCACGCTCGCCGATTTCATCGAGCAGGACCCGACCGATGTGCGCATGCCGATGTTCATCGCGATGGACCGGCCCAAACACACGGGCCAGCGCCGCACCGTCGCCCCCGCCTTTACGCCAAGCGAAATGGTGCGGATGACCGACAATATCCGGATGCGCACCGCCGAGATCCTCGACACGCTGGAATGGAACACGCCGTTCGACTGGGTTGATACCGTGTCGGTCGAACTGACCACGCAAATGCTCGCGATCCTGTTCGATTTCCCGTGGGAGGACCGCCGCAAGCTGACCTTCTGGTCCGATTGGGCGGGCGATATCGAATTGGTCAAGAACCCGGAATTGCGGCTCGAACGCCTCAAGCACATGTATGAATGCGGCGCCTATTTCCAGAATCTGTGGAACGGCAAGGTCGGCAAGGACCCGACGCCCGATCTGATCAGCATGATGATCCATTCGGATGCGATGGCCGAAATGGACCAGATGGAATTTCTTGGCAATTTGATCCTGCTGATCGTCGGCGGCAACGATACGACGCGCAACACGATGAGCGCGATCGCCTACGGGCTCGACCTGTTCCCGGACGAGCGCGCCAAGCTCGAGGCCGACCCGGCGCTGATCGCCAACACCGTGCAGGAGGTGATTCGCTGGCAGACCCCGCTCGCGCACATGCGCCGCACCGCGACTGCCGATACCGTGCTCGAAGGGCAGCAGATCAAGGCCGGCGACAAACTCGCGCTCTGGTATCTCTCGGCCAATCGCGACGAGAGCGTCTTTCCCGATGCCGACCGCATCATCGTCGACCGGCCCAATGCCCGGCGGCACCTCGCCTTCGGCCACGGCATCCACCGCTGCGTTGGCGCACGGCTTGCCGAGCTGCAGATCGCCATCCTGCTTGAGGAAATGGCCAATCGGCGGATGCGCGTCAACGTGCTGGGCGAGCCGGAGCGCGTCGCGGCCTGCTTCGTCCACGGCTATCGCAAGCTGCCGGTGGAAATCAGCCGCTATTGAGTGCGGATCGACGGTTCGGCTTGATGCCCGCTTGCCAGCCGAACCCGTCGATCCCCGCACCCACGATCACCGCAGCGAGCAACAGGGGAAGGCGCGAACCAGCGTCAAATCGACTGTGTAACGATCCGGTCA
>NZ_JBBATX010000117.1:0-7249 GCF_040398505.1 Sphingomonas sp. | reverse complement strand
TATCTTATGGGCACGCTAAAATATGATTGGGGTTCGATCCTCGGCGGCGTGCGCATCGAAAACGTGAAAAACCGCGGCATAGCAGTGGCGACTGTCGGCGCGACGACCGGACTTGTCACAGCGGAGTCGAGCCAGACGCTCGCCTTCCCCAGCCTGCATTTCAACTATAATGTCGATGACACGAAAAAGGTGCGCGTGTCGTTCAATTCCGGCGCGGCGCGCGCCGATTATGATCAGCTTCGGCCAAACGTCGTCGTGAACGACGCCAACCAGACAATCTCGGGCGGCAACCCCGCCGTAAAGCCCGAGCGGGCTTACGGGATGGACGCCTATTTCGAATGGTATCTGCGCCCGCAGGGCTATTTGAGCGTCGGTGTGTTCTACAAGTCGGTTAAGGACGTGCTGTATCGCCAGACGCGCAAGTTCGGGTCGACCGCGCTCGACACCGCTGGCGTTCCCCGGTCAGACTATGACTTCACCGGCATCACCAATGGCGGCAGCGGTCGTGTCTTTGGTGCAGAAGTCGCGGCGCAGCTTCAACTCGAACCATGGACGCAGAACCTCGGGCTACCAGACTGGATGGGGGGATTCGGCATCTCCGCCAACATCACGTTTAACGACAGCCAGGTGACGAAGCCGGAGTACAAACTCTTGGCGAGCGGCCCCGTCATCGTCCCCGCGCGCAAGGTACGCCTGCCGGGCACCTCCGACATGGTCTACAATCTCGGTGGCTATTACGAGAAATACGGCCTGTCGCTGCGCCTGCAATATCAAAACCGCTCGAAGTGGCTCGATGGCATCGCCGATGATCTGACCGATGCTGGCGACACCTATTGGGCGGCAGACGACGAAATGGATTTCTCGGCGCGCTATGCGATCACCAAGAATTTCGAAGTCTATTTCGATGCGACCAATCTGCTCAACCAGCCCGGGCGTCGTTTCTCCGATCCGGGCAATTTGCTACGCGCCACGGGCGTCCCGTCGCCCGACACCTCGGGCCAGACGATCGAATGGGAGCGCTTCGGGCGTCGCTATGCCGGTGGCGTGCCGATCAATTTCTGATGCGTCCGGTTGTTAGCGTTTCCCTGTTCGGCCTGCTGTCCCTTGGGATGGCAGGCTGCACGGCCACGAAACCGCGGCCTGCTCTCTCCCGCGCGCCGACCGCAGCGGTGCAGGCGCGCGGCCAGACCGAGGCGGTCGGCACCGCCAATGCCGATGCCGCCGACGACCCCGCAATCTGGCGCAACCCGGCCGATCCGGCAGCAAGCCTGATCGTCGGGACCGACAAGAAAGCGGGGCTCTACGTCTATGATCTGCACGGCAAGCAGCGCTCCTTCATCGATGCGGGCCGGGTCAATAATGTCGATCTGCGCGACATGGGTGCGGCCGGGATCATCGTTGCGGCAAGCGACCGGAGCGATCCGCTAAGCGCGAAACTCGCACTCTTCCGCCTCGATCCGGTCAGCGCCACGCTCATCCCGCTGGGCAAGGTTTCGGCGGGTGCGGGCGAGGCGTACGGCGTGTGCCTCTACCGCGCGGCTGACACGCTCTTCGCCTTCAACGTGATCAAGGACGGCACGATCCGGCAACTCGCGCTGACACTTGGGGGCCAGCCCAGTGCCACGCTGGTGCGCACGATGAAGCTCGCCACGCAATCCGAAGGCTGCGCCGCCGACGAGCGGACGCACCGGCTCTATGTCGCCGAGGAAGATGTTGGGCTGTGGCGCTTCGATGCGCGGCCCGAGGGCGCGACCACCCCGATCAAAATAGCGGCGGCCGACGGCTATCAGATCGTCGCCGATACCGAAGGCGTGACCCTCGCAACCGAGGGGCCGGGCAACGGTGGCTATCTGCTCGTCTCGAGCCAGGGCGACAACGCTTATGCTGTCTATCGCCTTTCCGATGAGTCGTACCTCGGCCGCTTCCGCATCGGCGCGGGTGCGGTCGGTTCGACCGAAGAGACCGACGGGATTGACGTCGTCGTGGGCGATTTCGGGGTTGGCTATCCCGGCGGTTTGTTCGTCGCGCAAGATGGCCAGAACGCGCCGACCGCGCAGAACTTCAAGCTCGTGGCGTGGACCGACATCAAGGTGGCGCTCGGCCTGCCGTGACGGGTGCGACGGCGGTGCGCTACCCGGCCGAAGCCCAGCGCACTTCGCCCTTGCTCCACGAAACGAAGGCGTCCTCGTCCATCGGCGCGGCGATCGCATAGCCCTGGATCACGTCGCAGCCGATGATCCGCAGGATCTCGGCCTGGGCGTGGCTCTCGATTCCCTCGCCAACCGCTTCGCAGCCGAGACCGTGGATCAGCCCGATCACAGCATGCGCAATGGTGCGGGCGTCGGCGTCTTCGGCAATGTGTTCGATCAGGCTGCGGTCGAGCTTGACGCGATCGATCGGCAAGCTGCGCAAGCGCGCGAGATTGGAATAACCGGTGCCGAAATCATCGATCGCGATCGTCGCACCGTCGGCGCGGAGCTGGGCGATCGCCTCGATCACGTCGCTGCTGCAATGCATTGCCAGCGTTTCGCTGAGTTCGAGCTCAAGCAAATGCGCGGGCGCGGCGGCGGCGCGCATCGCTTCACGCAGACGCCGGAAGAAGGTCGCATGGTCAAGCTCGCGCGGCGAGACGTTGACGGCGAGACGCTGTTCGACCCCCATCCGGCCCCAGCGTGCGATCGTCTCGGCAACGGTTTGGACAACCCATTCGCCGATTTCAACGATCAGCCCGGTCTCCTCGGCGCGTTCGAGGAAGCTGCCCGGAAGGCGCAAGCCGTCGCGCGGATGACACCAGCGCAG
The DNA here is from genome assembly GCF_040398505.1 of Sphingomonas sp. Taxonomy (GTDB): domain Bacteria; phylum Pseudomonadota; class Alphaproteobacteria; order Sphingomonadales; family Sphingomonadaceae; genus Sphingomonas. The sequence continues at coordinate 4,450 of NZ_JBBATX010000117.1, read as the reverse complement.
CAGCGCCTCGGCCGCCACGATACGCCCGTCTTCGGCGTCGACTTGCGGTTGGAAGACGAGCGTGAATTCGTCGCGATCGATCGCCTCGCGCAGGTCGCTTTCGAGGGTGGCGCGTTCGACGATCTGCGCGGCGAGCGCGTCGCTGAAATGTTCGGCGCGACCACGGCCGCTCGCCTTGGCGTGATACATGGCGGCATCAGCGGCGCGCATCAGATCGGTCAGCGATTCGCCATGTTGCGGGCGGAGCGCGATGCCGATCGACGCGCCGATCGTAACCTCGGTACCGGACAGATCGAACGGCTCGGCGAGCGCGAACAAAATGCCACGCCCGATCCGCGCTGCTTCGCCGGAATCGGTAAGCGCGCTGAAAAAAATGGTAAATTCGTCGCCCGCCAAACGCCCGATCAGCGGCGGCGGGTTGCCGGGTGCGACCGCAACCCCGTCGGCGACGGCACGCAACCGATTGGCGACCATCCCGAGCAGCATATCCCCGCATGCATGGCCCATCGTATCGTTGACGGTCTTGAAGCGATCGAGATCGATGAAAAACAACGCGCCGCCAGTGCCGAGCGGGGCCTCGACCAGCAAGCGTTCGCAGGTCCGGCGAAAGTTGGTGCGGTTGGCCAGGCCGGTGACGGGATCGAACATGGCGAGGCGGTGGACGCTGTCGAGATTGGCGTTCAATTGTTCGAACAGGCGGTGCATCGCCGTCGCGAGTTGAGGCACGTTGTCGGCGATTTCCGGGGGAATATCGCCGCTTAGATCACCCTGCGCAGCGCGGGACAGGCGCGCGATGGCGGCATCAATCGCCGCGGCCGTAGCGGAAATACTGCGTTCGGCCGACGCCCAGCACATCGCAGCGCAAACCACCGCCGGGATCAGCGCGCGCGAAACGTTGCTGATGTCGACGCCACCGGCCGACGTCGCGACCAGCGCCAGGATGAACGCAACCGCCCCGGCACACATCGCGAACACGATCGCGCGGCTTTTGAGCGATACGTCGTCCATCGCGATGTCGCATGACTCCCACCCCCGAGCAAAGCGCTCGGACCCTAGGGGGACCTTGCCAGCTAAAGGTTAAGATTTTCGCGAAAGTGCTGCTGGCACGCGCGGTTTTCTGAGCACGATATACAGCGCCCCTGCGCCGCCATGACGCGGATGCGCGGCACGCACCGCCGCAATCGCCGCGGCGTGGCGTGAGCCGGCCAGCCAGTCGCCGGTGGCGGCACGGATCGCACCGCGCGCATGCGGACGTTCACTGGTCGGGCGCGGCGGCTTGCCGGTGATGAGCAGGATCAGACGGTTGCCGTGCCGGATCGCAGCGTCGAGTGCCGCATCGAGCAGATCATGCGCGGAGTGGAGCGTATGGCCGTGGAGATCGATCGTACGGTCGGGCGAGACGAGGCCGCGCGAGAGCTGTCGGTCCCATGTGCCGTCAAGCGTGTTGGAGGGGGTGTTGGCGGGGGCGGAAGGTGCAGCTCTCGCATCGGTTCGCTTCGAGCGCAGTCGAGAAGCCGCATCGGGCGATGTTGCGGGCGTCGCGGGGCTAGCGCCCGGACGAAACGGTGTCTCGACGGTGCTCGAAACCAACGGTTTGGGGGGGACGCCTCTGGAGGCGCCTGCAACGGGCGCGCGCTTTGCCTGTAACGGTCGCACGCCTGCCATCACGCGCGCCCAAAGCGCCGCTTCGTCAGGGCTGAGAGGACGCGTTCCCATAGGCCCTCTCACCGGACAGACGCGCCAGCGTGCCGACCGGCAGCAGCAGGAACGCAGTGCCGTGCGCCGCCATGCCACCAGCGGTCGCCTCGGCATCGGCCCCCGCGCCCCAGAAGGTATCGATCCGGTTGGCGCCCTTGATCGCGCCGCCAGTGTCCTGCACCACCCACAAACGACTGGCATCGGCGCGGTCCATCGACAGCAAGACGGGCGCGCCAAGCGGCACGAAATACGGGTCGGCGGCGGCACTTACGCCGCCCGTCACGGCAAGCCCGAGCGCGCCGAGCGGGGGGCCGGATTGTTCGCGAAAAAACACATAGCTTTTATTTTCGCGCATGATGTCACGGCCCTGTTCGGGGTGATCATGCAACCATTGCACCAGGCCCTGCATCGAACTTTGCCCCGGCGCGAGCAGCCCGCGCTTTTTCATCAGCGCGCCGATGCCGGTATAATCGCGCCCGTTCTGGCTGTCATAGCCGATCCGGATGACCGAGCCATCGGGCAGTCGCAAACGCCCCGACCCCTGAATTTGCAGAAAGAACAGGTCGATCGGGTCGGCCGCCCAGGCAATGATCTGCGCGCGCCCATCGAGGGTGCCCTGCTCGATCGCGGTGCGATCGTCATAGGGAACGAAGGTCTGGCCCACCACATGGCCGCGGATCCGCTTGCCCTTCAACGTATCGCTGAACGCGCCGAGATCGACGTCGACCAGATCGCGCGGGCGGGCATAGATCGGGACGTCATAACCGCCGCGCCGATCGCGCGACCCGCGGATTTCGGGTTCGTAATAGCCGGTCGCGAAGGCCTTTCCATCGCCGACCTGGACCGCTTCGAAATATTGCGCGAAAAACGCGCGCGCCTCGCCGGTGGGCACGGTGGCGGCGGCGGTGCAAGCGGGCGCCCAGTCGCTGCCGCGTGTCAGGCCCGAACTATCCGGACGGCGCTGGAGCGCGCCACAGGAAGAGCGAAAAGCGGTGAGCGCGCGGGCGGCGTCGGGTTCATCGATCGGCAGTGTGTAGACCGGTGGGCCAGCAATCACACCCGCGCTTGCCGCGGTCGCTGTGGCGGGGGCGACGGGTTGGGTCGGTTGTGGGGCGATCGGCGTGGTGCGAACGGGGGTGCGGGCGGGCGCGGGGCGATATTGGTTCGGGCGCGCGACCTGACCGCCGCCGCAGCCGGCAAGGAGGAGTGCCAACGCTGCGACCGTTGCCCCACCGCTTCCCCGGCGAAGGCCGCGGCCCAGTTGGGCATCACATGGTGTGTACAGCGCGCGCCACAGACTTGCTCGCAACTGGACCCCGGCCTTCGCCGGGGAAGGTGCAGAAGATGACATCCGAACCAAACCCGCCCCCCACACGCGCGTTACACCTCGTCGGTATCGGCGAGTTTCCAGTTCGGATCCTTGCTTTTCAGCGTCCGCGCGAAGGTCCAGATGTCGTGCGTTTCAACCGCGTCGGTCATCGACCCGGCGATCACAACGCTATCGCCATCGCGCGTGACTGCAGCGATGTCGGCATCGAAGCGAACGGTGATCCGCGCCAGTTTACCCTCAAGCGAAGCGTCGGTAATGATCGCGCGTTCGATCGAGACGAGGCGGTTGTCGAGGACGTGGCCTGCCGTGTTGCGCGCCAGAATCGCCTGGGTGAAGGCATCGCGCACCTCATCCTCGGCGAGCCAGCCGAGCTGTTCCTCGTCGCCCTTCCAATAAGCCTCCAGGATCATGCGATAGGCTGATTGCGCGCCTTCGAGGAAGCGCGCGACATCGAAGGACGAATCGGCGGCGATGATCGCGCGAATTCCCGCTTCGGCTTTGGGCTCGACGGAACGGCCGACCGGCTCGCGCGCTTCCGCAATCGCTTCGACCGGGCGTTGCACGACGGTCAGCGGCGCGCGATCTTCGGCGGGTTTGGGAAGCGGCTGCTCATGCCCCGTGCGCTTACCGAGCACACGGTACAGCTGCAACGCCATGAAACCGGCCACCATTGCGAGAATTACAACTAGGAACACTTAGCCTCCGGTCCGTCCTGCGAACCTGCTACATAGGCGTAACGGGTCGCGGATTCAAATGATGCGATCGCATCCTGTGCGGCAGGCCGTGTTGAACTCGGCTCCACCCCCTGCTAGGCGCGCGCCTTCGACGACGGCACATAGCCGTGGCTATACGGACAGGAATAGGACGAAGTTCCATGAGCGAGCAGGACGACGGCACGATTAGCACCGATGGCATGAGCGCACCGCTCGCCAATGGCGAGGATACCGCACCCGCTGCAGGGCTGATCTCGCAATATGTGAAGGATTTGTCGTTCGAGAATCCGAACGCACCGGCGATTTATCAGAACCAGATCGCGCCCGCGATCGACGTGCAGTTCAACATCGCCTCGGCGCAGGTCGGCGACGATGTGTACGAAATCGTGCTGCGGATCGAGGTTAAGGCCGAGGCCGAGGGCACCGTCGCGTTCCTCGTCGACCTGTCTTATGCTGGCCTGTTCGGGCTGCGCAATTTCCCGGCCGAACATCTCCAGCCGTTCCTGCTGGCCGAAGCGCCGCGCCTGATCTTCCCCTTCGCGCGCCGCGTGCTGGCCGATGCAATTCGCGACGGCGGCTTCCCGCCGTTGATGCTCGAGCCAATCGATTTCGGCGGCGCGTTCATGGCGCAGCAGGAATCGGGCGACGTGATGGGGACGATCGGGACGGCGTGAGCCATCCGCGAGCGATGGATGCCACCCTCCGTTCG
>NZ_JBBATX010000116.1:0-7274 GCF_040398505.1 Sphingomonas sp. | reverse complement strand
TCAGAACCCTAGAAGGGTTGGCAGTCGTTTTTCTGATCGTGGGGATATGGGTAGGCGTACGCCAAGTGCGTTACCTGCGCGAAATCGCTCGCGATGATAGTTTGTTTACCCGTCTGCTGGGTTGGACCTTTGAACCTCCGGCGCCGCCGAAAGAGGAATATCTCAAGGAGCAGCCCCTTTTAACGCGTCGGGTTTTGCAGGCGAAAGAAGGCGGTCATTGATGTCCGCGGCGGAGAACCGGTTGGGGTAGGTTTAGGTTCGACAAACGCTATGATGCGCGCTGGACCGCACCGTTCCCCCTTCAAGCCAAAGCCGTGCTTCCTCGACCGATCACACCAGCGCGCTTGACGCGCCGCACAGGGCACATCCTCCACGGCATAATGTCGAGGATACAGGCGTTGCTCCCAAAACTGCGCGCGGCGACGATCATGCTGGCAAGCGTCCGCGTGGATCGCGTCCGTTTTGGCGACAGGTACGCGAAACAGAACCGCACCGCCGATTTCGCCAAGTTCGCTCGATAAATTTGGCGGTACGACCGTCATAGCCAGAACGCGCTTCGCGCCGCAGTCGGACGACAGCGAGTGCAACCTTGAGTCCAGATGTTCGATGGTCGGCGATTGCGCGGCGAGAAAACGTTGCGCAATCGCCGCAGCTTGACGCAATTTTACATGCTGATCCGCGATTCAACGCAACCGATATTGCGTCGCAGCACGATTTATGGTCGCTTGGTTAAAATCGGGGGATGCGCCGTTAACCATTCTACAAGAGGTGGTGGCGCATCGTGCCACGATGGCACTTTAACGGCGGGGTGATAGTATGGCTGCTCGGATGAAAAAGCCTGCGAATGGCGCGATGACGCTGGCCGAAATGAAGGAATTTGCGACCTTCTCCTCGGCCACGCAGCGTTATGTCCGCCGCTCGCTCGATATCGGGCTTGACCGCGAAGATGCGATGACGCGCTGGTCGCGCGACGTGGTCGAGGCCGCGAGCATCCGCGCGCAAGCCAAGCTCTACGCGCGCCTGCCCGCGATCCGCGAGATGATCCCCGACGATAGCGGACTCGACGCGGTCGAACCCTTCCTTGCGCCGCTGATGACGGTGACCGCCTTCGATCTGGGGCAAGGTCGGCTGACGACCTTCTCGGCCTATCGCTTCCTGTACGAACGCCTCGTTGGCGCCGAAGTGCGGCCGTGGTTGCCCGCCGCCTTCTGCTCGGCGGCGGCACTGCCGCATCTGCACCCCGATCTGCGGCGCAAGCTGCTCCAGTCGATCAGCGAAGCGGCGGCGACGGCGTCGGGCTGGTCGAACCGCCAGCCGGCCTTCTTTCCGAAATGGGTGGAAAAGGTCGAGGCGACCGCGCTGCCGAACTGAGGTTTGCTGTGGTGCTCCTGCGTCGGCAGGCGCCGAGGATTGCAGGTGCTGCGCTTCATTACCCTGGGCTCCTGCCTGCGCAGGAGCACATGGCCTACCGGCACACCGTCCACCCCAGCCCGCCACGCGTCGCCTGGTCGAGATGGAAATGGTTGGCGTGCGCCGCGTTATAATCGGGCGAGAGCGTCGTCGCGAACAGCCGGCACGCGCCGTTGCGCACACGGTGGAGGAAGGTCGCTTCGGGGCCAGTGCCGCGCCAATCGTCGAGCACGCTGATCCGGCGTCCGTCGGCGAGCACGAAACCGGCGATATCGACCGCATCGGCGGTGGCATGTTCGCTCCAATTGCCACCCTCCCCGCTGCCGATCCGACGGCAATTATAGCTGCCAAGATGATCGATGCCGACGACCGGGCTGCCGAGCAAGAGACGCGCTTCGGTCTGGACCGAGTGCCATTCCCACAGCGCGAGGCTGGCCGCGACCGCACAGGACGTGCCAAGCGTGGGGCGGTACACCGCGCGGCGCGCACCGCCCGGCCGGAAGGTGACGCCGTCAGCATAGCCGCAGCGCTCCTCCTGCACCGGCGGGAGCAGGGCATAGCGTACCCCGGCGCGATCGAGCAGCGCGCGGCATTGCGGTAGATCGGTGGTGAGGGTTGCGAGCTTGCGCGCGGTGAACATCCCCACCGGATCGCCGAGATCGAGCTTGGTCCAGGGCACATCCTGCGGATGCTGCCGCGCGCCGGCAATCGCGGTGAGGACGATGACGAGCAGGACCGCTGCGGCCAGCATCGCCGCCACCGCTTGCCGCAGCGTGCGCATCAACCGCGCAGCGCCGCGCTGATCGCCTCCGACGTCACGGGATAGCCGAGATCGTCCGGGATGCAGAGATGGTCGGCCCCGTCGCGAGACTCGACCCAGGGGGTTACGGCACGGATTTCATACGACGCCGCATGGGCGGCGGCGGCGCCAAAGCTATGGAATTGCGCGAGGCGTTCGAGATTGCGCCGCGTCGGAAAGATGATGCGCACGCGTCCGGCATCGGCGTCATCGAGCACGCCTTGTGCGGTCGACCAGAAGACGCGGACGTTTTCGGTATCATCGACCACGGGCTCCGGCGCATCGGCGGGGAGCTGCGCGAGATAGAAGCGCGTGTCGAAGATCCGCATATGGGCGTGCGCCGGAAGCCAGCGCGCGAACGCCGTCAGCGCGGCCGGATCGAGCGTCAGCGCCAAGGCGTCCAGCACCGCGCCGATCGCCTCGCCGCGGTGAAGCCCGGCGCGCAGCTTCGCCAGGGTCGCTGGCGCCATGTCGGACAGGCCGACGCCGACGCCGACTTCCTCGATCGTCTCGCGGATCGCGCCGATGCGCGCGGCCATGTCATCGGGGTCGCCGCCGAGTTCGAGCGCGAGCGCGCGGTCGCCCGGGTCGATCCGTCCGCCGGGAAAGACCAAAGCGCCGCCGGCAAAGACCATCGCCTTGGAGCGTTCGACGAAGAGCAGTTCAGGCACGCCGCCGCGTTCGCGAAACAGCACCAGCGTCGCGGCGGGAATCGCCTCGGCAATTGTATCGCTCATGTCCGAAATGCCCAGCGCAAGGTTTTGGCGACGCCGAAGGTTCCGGCGCGCAGAAAGGGTAAGCCGACGCTCGGTTGCGAAAGGCCATGCATCGTCCGCGCCCAGCGCGGGAGCAAATCGACCCCGGCTTGCAGCGTAATCGCCTGGAATGGCCCCGCCGCCAGCGACGGTGCGGGCTGGTTGAGCAGCACCTGCGCCACGTCGCGCGTGCGCGCATCGACAACGAGCGCAGGGCGCATTGCGGTCATGATCGCCTCAGCCTCCGCGCGTGTGTGCGGGATCGGGTCGACGCCGAGCGGTTCGGCGATCCGCGCCATTTCGGCGACGTAGCGGTCCTGATCGGCGCGGCTCATGCCGGGTTCGCCATAACGGATCCAGCCATTGAGGAAGCTCAGCACTTCGCAGACATGGACCCAGGCAAGCAAGGCCGGGTCGCTCGCGCGGTACACCGTGCCATCGGGCAAGGTGCCGCCGATATTGTCGTGGATGCGGCGCACCTTGGCGAGGATGCTGCGCGCATTATCGGGCGCACCGAAGGTGGTGACCGCGATGAAGCGCGCGGTGCGCCGCAGCCGCCCCTGCATATCGTCGCGGAAACCCGAATGATCCCACACGCCGGCCAGCACCTTGGGGTGGAGCATTTGCAGCAGCAGCGCCGCGATGCCGCCGACGAGCATCGCCGTGACGTCGCCATGCACGCGCCACGCCACCGAATTGGGCGGGAACAGCGCATCGGGACGGCGCTGCACCGGCGTCTCCCCGCGCGCGGCATCGTTGAACAGTGCGCGGACCTGCCCGACGATGAGGCCCTTGAACGGGTGCGCGAGACGGGTGGCAGCGGACATTATGGGCATCGTGCCTGAAGGTTTGAGGCGGCGATAGGGTTCCATCGTAAAGTCACCTGCGCACCCGCGCGGCGCAAGGTGACCCAAAGGCCGTATTGAGCGATTGGCACACGGCTGGCAGGCGATTTCGCGCGGGACCGTAACGCCCGCACATCCCCCACGGCGCAAGGATCGGGGCATTCGTCCGCTCCAGCGACCTGCGCCACCCGAAGGAAATATCATGACCGACACCGTACACGACATCGTCGACACGGCCGTTGCCGCCGGCGCATTCACCACCCTCGTCGCCGCCGTCACTGCAGCCGGCCTGGTCGAGACGCTCAAGGGCGATGGCCCGTTCACCGTTTTCGCACCGACCGACGGCGCGTTTGCAGCACTTCCGGCCGGCACGGTCGAAGAGCTGGTCAAGCCCGAGAATAAGGACAAGCTGACCGCAATCCTGCTGTTGCATGTCCTTCCCGGCAAGGTGATGGCAGCAGACGTGACCGGTCAGGTCATGGACGCAGCCACTGCCGGTGGTGCGACGGTCCACGTCGATGGCACGGACGGCGTGACCGTCGACGGCGCCAAGGTTGTGACCGCCGATATCGCCTGCACCAATGGCGTCATCCACGTGATCGACGCCGTGCTGCTGCCCAAGGGCTAACGGCCAAAACGAGGGGGCCGGGGGCAGCAATGCCCCCGGCCCCTTTTTTATGCCGGGACGCCATTCACGACCTTCGGGTCGATCGCATAATCGCGCGCGATTTCGCGTGCGGTCATCTTGGCGGACATCATCACCGATGGCGTGCCACCGCCGGGCTGCGTCCCCTGCCCGACCAAATACAGACCCGTGATATCTTCGCTGCGATTGTGCGGGCGGAAGAACGCCGTCTGCGTCAGGCGCGGCTCGACGCCAAAGCCATTGCCGGCGTAGGACCCCAGGACGTCCTCAAAATATTTCGGCGTGACGAAGCTGCGATAGACCAGCCGCTCGCCCAGATTCGGAATATAGCCGCGATCCTCTAGGAACTGCATGACGGTGTCGGCGAACCGATCGCCGACCACGTCCCAATCGACATCGCCCAGCGTATTGGGCACCGGGATCAGCGTATAAGCGGCATGATGCCCCGGCGGGGCAAGGCTCGGATCGGTGATCGTCGGGATGTGCAGGTACTGCGAGAAATCCTCAGCGAGGATCTTGCGTTCGAAAATGTCGGTCAGCAATTCCTCGTAGCGCGGCCCAAGGATGATGTTGTGGTGGCGCAAATCGGGGTCACCGTCGCGCATTTGATAGCCGAAATAGATCACCATCAGCGACATGCTTTGCTTGCGGAACTTGACCACGGCATCGCGGTTGATTCGGCGGTGCGCCTTGTCGATCAGCTTGAGATAGGTGGTCGCGTAATCGCCGTTCGAGACGACGACATCGGCCGCCAGCGTCTCGCCCGAAGCGAGCGTCACGCCGGTGGCGACGCGCTTGCGCCCGCGCTTCTCGACCTCGATCCGCTCGACCTTGGCGCCCAGCTGCAGCGTGCCGCCCAATTCCCCGAACTTGCGGAGCATCGCGCTGACCAGCGCGCCCGTCCCGCCCATCGCAAAATGCACGCCCCAGGTCTTTTCGACGAAGTGGATCATCGCATAGATCGCGGGCACCTTCAACGGGTTGCCACCGATCAGCAGCGGTTCGAAGCTGAACACCTGGCGCATTTTGTCGCTTTTGAAATATTTGCTGATCAGCGAAAACAGCGGCTGTACCGCGCCCAATTTGAGCAAATCGGGCACGACGCCAAGCATCGAGCCGAGGCTGCCGAAATAGGTGTAGCCGAGTTCGAGGAAGCCGCGCTGGAAGATCGCGCGGGCGGCCTCGTGAAAGCGTTCATAGCCCTCGAGATCCTCGGGCGCGAGCTGCGCGATTTGCGCGCGGACATTCACCGGATCGGCATCGTAATCAAAAAACGTGCCGTCATCGAAATAGATGCGGTAAAAGGGCAGCACCGGCACGATGTCGAGATAGCGGCTGGTGTTGGGTCCGCCGCTAATGCCCGACAGGATCCGGTCCTGCGTGAGCATGGCCGCCGGGAAATCGGGCAAACCCAGCATTGCGGCGTCGCGTTCGAGCGAGAACAGTTCCTCGATAAAATGCGGCACGGTCAGCACGGTCGGCCCCATGTCGAAGACGAACCCCTCGGCGCGGCGGACATAAGCGCGGCCGCCGGGCGCATCGAGCTGTTCGACGATCTGGGTATCGAAACCGAGGCTCTGGAGCCGCATCGCGCAGGCGATGCCGCCAATCCCGGAGCCGATGACGATGGCAGTCTGGCGAGTCATAGCAAGGCTGTTCCTGATAGGGCGCTGCTGCGCCGGTTTTGATCGTTCGATGCCAGCCGCCGCTCCACCCAGCGCGATAAAAGCAAGTGCGGGACTGCCACTGCTGCCAGTAGCCGAAACGCCTGAACCGTCAAATTGGGATCGACGGCGCTCGGGGCCAGCCATTGCAGCGCGCACCAGCCGAGGATCGCTGCGCCCGACACGACGGCGCCGATCGCGAGCCAGCGCAGGCGCGGCATCGGGCCGAGCTGGGCGCGCGTTTGCCGGAGATGCCGCGGCGAATGGAGGAAAACAAAGAACAAGGCGAAGCCGGCGACCGGCGGCGCGACGATCAGCAGGACGAGGCACAGCGCCATCGCCGCTGCCCATTGCCGACTGCCATCCTGCCACGCAATGGCGATGCCGACCGAGGTCACCAGCAGCGTCACCGGCGCGGCGGCGGTGACGAGCTGGGTGAGCAACACGGCGCGGTCATCGCTCAGCGCGACGAATAGCCGCGCGACGTCGGCCGGATGCCCGAGCGTCGGCGCGGCAATGATCGCGGCGCCTGCGGCAACGCGCAACAGCGGTTCGTCGAGCTTGTGCCAGTCTTCGCCGAAATGCACGGCGGCGACCGCGAGAAACACAATGAGCGCAACGAGCGGCAGCGTCATCCACAACAGCGCCATGCCAAGCGCGACCGCCAGATACCCTGCAATCGCCAGCGCCACTTGCACGCGACCGAGCGCGACGGTGCGACGCAGCAGCGCGATATCATACGCACCGTGCGGCAAGCCGCCGCCGATGAAGACGATCGTGGCAGCGGCCACCGCCGCCGGTTGCCCGAGCGGGATCGCCGCCACGAGCGCGAGCGACAGCGCGGCCGCCGCCACCCAGTAGGACCGATGCACCAAATCGCCCCGCTCCACCGGAGCGTGACGATTTGATACCGTAGATGATGACGCAGTTGCGTGCATCAGATCAGGCGGCGTGGGCCTTGTGACCGCTCGCGGCTTCGGCTTCGGACTTGCGGACCGCGATCAGGAAGATCAGCACGCCGAGCCCTGCCTTGGCGAGGATGTCGGCGATCGTGTAGCCGATCTGGATCGTCGTCGTGGCGGTGCCGCCGGTCAGACCGACATAGGGTGCCATGTACACGATCGGGTAGAAGCCCCACGATGCGAAGGTCAGCAA
>NZ_JBBATX010000115.1:0-7324 GCF_040398505.1 Sphingomonas sp. | reverse complement strand
TTTGGAGGATTTGGACGTCGAAGTTGCGGTTTTGCACGGGATTCGCGCCGAGGATATGGCGGCGGCGCTGCGTGGCGATGCGCGCCCGGTGCTCAATACCGCCGCGCAGATCGCGCGCTGGCGCGAGGCCGGGGGCGGGCGCTGCGACGTGATGGTCGATACCGGCATGAACAGGCTTGGCGTCTCGGTCGAACAGGTGCAGCAGGGGCTGCTCGACGGGCTGCAGATCGACACGCTGATGAGCCACCTTGCATGCGCCGACGAAGACGCACCTGCCAATGCCCGGCAATGCTCGGCGCTGCACGCGCTGCGGGGTCGAACTGCTGCACGGCGGCTGAGCCTCGCCAATTCGGCCGGCATCGCGCTCGGTGCGGATTATGCGTTCGACCTGACCCGGCCCGGTCTTGCGCTATACGGTGGCGTGCCGCGCCGGGAGTTGGCGGGGGTCGTGCGGCAGGTCGTCACGCCCGAAGCGCAGATCCTGCAACGCCGCACTCTCGCGGCCGGCGAGTCGGTCGGGTATAATGCGCGCTACACTGCGACAGCGCCGACCGAGGTCGCGATCCTTAATATCGGCTATGCCGACGGCTATTGGCGCGGCTTTTCCAATGCGGGCGCGGCGCGGGTCGGAGATGCCGCGCTGCCCGTGCTCGGGCGCGTGTCGATGGATTTAACCGCGATCTGCGTCGATGCGGCACCGCTGCTCGCCGAGGGCGACTGGGTCGAGCTCGACTATACGCTGCCACACGCCGCGGCGCTGTCGGGCATGTCGCAATATGAGTTGCTGACCGGGCTGGGCGCGCGCGCCCAGCGGGTTTGGGGCTGAACTGAGTCCGCCGTCACATTTCGATACCGGTGCCTGAAGACAAAAAAGGGGGCGAAGGAAAGTCCTTCGCCCCCAGTTGGTTCGTTTTCGTGCCCGATCAGAAGCGAGCGCGGAAGCCAGCGTGGTAGGCGCGGCCGGTGTACCGGAAGATCGCGGTACCTCCGCCGTTTGCCAACGTACCCAACGGCGGAAGCTGATCGAAGACGTTGTCGACACCAGCATAAAACTGGAACGCGTCCTTCTTGCCGCCATCGGCGAGGTTCCACGTCATCTGAAGATCGGAATAGGTGATCAACGGATATTTGATCGGCGCCGAAGCGTCGATGTTTGCGGCCGGGTTGCCATTGACCGAGTTGAAGTTGGCGTACGACGTGACGTACTGCGGCCCGATCAGATGCAGACGATATCCGAACGTCACGGCGCCGACGGCCAGGTCGGTATCCCACTGGAATTCGTCCATGGGGTTACCGATGTTTTGGAGATTGTGAGTCTCGAAGTTCGGGTTGGTCGGATCCTGATAATCGCTGTTCACCAGCGTGTGAACGTAGATCATGTTTGTACTGATCTTTACGTCCGACGACAGGTTGGTACGATAGGACAAGTTGAAGTCGATGCCTTTGCGAATACGCTTCGCGAAGTTGAGCGGCGCCTGGATCAGCGAATTGGCGAGAACCGCACCCGGCAATTCACCGGCGGGACCTGCACTCGACGTCAGGTTACGCGCGAATGCCGTGCAGAACACGTTGTTTAGCGTCGCTGAGTCATAGCACTGATTGACGATCGTCTGGGCCGCAACCGACACGATGATGTTGTTCACGCGGATGTTGTAATAATCCACCGTGAGCGCCAGGCCGGGGATAAAGCGCGGCTGGAAGACCCCGCCGAACGTCCATGAGTCGGACGATTCCGGCTTCAGGTTCGGGTTACTTCCGCTGACGATCGGGAGCGAGACACCGTTTACGAGATTGTCGCGCTGCGCTTGGGTCAAGGCTGCCGTGCAGTTCGTGGTACGAGCAGCGTTGGCGCCGATGTTGTTCGCCTGGCAAGGGTCTAGGAAGCCGTTCGCGAAGTTCGGCACCAACGGGAAGCCGGTTTCCGAGACGTTCGGCGCACGGACCGAGCGACCATAATTGGCGCGGAAACGAATATCGCGGATAGGCGACCATTGCACGCCGCCGTTGTAGGTCCAGGTCGATCCCAGCTTCTTGCCATAATCCGAATAACGGCCAGCACCGGTTACCGATAGTTCCTTGAAGAACGGCACGTCTTGCAGGATCGGGAGCTGAACTTCGCCGAAAGCTTCCTTCACCTCGAACGCGGGGGGACTGAACAACGGGATCGAGACGCCGTTGGTATATCCGTCCGTGACAAACGAGTCCTGCTGATAAAATGCCTTCTCGCGGCGATATTCGCCGCCGAGCGCGAAGCGAACTGGGCCGCCCGGCAAACTGAACAACTGGCTGGAATCGCCATTCACATAGCCCTGAATGTCGAGCTGCGTCAGCTTCGCCTTCGCGTCGAATGCACGCGATAAATAGGCTACGGATGCGCTGTTGTCCGTCCCGCCGAAGGGGTTGTACGGCTTACAGGCTGCGATGTCGGCAGCCAGACGGTTGGCGTTGACCGTCGCATCCCCCGCTCCAGCGCGCTGGATCGCGAAAGCCGATGCCGCATCGAATTGCGCACGGCACTGGATTTGACCGGTGGCAGGATTACGACCGGCATCCATCGCAAGCGAGAAACGCTGACGATCGATGAAGCCGTTGGTGTTGGTCGTCTGGTTGAATTCACCGTAGTTCGCCGCAACTTCGTAAGACCAATCATCATTGAACTTTCCACGGAAACCGGCGACGACACGCACGGTGTCGCGCGTGAACTTCTCGTCGCGCAGACCCACGTCGAGCAGGTTCCGGGCGAGTTGGAAGCGATACGTGCCAGCCGCGATCTGCGCCCGTTGCGCGTCGGAAAGGTTGCCCGCGCGAATGATTGGGTTCGCTGTGGTCCCGAAATTTGTGAAGTTCGGGCAGGTCGCCGTCAGGCTGGTGTTGCAGTTGGAGGCGAGGATGAGGTTCGACAGCGTGGCAGCATCCGACGGGTTGAGGAACGGATTGTCCAGCCGCGGACGCTCGCGCGAATCGCCGATGTTGCCGGTGTTGCCCGAGCCGGTCTGGATGAACGACGGGCCAGCATTGTTACCGAGCGCCTTCACGCGGTCGAACTTCGCCTCGACGAAAACCTCAAGGGCCGGCGCGAACTCATAGTGCGACAACAGGTTGAAGTTGTAGCGCTCCAGGTACGGAAGGATCGAGATCGTCTGGCCTTCACGACCGGTTTGGCCGTTGCCGCCGGAGATGCTGCCAAACGGACCAGAACCGAAGCGTGAGCCCGTTTGCGGGGTCAGACGGCCGTCTGGTGTAAACAGGTACGTGCAGTTGAACGGAATGCCATTGCTGTTCGGCCCACCATTGTTGGCGAGCGTGCCGGTGCCGCAAAGCTGCTGAGCATTTCCGAAACCTTGCCCAGCCGCTATTTGCGCGGCTGTCTGCGGCGACTGCTGCTGGATCGGAATCAGGCCGTAAGGATTGATCGTGGCGCTGTGAAGATCCTGAACGTAGACCGCATCCGGGAAGCCGTCGCTGCCGTTGGTCAACCCGCCAATGTCGGTATCGACAGTGGCGATGGCGTTGTTCTGCCGAAAATAGGGAATGTCAGATGCGAAGACACGATCCTGATGCGAGTACTGACCGCTGATCGTGATGTTGCCACGACCGTCGGCAAAGTTGTGGCCGGCGAGCGCCGAAACAAACTGGTTTCCGCCGAAGCCGCCTTGGTTCAGGCCGGCCGAGCCACGGATTTGAACGCCCTGATACTCACGCTTCAGCACGAAGTTGACGACGCCCGCGATGGCGTCCGAGCCGTAAACGGCTGAGTTGCCGCCCGTCACGATGTCGACCCGCTCGATCAGGTCGTTCGGAATGGAGTTTACGTCCGGCGATACAGCGTTGACGAGGATGTCAGCCGCGACGTGACGGCGGCCATTAACGAGCACCAGGGTACGTGAGGTACCGAGGCCGCGCAGATCGAGCAGGTTGAGGCCGCCGATGCCGATACCTGAGCCGGGATTCTGCTGCGAAAATGAGCTAGATAGCTGCGGAAGATCATTCAGAACCGAACCAATGTTGGTTTGGCCCTGCGACAGCAGAGTATCGCCAGCGATCGACGTAACAGGGAGATCGGATGCCAGATTGGGGCTGCGGATACGCGACCCGGTGACGACGATGTTCTCGTCCTTCTTCTCGTCGTCCGCGGTCGGTGCGACTGTCGCGGTTTGCAGCGCGACAGCGGCAGTCGGTGCCGGTTCGGCAGCAAACGCAGCGGTCGGAAGGATAAACGACACGCTGGTCAACGCAGTCGCGGACAATAGCATTCGGAGCTTCATGGTTTCCCCCATTTACGGTCAAACGCGGCAGATTCTGCTCGGTTGCTGGGGAATGAAGTGGAATTTGCGTCGCAGCGCAAGCGGAACCTGTTTGGCCGATGAACGAACTATGACAGATTGACGGAACTGTTGCGCTTATACAACACGCGCTTCGGCGCGATCTGATGGCGGTGCCAAGCCGCCGGGCTTAGCGCTCAATACACATCGCAATGCCCATCCCGCCGCCGATGCACAGCGTGGCGAGGCCCTTCTTTGCGTCGCGCCTGGCCATCTCGTACAGCAACGTGGTCAGCACGCGCGCGCCGCTCGCGCCGATCGGGTGGCCGATCGCGATCGCGCCGCCATTGACGTTGACGCGCGCCGCATCCCAGCCGAGCTCCTTGCCGACCGACAGCGCTTGCGCGGCAAAGGCTTCGTTCGCCTCGATCAGATCGAGTTCGGCGATGCTCCACCCGGCCTTTTCGAGCGCGCGGCGCGTGGCGGGGACGGGGCCGATGCCCATGATCGACGGGTCGACGCCGGCCGACGCCCAACTCGCGATCCGCGCGAGGATCGGCGATCCGCGGCGTTCGGCCTCGGCGCGCGTCATCACCACCAGCGCTGCGGCGCCGTCGTTCAGGCCCGAGGCATTGGCGGCGGTGACCGTGCCGTCTTTCTTGAACGCGGGGCGTACGCTCGCCACGCTCTCGATCGTCACGCCGGCA
The DNA here is from genome assembly GCF_040398505.1 of Sphingomonas sp. Taxonomy (GTDB): domain Bacteria; phylum Pseudomonadota; class Alphaproteobacteria; order Sphingomonadales; family Sphingomonadaceae; genus Sphingomonas. The sequence goes on along the minus strand of NZ_JBBATX010000115.1, from coordinate 2,355 downwards.
CGGATATATTCGTCATCGGCCACGATCGTGTCGCCCTTGCGCCCCGATATCGTGACCGCGGCGATTTCGTCGCGAAAGCGCCCCGACGCCCGCGCCGCATCGGCCAGATTCTGCGACCGCACCGAAAACGCATCCTGCGCTTCGCGGGTGATCTGATATTGCTCGGCGAGATTTTCGGCGGTGATGCCCATGTGATAGCGGTTAAAGGCGTCGGTCAGGCCGTCCTTGACCATCGTGTCGATCAGACTGAGGTCGCCCATCTTCTGCCCGGCGCGCAGCATTTGCGCGTGCGCGCTCATCGACATCGATTCCTGCCCGCCCGCGACGACGATCGTGGCATCGCCGGTCGCGACCGCCTGCGCCGCGAGCGCGACCGCGCGCAGGCCGGAGCCGCACACCTGGTTGACGCCCCAGGCCGGCACTTCCTTGGGGATGCCCGCCGCCATCGCGGCCTGACGCGCCGGGTTCTGGCCTTGCGCCGCGGTGAGCACTTGGCCGAGGATGACTTCCGACACGTCCGCGCCCGCAACGCCCGCCTGCGCGAGCGCGGCTTCGATCGCGATGCGGCCAAGCTCATGCGCTGGCGTGGCAGCAAAGGCACCGAGGAAACTGCCGACCGGAGTGCGCTTGGCGGCGGTGATCACGATGTCGCGGCTGGAATCTTGCATGGGGTGTCTCCGGGAAATGCGTCGCCGCTATTTAGGCGCAGGCAGCGCGTTTAACCAGCCCGACAGCGGTTCCCACATTTGCGTCCTGGCGCCGCGCCCGACGATCATGCCGACATGCCCCGCGCCGAGATCGTGCCGCGCGGGCAAGTCGGCGGCGCTGGCGGCGGGGACGATCCGGTCGTTCAGCGACACGAATTCGATCGCCGGGCAGGTGAGGGCGGCGGGCGTGATCGTCGTGCCCTTGATCTGCCAGCGGTGCGCGCCGGTTGCGTCGGCACCGACGAAATGCTCGAACACTTGTCGTCCGGTGGCAAAGGGCAAGGGCGCCCCGGCATTGGCCCAATCCTCCATCGCCACGAACTGCCGCGCCGCGGCGCTATCGGGTTCCATTGCCGCGAACGCCTCATATTTGGCGATCGTCCGCGCCGGATCGAGCCGCCAGAAGCCCGCTTGCAGGACTTCCATCGGCACCAGCCCCAGCGCCGCGCAGACCGGTTTCGCGGCGTGCCACAAGGCCGCAATCTCGCCGCGCGCCACCGCGCCGAACCCGGCAAAGGTCCAGGGCGACGCGATCAGCGCGAGGCCGGCGACCGGCGTCAGGCAGGCGGCGGCGAGCGCCATCGTGCCGCCGAGGCAATAGCCGACCAGCACCGGCGGCTCAGCGAATTTGGCGATCAGCGGGAGGAGGACGCGCTCGACGTGCGCCGTGACGTCCAGCTCGCGTGCGTTCGGCGGCGGCGTCCCCCAATCGAGCAGGAACGGGCGATGCCCCTGCTGTGCCAGCCAGCGCAGCAACGAAAGCTCGGGCAACAGGTCGAGAATGTGCGGCGGGTTGATCAGCGACGGGATGAACAGCACCGCCCGCCCGGTCGCGCCTTTCGCGCCATAGTCGCGCAAGCGCGCGGTGCCTTTGCGGAAACGGGCGGGCATCGGCTTGCGCGCGCGGCGGCGCGGAAAATCCTGATAGGCGCGCAATCCCGCCAGCGCCGCCGCGCGCCGCTCGGGCGATGCTGCGGTCTGTTCGCGCAGCATATCGAGGAACAACGGCAGCGGACGCGGCCCGTGTTGCGATGCGGTATCGAATGGTGGTACGGCGGAAGCAACCATAGGCGGGGAGCCTTTTTCATGAAGAAGACCATACCGGGTGATGGCCCGGTCACGATCAAGAAGTACGCGAACCGCCGCCTCTATAACACCGAGACGTCGTCTTACATCACGCTCGAACATCTTGCCGCGATGACGCGCGAAGGCCGCGATTTCAAGGTGCTTGATGCCAAGTCCGAAGAGGACATCACGCACAATATTCTGACGCAGATCATCATGGAAGAGGAGCAGCGCGGCCAGACGATGCTGCCGGTCAATTTCCTGCGCCAGTTGATCGCGATGTACGGCGATTCGATGCAGAATATGGTGCCGGGCTATCTCGAAGCGTCGATGGACAGTTTCCGCCGCAATCAGCAGCAGTTCAAGAGCGCGGTCGAAGGCGCGTTCGCCAATTCGCCCTTCGCCGAACTCGCCAAGCAGAATATGGCGATGTTCGAAGCCGCGACGCAGGCCTTCAAGCCCGGTGCCAAAGGCGGCCTCGGCACCGCGTCGCAAACCTCGGCCAGCAAGGATGACGAGATCGCCGCGCTCAAGGCCGAACTCGGCCGGTTGAACGAAAAGATCGAAAAGCTCGGCGACTGAG
>NZ_JBBATX010000114.1:0-7325 GCF_040398505.1 Sphingomonas sp. | reverse complement strand
TTATCCGGCATGCCAACGCCATCGACCCCCATGTTCCGCTGGCGTCACCGCGCGCAGGGTGATTTCCAGGCCTTGCTCGACGCGCATGTCGCGGCGGCGGATTTCCCGTGTGTCGGGGCCAAGGCCGCGCTTGCCAAGGGAACGCTCTCGGTGCTCGCGTGCGACCGGATCGACAGCGCGTGGGACGATCTGCGCATCCATGACGGTCTGCTCAACTTCGCCGCCGACTATCGCGCCGACCCCGGCCTGTTCCGCAGCTTCGCGGTCATCTTCGGCGGCCCCGACGATCTGAGCGAAGAGGCGTTCGAGGCCGCGCTGTGGCAGCGCGCCCAGTCGCTGTCCGACAAGGATCATTGGCGCGGCCAGGGTTATGATGCCGGCGTCAGCGCCGATCCCGACAGCCCGCATTTCTCGCTGAGCTTTGGCGGCGAGGCGTTCTTCATCGTCGGCCTCCACCCGCGCGCCAGCCGCCCGGCGCGCCGTTTCGCGCAGCCAACGATGGTGTTCAACCTCCACGACCAGTTCGAAACGCTCCGCTCGCAGGGTCGCTACGAAGGCCTGCGTGAAAAAATCCTCGTCCGCGACGAGGCGCTCGCCGGATCACGCAACCCGATGCTCGCGCGCCACGGCGAGGCAAGCGAGGCGCGCCAATATAGCGGCCGCGCGGTCGAGGACGGCTGGAAATGCCCTTTCTCTTACGCCGGGAAACCCGATTGAGCGACACCATCGAAATCCCCGAGCGCAGCGGGACCGCCTTCCGGCTCGCGGCGGGCGAAACGCTGACCGTGATCGATCCACGCGGCGTGCAGGTGGCGGATTTGCTGGCGTTCAACGCCGATGATCTCGCAGAGCTGATCTCGTCAGGCCGGTCGCTCGATTATGCCGAGACGATCTTCCTGACCAAGGGCCACATCCTCTATTCGAACCGCTCAAGACCGATGCTGTCGATTATTGCCGATACGGTCGGGCGACACGATTTCCTGCTGACGCCGTGTTCGTACGACACCTTCCACCATTTCTACCCCGATTTGCCGCCGCATCGCGGCTGTTTCGGCAATCTCGCGGCGGCGCTAAAACCCTATGGCATCGCGCCGGATGCGATCCCGACCGCGTTCAACTGCTTCATGAACGTCGCCGTCGACGGCACCACCGGCATCCTGTCGGTCCTCCCCCCGATCAGCCGCGCAGGCGATCACATCGTGTTTCGGGCGGAGATGGATCTGATCATCGGCCTGACGGCGTGCTCGGCCCCGGCGAGCAATGGCGGGAGCTTCAAGCCGATCCACTATCGGGTCGATTGAACGAAGCGTCTGCTTTCAGCGCCACCCCGGCGAAGGCCGGGACCCAGTCGAGATGGCCGAGGTAATGAGGGCACCAGCCAATAAATGTAGTTCCGCGACTGGGCCCCGGCCTTCGCCGGGGTGGAAGAAGCTACTTCATCTGCCGCCTAACACTCGCCAGCGTCGCCTTGCCATAAGGCGGCTTCAGCCCCGCAAGCTTCGCCACGTCGAGCTTGGCTTGCTTGTACACCGCTTTGGCATGGCTGAAGGTCTTGAAGCCATCGGTGCCGTGATAGGATCCCATCCCCGATGGCCCGATCCCGCCGAACGGCAGCTCCTCCATCGAGACGTGGAACACCACATCGTCGAGCGTCACCCCGCCCGAAATCGTCCGGTCGAGCACGCGCCGCCGCTCGGCCTCGTCGGGCCCGAAATAATAGAGCCCGAGCGGCCGGTCGCGGCGGTTGACCTCCGAAATCGCGTCGTCGATCGCGCGATAGCTGCGCACCGGCAGGATCGGCCCGAACAATTCCTCCTGCATCACGATCATGTCATCGGTCGCATTCCGCACGATGTGCAGCGGCATTTTCCGCGCGTTTGATCCGGCGAACTCCTCCCCGCCGGGATTGACCACCTCGACCGTCGCGCCCTTGGCGCGCGCATCCTCGACCCAGTCGGTCAGGCGCTGATGATGCCGGTCGTTGATGATCGCGGTATAATCGGGGTTGGCGAGCAAGGTCGGGTACATTGCCGACACCGCCGCCTTGATCCCGTCGACCACCGCTTGTTCCTGCGCTTCGGGCACCAGCATATAATCGGGCGCGAGGCAGATTTGCCCGGCATTGAGCATCTTGCCGATCGCGACGCGCTCGGTCGTCTTGGCGATATCGGCCCCCTTGCCGACGATCACCGGCGACTTGCCGCCGAGTTCCAGCGTAACCGGCGTGAGATTATCGGCGGCGGCATGCAGGATATGCCGCCCGATCCCGGTCGCGCCGGTGAAGATCAAATGATCAAACGCCAGCTCCGAGAACGCCTTGCCGATATCCGCGCCGCCGCTGAAGAAAGCGAGCTCATCGGTCGGAAAATATTTGGGACAGACTTCTTCGAACAAAGCCGCCGTCCGCGCGGTGAATTCGCTCGTCTTGACCATCACGCGGTTGCCCGCCGCGAACGCGCCCGCGACTGGCCCCATCACCAGATTGACCGGGAAATTCCACGGCGCAATCACCCCGACCACACCCTTGGGCTGATACTCGACCCACGCCCGCGCGCCGAGCAAGCCGAGCGGGAATTGCACCGCGCGCGTGTCGCGCCGCATCCATTTTTCGACCGATTTCAGCGCGTGTTTGAGCGGCGCGATCGAGGACGCTATATCGGTCAGCATCGATTGTTCGCGGCTGCGGTGGCCAAAATCCTCGCTCAGCGCGTCGCAAAAGGCAGCGGCATTGTCGCCAATCATCGCGACCGCGCGGTTCAACCGGTCTTTGCGCGCGGCCAGCGAAACCGGCAATTCTTCCATAAAGTGTGCGCGTTGCAGCGCCAGAACATCCTGCATCGTCATGCCGCGCATCCTATCATCCCCGCGACCGGCACCACGAGGCTGTCCTGCCCCGCCCGGTCGATTTGCAAAATACCCTCGGGCACCATTGCCCCACCGCTGAGCGAGCCCCGCGTTTCGATCTTGAGCGTTAGTTTGGCGGCCATGCTGCCGCCGCCATAATCATTCGTTTCGGCAAAGCCGAACCCGCCAGTACCGACTTGTCCGCTGCGTTCAAGATCGACGATCGTCCCCGCGATCGACAGCCGCAACCGCGCGGGGTCCGCCTGCGCCATCGCCACCAGCGCGCGCGTCCCGCTCGCGGTCCACAGAAAGGCAGCGCAGCCCCGCTCCGGCAGGTCCTGGCGGGGAATCGCGCCAATCGGCAAGCCGTCGATCGACGCGGTTGGTGCCGCCGGCGCAGCCTGCGGTGCCGCTTGGGCGAGGGCGGCGAGAAAGAGGAGAACGCTCATGCCATCGGTCCTAACAGGAACAGCCACGCCGGGTAAGCGGCGATCGCGAGCAGCGCCCCGAACGGCTTCGCATCGGTCAGCGCCGTGCTTTTGCCCGTCGCCATCCCGACCAGCACGAGCGCGAGGCCGGTGAGCGCCGCGAGGAACACCACCACCGGCAGGATCTGCCATCCCAGCCACAATCCGATCGCGCCGAGCATCTTGGGGTCACCCCCGCCCAGCCCGTCGCGCTTGCGCAGCAGGCGATAGCCTTCGCCAATCAGCCACAAGACGGCAAAACCCCCTGCCCCGCCGATCAGCCGATCCTGCACCGACGGCTCGACCCCAAGCCATCCGGTGGCCAACCCGCCGACCGCCAGCGTCGTCGTCACCACGTTCGGCAGCACAAAATACGCCAGATCGAGCGCCGCGAGCGTCAGCAGCAACCAGCCGAACACCGCGCCCGCCAACCCGACCGGCCCCGGCACCGCGATCCCGGCGAGGACGCCGACAAAGACGCAGCCAAGCTCGATCTGCCAATGCCGCGCATCAATCCGCGCGCCGCACATCCGGCAGCGCCCGCGCGCCACGGCGGCGCTCAGCAACGGGATCAGGTCGCGCGCGCGGAGCGGCGCGTGACACGCATCGCACTGCGACCGCCCGCGCAGCACCGACCGTTCCTCGCCCCAGCGCACAACCAGCGTCGCGAGAAAGCTCCCGATCACCGCGCCGAGCACGCCGAGCAGCACCGGCCACCCCATAGCAGTCATCATCAGCTCAGCCATTCGAGGCCTTGCGAATGAGGTAGCGATACGCCCCATACAGATCGATCACGAGCAGCACGGCGTTCTGCGTGCCGAGTGCGAAGTCTCTGGTCAACACCGCACCCCCCATCCATGCCACCGCCGATACCGCGAACAACACCAGCCCCCAGCCGGTCAGCCGCCGCCCGCGATCGAGCGACACCATCGTCGCGGCGGCGATGCCGCCGCCCGACGCCGCCCATTTCATCCCGGTGGTCAGCGTGTCCATTGCGATCTCCGCAGCGTTTGTAAATCCGGGAGCGGAAGCCTAGATCGCGCCTACAAGTTCCACCGGAGCCAAAACCATGTCCAGCGATCCCATCGTCATCGTCTCTTATGCCCGCACCCCGATCGGGTCGTTTCAGGGCGCGCTGACCGGCGCGACCGCGACCGAGCTGGGTGCGGCGGCGGTTGGCGGTGTGGTCGCGCGCGCGGGCGTGTCGGGCGATGCGATCGAGCGGATCTATATGGGCTGCGTCCTCCCCGCCGGGCTCGGTCAGGCCCCGGCGCGCCAGGCCGCGCTCAAGGCCGGCCTGCCCGATCATATCGAGGCGACGACCGTCAACAAAATGTGCGGCAGCGGCATGATGGCGACGATGCTCGCCGCCGATGCGCTCGCCGCCGGATCGGTCGATCTGCTGATCGCGGGCGGGATGGAGAGCATGACCAACGCGCCCTATCTGTCGCTGCGCCACCGTGGCGGCGCGCGGATCGGGCATGATGTGCTGAAAGATCACATGTATCTCGACGGGCTCGAAGACGCCTACGAACCCGGCAAGTTGATGGGCAATTTCGCCGAGGATACCGCCGCGGTCTATCAATTCACGCGCGCCCAGATGGACGATTACGCAATCGAATCGCTCCACCGCGCGCGCCGCGCGCAGGAATCGGGCGCGTTCGACCGCGAAATCGTCGGCGTCGCGGTCGCGGGGCGCAAGGGCCCGACCACCGTCCTGCTCGACGAACAACCCGCCCGCGGCGATGTCGCCAAAATCCCGACGCTCAAGCCCGCTTTCTCAAAGGACGGCGCGATCACCGCCGCCAACGCCTCGTCGATCTCGGACGGCGCCGCCGCCTTGGTGATGACGCGCGCGAGCGTGGCCGAGAAGCTCGGCCTCACCCCCATCGCGCGGATCGTGGCGCAGGCCGCGCACGCGCACGCGCCGTCGCTCTTCACCACCGCACCGGTGTTCGCGATACGCAAGGCGCTCGAACGTGCCGGCTGGTCGGCCAAGGATGTCGATCTGTTCGAGATCAACGAAGCCTTCGCCGTCGTCGCGATGATCGCGATGCGCGACCTCGATATCGCGCACGACCGCATCAACGTGAATGGCGGTGCCTGCGCGCTCGGCCATCCGATCGGCGCGAGCGGCGCACGCATCCTCGCGACCCTGCTCTCGGCGCTGGAGGCGCACGGCCAAAAGCGCGGGATCGCGTCGCTGTGCATCGGCGGCGGCGAAGCGACCGCGGTCGCGGTAGAATTGATGCACTGAGTTTCAGAAAAAGAAGGTTGGTTCGCGCAGAGGCGCGGAGGCGCGGAGGCGCGGAGGGGTTGCGCTTGCGGAGCGGCCGGGAGACACAACGAACGTCTGTCCTGAGGCGCGCGAAAGGTAAGGGCGAACCAACCTTCTTCTTCTTCTCCGCGCCTCCGCGCCTCCGCGCGAACCAACCTTCTGCTCTTCGCCTCAAATCACGAGCGAATAATACCGGCTAAACGCCGTATCCGAATACCCAGCAAACGCCCCACACGCCACAAACCCGGCCGCCGCATACAAGGCGCGCGCAGGCGCAAAGGGCGCGTTCGACCCCGTCTCCAGACTCACCCGCCGATATCCCCGCGCCCGCGCCTCGGCGATCAGATGCTCGAGCATCGCCCGCGCCACGCCGCGCCGCACATGGCCCGGTGCCGTCCGCATCGATTTCAGCTCGCCATGTTCGGCATCGAGCTGCTTGAGCGCCCCCATCCCGAGCAGCGCCTCCCCCTCCCACAGCGTCCACAGCGTCACGTCGGCCGCGCGCAACCCGCTCAGATCGAGCGCGAACACCGCCCCCGGCGGCGAATTGTCGAACGCCGCGCGCACATGCAACTCGATCAGTGCCACCACGTGCGGGTGCGACAGATCGTCACGCACGATCCGCCAACCCGGCGCAATCGCGCTCAATTGAGCACTTCGCCCGGCTCGACCCCCCACAGCCGCACCGCCTCGATATAGCCGCCGCGCCCGCGCGCATCGAAATAGCACCAGCCGCGCGCGCAGCGACTCAGCCGCCCGACCACGCCCGGTGCCACGCGCCAGCGGACGCGCCCGCCGTCGCGCGGCGAATCGCGCAGCTCGGCGACTGTGCCCATCACCAGCCCGGTGCGCGTTTCGCTGAGCAACGCTCCCATCATCCAGCCCTGAATACCGCCCGGATCCTCGACCTTGTACCACGCGCCATGATCGTAAATATCGAGCACCTTCACCGGCAGATCGGCGCGCTGATACAGCCAGCTCGACGGATAGCTGCGCCCCGGCCCGGTCCGCATCCGCGCCTTGCCCGCCGCGATCGAGCCGAAATACGGCGTCTTCTTGTTCACCAGCGCGGCAAAGGACGGGACGGCCAGCGCCACGATCGTCACCGCCAGGATCATCCGGCCTGCACTGCGCATACTCAACCCCTGTGAATTACCCGGCCTTCCTACCGTGCTTGCCCCACCCGCTTCAACACCCGTTGACGCAGGCAAACGCCTCCGCCAAGCCTATGCGATGCCCGAAACGAGACGCGTCCCGAACCCAAAGATTGTGGTCACCCGCGAATTGCCCGACGCGGTGATGGACCGGATGGAGCAATTGTTCGACGCGACGATCCATCGCGGCCCGACCGGCCTGACCCGCGATCAGCTCGCCACCGCGATGGCCGACTGCGACGTGCTCGTCCCCACCGTCACCGACGAGATCGACGCCGATCTGATCGCCAACGCCGGCCCCAACCTCAAGCTGATCGCCAATTTCGGCGCGGGCGTGAACCATATCGCGCTCAAGGCCGCCCGCGCACGCGGCATCATCGTCACCAACACCCCCGGCGTGCTGACCGAGGATACCGCCGACATGACGATGGCGCTGATCCTTTCGGTCCCGCGCCGCCTCGCCGAGGGCGAGAAGCTCGTCCGCTCGGGCGAATGGAAGGGCTGGAGCCCCGGCGGGATGCTCGGCCACCGCATCGGCGGCAAGGCGCTCGGCATTATCGGCATGGGGCGGATCGGCCAGGC
>NZ_JBBATX010000113.1:3671-7557 GCF_040398505.1 Sphingomonas sp. | reverse complement strand
AACACGCGTAACATCCTGATCCGCGACGAAGTGATGAGCGACGGCTCGATCGACGAGGCCGCCGTCTATGTGCGCGAGGTGATCCGCCGCGCGATCGATCTCGGCTCGGCCGCGATCATCCTCGTCCACAATCACCCGAGCGGCGATCCCGCACCGAGCCGCGCCGACATCGACTTGACGCGCAAGGTGGCGGAGGCCGGCAAACGGCTCGGCATCGCGCTGCACGATCATATCATCATCGGCGCGAGCGGGCATTCGAGCCTGCGCGCGATGGGGTTGCTGTAGACACGCAAAGAACCGCCGCCCCCGTGGGGACGGCGGTCTCGTGCAATGGGGTGATTAGCCCTTTTGCGACAGAAAGCCGGTCAGCTCCGTCTGTGACACCTTCTTGTTCTTGTCGGTATCGGTCTGCGCAAACGACTGACGCAGCCAGGTCTTGGTGGTCGACGCAGTGGCCTTGGTCGACGGGTCGCTCGCGGTCTTCAGCGCGACCATCCACGTGTCGAATTCCTTTTCGCTCAGATTTCCGTCGCCATTTTTGTCATAGCTCGGAAATTCCTTCGTCACGACCTCCGCCACCTGCGTGCCGGCGGCCGGTTGCGCCGCTGCGACGGCATCCTGCGCCGGGGCGGCGGTCGAGTCGGCTGGAGCGGCGGTTTGCGGTGCAGGCTGCGCCGTCATCGCCTGATCAGTCGTCGTCGGCGCCGATGGCATGTTCTGCGGCGTCATATCCTGAGCGGGCGCGGTCTGGGCGAATGCCGAAGCCGACAAGGTCATCGCACCGGCAATAAATACATACTTAAACATCGGATGTCTCCATCGTTTGATTTCAACGCTTCGTCGGGCAGACCGGTGCATTTTGTGCACCACGCGGTCATTCCGTCAGGCTATTCAACCCGCCTGTTACCGAAACGCTCCCGATCCGGCCGATTTGAAGGCGCGCCCCGTCCCTGCTAACGCGCAGGTGATCGTGGTTCTGAGCCGATTCTGCGACGACCTGACCCTGCCGACCCAAGGAAATCCGATGATCCCGCGCTATTCCCGCCCCGATATGGTCGCGATCTGGACGCCGGAGGCGCGTTTTGGCATCTGGTTTGAGATCGAAGCGCACGCCACCGACGCGCTGGCCGAGCTTGGCGTGGTGCCGAAGGAAGCAGCCGCAGCGATCTGGGCCAAGGGCGCGTTCGAGGTCGAGCGGATCGACGAGATCGAGCGCGAGACCAAGCATGACGTGATCGCGTTTCTGACCAATGTCGCCGAACATGTCGGGCCCGAAGCGCGCTTCATGCATCAGGGCATGACCTCGTCGGACGTGCTCGACACCTGCCTCTCGGTGCAGCTTGCGCGGGCCAGCGATCTGTTGCTCGCCGATATCGACGCGTTGCTCGCGGTGCTCAAGCGCCGCGCGCTCGAACATAAGATGACGCCGACGATCGGGCGCAGCCACGGCATCCATGCCGAGCCGGTTACCTTCGGGCTCAAACTCGCACAAGCCTATGCCGAATTCGCGCGCAACCGCGCCCGGCTCGTCGCGGCGCGCGCCGACATCGCCACCTGCGCGATTTCGGGCGCAGTCGGCACCTTCGCCAATATCGATCCGTTCGTCGAGGCGCATGTCGCCGAGAAAATGGGCCTGACGATCGAACCCGTTTCGACTCAGGTCATCCCGCGTGACCGCCATGCGATGTTCTTCGCGACATTGGGCGTGATCGCTTCATCGATCGAGCGGCTCGCCACCGAAATCCGTCACCTTCAGCGCACCGAAGTGCTCGAAGCCGAGGAGTTCTTCTCGCCCGGCCAAAAGGGTTCGTCGGCAATGCCGCACAAGCGCAACCCGGTGCTGACCGAAAACCTCACCGGCCTCGCCCGCATGGTCCGTGGCTATGTCACCCCCGCGCTCGAGAATGTCGCTTTGTGGCATGAGCGCGACATCAGCCACAGCTCGGTCGAGCGCTATATCGGCCCCGATGCGACGATCACGCTCGACTTCGCGCTCGCGCGGCTCACCGGCGTGATGGACAAGCTCGTCGTCTATCCGGCGCGGATGGAGAAGAACCTCAACAAGATGGGCGGCCTCGTCCATTCGCAGCGCGTCCTGCTCGCGCTGACCCAGGCCGGGGTGAGCCGCGAGGACGCGTACCGCCTCGTGCAGCGCAACGCGATGAAGGTGTGGGATTCGGACGGCGACCTGTCGCTGATGGAATTGCTCAAGGCCGATCCCGAAGTGACCGCCGCGTTGTCGGTGGCGGAGATCGAGGATAAGTTCGACCTCGGCTATCATTTGAAGCATGTCGATACGATCTTCGCGCGGGTGTTCGGTGAAGGCGACGGCAACGCGTGACGCCAACGCGCCCTGACCGCTCCATGCTGACCGCGCGCGCGGTCCTCGCGATTGCCGCGATCGCCTTGGCGTAGGGCTTGGCGAGGCTCGGGTTCCACGCGGCCGATGCGCTGGGCGATCCGTTCGGGCGCGATTATGGCGAGGGCGTCGTCTGGCAACAGCTGCGCCGCATCGTGGCGGGGACGGGCTATGCACCCTTGCGCGCATTCCCGGCGATCGTGTTCAATTATCCGCCAGTCTATCATCTGGTCACCGCGGCGACATCGGCGCTGTTCGGCTTGGACCAATTGTTCGCCGGGCGGCTCGTGTCACTCGTGTCGACGATCGTCTCGGCGATGCTTGCCGGCGTGGTAACGGCCACGGCGATTGGTGACGGCCAGGATCGGCGCGTTCGTGCCTTGGCCGGGATGTTCACCGCCGCGTGCTTCGCCGCGCTGCCGCTCTTGCTGACCTCGGCGCTGCTGATGCAGATCGACATGCTCGCGCTGGCGTTCACCTTGACCGGGCTGGTGCTAGTCGTTCGCGCGGTCGATCGTCCGATGCTCGCGATCGGCGCGGGCATACTGTTCACGCTCGCGCTCTACACGCGCCAGACCAGCCTGCCCGCCCCCGCCGCCGCGTTTCTCGTCCTGCTGGTCGCCCGCCCGCACGCGGCCTGGCTGCTGCTCGGTAGCGCGGTGCTCGCCTCGTTCATCGGTCTCGGCCTGATCCAGGCGACGCAGAGCGACCATTTCCTGACCAACATCCTCTTCTACAATCTCAACCGCATCGCGTGGGACCATGCCGCGAAAACGCTGTTCGTGCTGTTGGCGAACATCGTGCCGATCGCGCTTGGCGGCATCGGCTTTGCAGTGGCGTGGCGGCAGCTCGATCCGCGCCAGTGGCGGCGCTGGCGCGCGCGGATGGCAACCGAGCGCGGATTGGCGGCGACGGCAATCGTGCTGCTGCTGGTGATCCTCAAGACGCTGATGCTGCCGATGATCCTCAAATCGGCGGCCAATGACAATTATCTGATCGACTGGTTCGCCGGGATCACGATCCTGATCGGGATCGCGGTCGTCCCGGTGATCCGCGCCGCCACCGCGCAGGCGTCGGCACCGAGCGGCGTGCTGCTGCTGCTGCTCGCCCTTGGCCTGCCGATCCAGATGCTCGATCCGCCGGTCCGGCCCGATGCTCGCAGCACGCAAAACCGCGCGGCGATGCAGGCGCTGGTCGATCGGGTACGGGCGAGCGCGAAACCGGTGGTGAGCGACGACATGGTGCTGCTCCGCCGCGCCGGGCAGAACGTTATCTGGGAACCCGCGATGATCGCCGAACTGGGCAGCGCGGGCGTGTACGATCAGGTGCGGCTCGCGGCGCACGTCCGGCGCGGCGATTTCGGCTTTTTCGTGACGTACGGCGATCGCGGGGATTTGATCTACGACCAGCGCTTCACACCCTTGATCGCCGACGCGATCGACACCGCCTATCCCCGCCGCGAGCGCGTGGGGCCGCTGACGCTGCATTTGCCACGCTAAAAGCGAACTTCGAACGCTCGAAGCTCCA
>NZ_JBBATX010000113.1:0-3571 GCF_040398505.1 Sphingomonas sp. | reverse complement strand
AATCTCCAAATGTGTCGGAGCCGGAACGAACCGGCACACGGAGACTCAACGATGCGTATTTTGGAAAAGCTTGCCAGTGGCTTGATCGCCGCCGCAGGCGTCGCGCTGTTGGTTGAGGTGACGTTGATCCTCTGACCTGTCAGCCCAACCGCCCCTTCTTATGTCGGGGCGGCCAGGGCCGACGGGATCAATCGACCTGACGTTCCAGCCACTTAGCTGCGTGCGTGATGGGGTCCTTTTCCCCCGTAGGAATTCGAATATCAGGCGCGATGCCATCCGGATCAACCCGATCACCGGGCAGACGCAGCGTCCGCGATGTCGCCCATTGCAGCCGAAAGCGCCCCGACGGGGTCGGCATGCCGACAACATTCGCGAAATCGAGCACACCGGCTGAATTGCTCTGGCCCATCAGCGTCACCTTGCCGCTTTGCCGCAGCGCCAGCAGGAATTGCTCGGCAGTACTCCCGGCACCGTCGACCAGCACGGCGACTCGCTTCGGATATGGCACAACTGTCGGCAGCCGGTCGATCGAGAAGGGCAGCGGATCAGGCCGGAAGTAGCCTCCGAAATTGCCCGCCATCTGCTTGTTCGGTATGTCCAAATTCGCGGCTACGTCGGGTGCCTCGACGCGAATATCGTCGGCGACTTTGCGGCGTAGCGCGATGTTGTCCTGGCTCGCGCGCATTTCGATCCCGATCGTATAGACCGGGCGCGTGTAGACGAGCGGCAGCAGCGGCTCGCACACAAAATCGCTCCCCCCGCCATTGCCACGCAGGTCAATCACCAGATTGGGAGTCTTGTCGATCTGGGCCTTGTGCGCGGCGAGCAGCGCCTTCAACGGCGCAGCGCGGCTCGGGTCGAAATCCGGGATGCGCAACCATAGCGTTTTCGGAGAAAGCGCCTTGAGGAAAAGGTCGTCCGACGGGAATTGCCGTGCGACGATGTCGGCGTCCGCCACGACAGGCAATTCGCGCGCCCACGTCCCCCAGCCGGTTACGGCGATAGCGGCACCCGCCGCGACGAGCTCGGCTCCAACCTTCTCTTCACCGTGCGCGCCGGTCCGATAGAGCATCTGAAGCGCTCCGGCGGCATCGCGCGTGATCTCCGCCTTGATCTGCCCGGGATGCCAGTTTCCGGCCATCGTGGTGAGCACGGCTGCGGTGAATACGCGAGCGTTTCCTGGATCCCGCAAGATCGCGACGCGATAGCGGTCGCCGCCGATCCGCCAGATACCCTCGATCGGATCACGCGTCTTGCCCAGCGCAGCAAACCGCGCCCGCGCCTGTGCTTCGGTTAGCGGGCGCGATGGATAGTTTTGCGTCACCACCGCCGCGCTTGCCGGGGCCGAAGGCGCCGGTTGCGCAAAGACGCGGATATGGCGATCCTTGAAGAAATCGACCCATTCGACGAGCAACGCGGTAAGTTCGGCATCGCTCGCGGTCGCGGCCTTGGCGCGCAATTGCGCGGTCAAAGCGGCGAGCTGCGCGCGTGTGGCGGGGGTTACCTTGGTATCCCAGCCAGCATAGTTCGCGGTAATCTTGTCGACCACGAAATCGAAGTCGCGCAGATTGGTCGTGGCGCGATCCGCTGGCGGTGCCTCCTGTGCCGCGACGATCATGGGTGAGACCACACCGATCGCCGCAAGCGCAGAAAATGCCGTCAGAAAAGCCCCAAAACCCCGCATACTTCCCCCCGAAAGCCCCGAACGATTATCCCCACGCGCCCTTCATTTTCTTGAAAAATCCGCTGGTCTGCGGGCATTCCTTGCCGGTTTCGGTCGCGCGGAATTCCTCAAGCAATTCGCGCTGACGGCCAGTCAGGTTGCTCGGCGTTTCGACTTCGATGCGGATGACGAGATCGCCGCGCCCGCGCCCCTGCAACACCGGCATGCCCGCGCCACGCTGCCGCAATTCGCGGCCGCTTTGCGTGCCCGCCGGAATTTTGATCGGATGGCGGACGCCATCGGGGCCCGGAATATGGATTTCCCCGCCAAGCGAGGCGGTGGTGAAGCTGATCGGGGTGCGCGCGAACAGGGTCGTCCCGTCGCGTTCGAACAGCGGATGCCGCGCGACGTGGAGGAAAATGTAGAGGTCGCCAGCGGGCGCACCGCGCAAGCCGGCTTCGCCCTCTCCGGTCAAGCGGACGCGCGTGCCCTCATCGACGCCGGGCGGAATGTTGACGGCGCGCGTCTTGGTCTTGTCGACGCGCCCCTCACCCCGGCAATTGCCGCACGGATCGGCGATCGTCTGGCCGGCACCGTGGCAGGACGGGCAGGTCCGCTCGACCACGAAAAAGCCTTGCTGCGCGCGCACCTTGCCGTGGCCGTGGCACGTCGCGCACGCTTTGGCCGAGGTCCCCTTGGTCGCGCCGCTGCCGTTGCAGATATCGCACACGCCGGTGACATCGATCGTGATTTCGGTCGATTTGCCGTGGAAGGCGTCTTCGAGCGAGATTTCCATGTCGTAGCGCAAGTCCGCGCCACGCCGCGGCGCGGCCGCGCCGCCGCGCTGGCCACCCATAAACTCGCCGAAGATGTTTTCGAAAATATCCGAAAACGCGCTAAAATCCTGCGCGCCACCGCCGCCACCGCCGCCCTGCTGCTTGAACGCGGCATGGCCATAGCGATCATAGGCCGCGCGCTTTTGCGGGTCCTTCAGACAGTCATAGGCTTCGCTGATCGACTTGAAGCGCGCCTCGGAATCGCTGCAGCCGGGATTTTTGTCCGGATGGTAGCGCATCGCAAGGCGGCGATAGGACGATTTGAGCGTGCCATCGTCGGCATTGCGCTCGCATTCCAGCAGCTCGTAGAAATCAACTTCGGTCGTCATACTCGGCCCCAGCCCTGCCCGTCATCCGCGCCACTAGTGCACGGATGACGGGAGGTGCGCATCAGTTTTTACGCTTTGGTATCATCGACTTCGGAGAATTCCGCGTCGACCACGTCCTCCTTCGGCGCGTCTGCACCCGGTGCAGGCGATGCCTCGGCCTGCGCCTGCTTCTCGTAGATCGCCTGGCCAAGCTTCATCGCGACCTGCTGGAACTTCTCGCTTTCGGCCTTCATCGCCGCCGCATCGTCGCCTTCAAGCACGGTCTTGGCAGCGACGATCGCCGCCTCGATTTCGCCCTTCAACGCCGCGTCGACCTTGTCGCCATTGTCGGCCAGCTGACGCTCGGTCGTGTGGACCAACCCGTCGAGCGTGTTGCGCGCTTCGGCCGCCTCGCGCCGCTTCTTGTCGTCCTCGGCAAACTGCTCGGCATCGCGCACCATTTGCTCGATGTCGCGCTCGGACAGGCCACCCGAGGCCTGGATGCGGATCTGCTGCTCCTTGCCCGTCCCCTTGTCCTTGGCGGAGACGTTGACGAGACCGTTGGCATCGATGTCGAACGTAACCTCGATCTGCGGCACGCCGCGCGGTGCGGACGGGATCCCGACCAGGTCGAACTGGCCAAGCATCTTGTTATCCGCCGCCATTTCGCGCTCGCCCTGGAACACGCGGATGGTGACCGCCTGCTGGTTGTCGTCGGCGGTCGAATAGGTCTGCGACTTCTTGGTCGGGATCGTGGTGTTGCG
>NZ_JBBATX010000112.1:0-7717 GCF_040398505.1 Sphingomonas sp. | reverse complement strand
TTACGCCTCGGGAAATGATGAAGAGCGTTGCCCTCGGCTTTGCGGTGAACTCCGCCGCAATTTTGCTGAAAATCTCCGGGTCATAAGATTGGTCCCAGCCGTTTACGATGAGCCTGGCATGGATCTACAGCCAGTCCAAGGCCGCCGCCGAAAACATCACAGTCGACACCCACCCAAGCGACGTCACTCTGTCCTGCATCCGGCAAATGCGCGGCCGATTCTGTCGATATCTGAAGTAGGTGATCCCTCACGCCGCGCAGTGGCAAACATATGCGATGGTGCGACTTTTGTGCCTTGAGACCAAACGGCTGGCGCGGCAGCACTGACCACCCGGCGTTAACGCCTCTTATGCTATCGCCCCCGCATGCTTCGCGTTCTCACGCTTTCGACCCTGTTCCCCGACGCATCGCGCCCCAATTTCGGGGTGTTCGTCGAGCGGCAGACGCTCGGGCTGGCGGCGCACCCCGATGTCGAACTCCGCCTGGTCGCGCCGGTCGGTCTGCCGCCCTGGCCGCTCAAAGCCCACGCCCATTATGCCGACCTCGCCAAACTGCCCGAGCGCGAAACGTGGAAAGGTCTCGACACCCACCGCCCGCGCTTCACCACTTTGCCTGGCACTGGCGGGCGCTTCCACGCGGTTGCGCTCAGACGGCGGCTGATCCCGCTGCTCACCCGCATCCGCCGCGATTTCGCGTTCGATGTGATCGACGCCGAATTCTTCTTTCCCGACGGCCCCGCCGCGATCGCGCTGGGGCGGCGTTTCGGCGTGCCGGTGTCGATCAAGGCGCGCGGCGCGGACGTCCACCATTGGGGCCACGCGCCCGCCACGTCCGCCCAAGTGATCGCAGCGGGCCACGCGGCAGACGGGTTGCTTGCGGTCAGCCAAGCGATGCGCGTCGACATGGCGGCGCTCGCCATGCCTCCCGAGGCGATCCGCGTCCACCACACCGGCGTCGATCTCGATCGCTTCGCCCCGCGTGACCGTGGCGTGGCCAAGGCGGCCTATCGCGTCACCGGGCCGTTGATCGTCTCGCTTGGCGCGCTGATCCCGCGCAAGGGGCATCATATCGTGATCGAGGCGCTGGCGTCGCTGCCTGCCGCCACCTTGCTGATCGCCGGCGAGGGGCCCGAACGCGCCGCACTCACCGCGCAGATTGCGCGCCTTGGGCTTGGGGAGCGGGCGCGCTTGCTCGGATCGGTGCCGCACGTCGCTCTTCCCGCCCTGCTCGGCGCAGCCGACGTAATGGCGCTGGCATCATCGTCCGAAGGCCTCGCCAATGCCTGGGTCGAGGCGCTGGCCTGCGGCACACCGATCGTAGTGACCGATGCGGGCGGGGCCGGGGAGGTGGTGACCGACCGCGCTTACGGCCGGATCGTAGCGCGGCGTGCGCCTGCGTTCGCGGCGGGGATTGCGGCGGTGCTGGC
The DNA here is from genome assembly GCF_040398505.1 of Sphingomonas sp. Classification (GTDB taxonomy): domain Bacteria; phylum Pseudomonadota; class Alphaproteobacteria; order Sphingomonadales; family Sphingomonadaceae; genus Sphingomonas. Next base: position 6,292 of record NZ_JBBATX010000112.1, on the reverse strand, counting down.
CGATCCGCCTGCGCCCTATGCGGTCCGCCGCGGTGCGGAGCGCTTTACATGGGAGGCTAACACCGCCCGACTGTATGAGCATCTGGCGAGCTTGGTGAAGCGGTAGCTGCCGAGCTTGCCCTTTCCCGCTTCCCCGGCGTAGGCCGGGACCCAGCAGGACAGGCTTGCATTGGCTGGAGTTGTGCGCGCCAATCGACGGCGCGCGACTGGGCCGCGGCCATCGCCGGGGAAGCGAAGAATGCTAAGCGACGCAATAGTGACCCTGCCTCACTGCACCGCTGCGACAGGCTGCTTTGCCAACCACGCCTTCGCCTGCGCCGCGCTCAGCTCGACCAGATCGCCCATCACCACCGGCATGTCGATCACGTGGAGGCCCCATTCCTTGAGGATCCCGCCGCCATAGACAACATCGCCGACGATCGTGTCGGTGCGCTTGTCGGCGGGTACGGCGTTGACGGTCACGGCAAGGTAGCTGAACTTTCCGCTCGCCACGCACGCCGTGCTCAGCAAGCCGGGCACTTTCACGAACGGCGTGGTGACGGGCGCGCCATCGCTCGACCATGGTCCTTGCGGCGCGCTTGCGATCCCCGCGCCCTTCGCGCCGAGATAGGCGTCGGTCGTCGCTGAGCCACCGCCCAGCGCCGCCGGATTGACGCACGCCGCCATCATCCCCGGCTGCGGCACCACGCCGAAGCGCGCGTTCGGCGGCGGCGGCGCATCGGCGCGGAAGCTGACATAGCTGACCACGCAGCCAGTATCGCTCGCGCGGTGGCAGAGCGGCGTGGATTTCAAATCACCCCCAACGTCCTTGCCCATCGGCACCGCCACGTTGGTGCCGGGGATCAGCACCGAGATGATCTGCTTTTGCACCGGCGTCCCCTCGATCGCGTCGGCAACCAGCGCCTTCAGCACGCCCGACCCCTGGCTATGCCCGATCAGCACGACCCCGCGCCCGTGATTGTCATACGCCAGATATTCGTCCCACGCCGCCTTGACGTCGTTATACGCCATCACCCGATCGGCATTGACCGCCCGGCCACTCAGCAGCGCTTGCAACGCCGATAACGTGACTTGCCGGTAGAGCGGCGCGAACACGCGGCAATGCTTGGCGAAGCGCGCCGCCTGATAGGCCGCGACGGGGTTTTCCTCTTGCCCTGCCTTCATGTCGCTGTTCGGCGTCGGATCGAGCGAGACGGTCGGATAGACGTAGAAACAGTCGTACGTCGGATCCTTGGCGGCGGCGAAGGTTTCGATGCTGCGCGATCCGTCGGGCTTGACGATCGTCGCGCTCTGGTCGGCGCTGCACGGATCGGTGCGGCCGGGCCGACAGAGCCAGCTTTGCGGGTTGGTATAATCGGGCGTCGGCGCCGGGGCAGCAACCGGTGCAGGCGCAGCGGGCGGCGTCTGGGCCAGCGCCGGTGTCGCGATCAGCGCGATCGTTGCCAAAAATGCTTTCATATCCGACTCTCCCCAAACCCGTTGCAGGGGGGAATAGCCGCACCCGGCGCGCGGTCAAAGCGGATAGAGCGCGCCAATCACCCAACGGCCTTCGCCGCGCAGCACCGCCCAGGCGCGCGCGGCCGCGCGGCTGTCCATCGCCTCGACGCCGATGCCCTGCGCTTCGAGTGCGCGGGTGAAGGCAGGCGGCGGGCGCTGCAGCGTCGCGCCGGTGCCGAGCAACAGGAATTCCGCGCGCGGTTCGGTCCCCAGCACCGCGCTCAGCGCTTCCAGATCGAGCGCCTCGATCGGCGGCGGCGTCCATTCCGCAACGGCTTCGGGCGAAATCGTCAGCGCGCGGTACACGCCCTTGAAGCTGCCCGCCTCGACTTTGAACCCGCCTGCGGAAAAGCCGGTGATGATCGGCCCGGCCCCGCGCTCGGAATCGATCCGCATCAGCGGATCGGTTGCTTGACCGGCACTGCGGCCTCGTCCGCCAGCTTCGGGTCGGGCCGCAGCCCGAGCGAGATCAGCAGCGACGACGACACGTAGATCGACGAATAGGTCCCGACGAAAATGCCGAGGATCATCGCGGACGTGAAGCCGCGCAGCACATGCCCGCCAAAGATCAGCATCGCGAACAAGGCGAGCAGGATCGTCAGCGAGGTCATCACGGTGCGCGGCAGCGTTTCGTTGACCGACAAATCGACGATCTGCGACATGTCCATCTTGCGATAGCGACGCATATTTTCCCGAATGCGGTCGTCGATCACGATCTTGTCGTTGATCGAATAGCCGATGATCGTCAGCACAGCGGCGACGATGTTGAGGTCGAACTCGAACTGCGTCAGCGCGAAGAAACCCAAGGTCATCAGCACGTCGTGGACGATCGCGACGACGGTCGAGATGCCGAACTGCCATTCGAAGCGGAAGATCGCGAACAGCCCGATGCCGAGCACCGCGAGCACGACCGCGAGAATGCCGTTCTGGATCAGCTCGCCCGACACCTTGCCGCTGACCGAGCTTTGCTGCGAGAAGGTCGCGTCGGGGAAGTCTTTGGCCACTTCCGCGCGCACCGCATCGACGACGCGTGCGGTGGCACCCTCGTCAGTGCCAGTGGCTGGCGGCAGCTTGATCGACACGGTCTTGCCGTCGAGGCCGATCGCCTGCAGCCGCGCGTCGCCGAGCTTCAGCCGGTCGACGGTGGTGCGCAATTTATCGAGCGAGGGCGCGGTCTGGAATTTTTCCTCGATCGTCAGCCCGCCGACGAAATCGACACCGAGGTTGAGGCCCTTGGCAAAGACCAAGGCGACCGCCGCGATCGTCAACGCCATCGTCAGCGCAAACGCCCAGCGGCGCAGCGACACGAACGGCAAATTGGTGTTGTCGGGGACGAGTTTCAGCAAGCGCATAGGGAAATCCGCAAATCGCAAACTTTGTCATCCCCGCGCAAGCGGGGACCCATCTCGGGCCGTGGGAGCTGGGTCCCCGCGTTCGGGTACCCATCAAAGTAATACTTTGATGGGGCCCTCGCGGGGATCACAGTAAGGGGGCGTTGGAGGCGCGTCATATATTCATATCCGTCGGGCGGGTACGGCGAATCCACTGCACCACCAGCATCCGGGTGAAGGTGACGGCGGTGAACACCGACGTCGCGATGCCGATCAGCAGCACGATCGCAAACCCGCGCACCGGGCCCGACCCGAAGGCGAGCATGATCAGTGCCGAAATCGCGTGCGTCGCATTCGCTTCGAAGATCGTGCGGCTCGCTTCCTTATACCCCAGCTCGACCGCCTGGATCACCGATCGCCCGCGCCGCCGTTCCTCGCGGATGCGTTCGTTGATCAGCACGTTGGCATCGACCGCGGTCCCAATCGTCAGCACGAACCCGGCGATCCCCGGCAAGGTCAGCGTGCCGTTGAGCAGCGCCAGCACGCCCATGATCACCACGACGTTGATGACCACGGCATAATCGGCATAGAAACCAAAGCGGCCATAGGTCGCGATCATGAACAGCACGACCAGCACGACCGCGAGCGCCGAGGCGGTGAGTCCGGCGTTGATCGAGTCGGTGCCGAGCTCGGGCCCGACGCTATGCTCTTCGATCACCTTCAACGCGATCGGCAGCGCCGAGCTGAGCGCGATCGCGAGATTGTTGGCGGATTCGACGGTGAAGCCACCCTCGATATAGCCTTGCCCGCCCAGAATCGGGGTGTTGATCGACGGCGCCGAAATCACCTGATCATCGACCACCACGGCAAAGCGCTTGCCGACATTAGTCTGGGTGATCCGCGCGAATTTCGCGCCGCCTTCGCTGTTGAAGGTGAAATCGACGATCGGCCGATTGTCCTCCTGCTTGAACGACTGCTTCGCGCTGACGAGATCGTTCCCGGTCAGCACGGCCTGCCGCTTGACGATGATCTGCGCGCCCGGACCCTGCTCGGGATAGGGCAGGACTTGCGTGCCAGCGGGCAGGATCACGCCCGGGCTATACGGCGTGTCGGACACCATCTTGAATTCGAGCTTGGCGGTCTTGCCGAGCAATTCCTTGAGCTGCTTCGGGTCCTTCAACCCGGGCACTTGCACGTCGATGCGGTCGGCACCCTGACGCCGCACGTCGGGCTCCTTGGTGCCGAGCTTGTCGATGCGTTTGCGCACCACGTCGGTCGCGGTGGTCATCGCATCGTTGATCGCTTGCGTGATGCCAGCCTGGGTTGGCGTCATCACGATCCGCTGGCCATCGGTGACGGCCACGTCCCAGTCGCGCTGCGCGGTGTAACCGACGCCAGTGGTCTGCTTGCTCAACCGCTCGCGCGCGGCATCGATTTGCCGCACGTCGCGCAGCAGGAAGCTCAATTTGCCGCCATCGGTGGCGATGTCGCCGATCGAGATTGCGGGGGAGGCCGCCATCGCGGTCACGATCTGCTCGCGCTTGGCCTCGACCCGGTCATCGACGAATTTTTTGGTATCGGCCTCGAGCAGCAGATCGACGCCGCCCGCCAGATCGAGCCCGAGATTGATCCGCGGCAGCGGTACGCCCCAATTGGCGGTGACCGATACCGGGATCACGCTCGGCACCGCGAGCGCCATCAGGCACCCGAGGAACAGCAGGATCGAGACGACCTTCCAGCGCGGGAAATCGAGCATTGGCTCAGTCGTTCGCTGGTTTGCCGGAGCCCGAAGGCGTGACTTCGGCAAGCGTCGCCTTGACGACCTTCACCTTCAGCGTCGGCGCGATCTCGACTTCGACGAAGCGCTCCTCGACCTTGACCACCTTGCCGACGATGCCGCCCGCCGTGATGACCGAATCACCCTTCTTGACGGCACCGATCGTCGCGGCTTGCGCTTTCGCGCGCGCTTGCTGCGGGCGCAGGATCAGAAAATAGAAGACGACAAAGACGAGCAGCAACGGCGCGAAATTGACGACCATCGCAAGGAAGCCATCGGGCTGCGCGGCGGCAGCGGCGGTTTGGGCAAAAGCAGGGGTGGCGAACATGGGCTACCTTGGTAAAGCAGGACCCGATTGCACGAAACGGCAAGCGGGGATGGCGCGACCTTGCGGCCTCGCTACAAGCGGCGCGCGCTATCATTACTTGAACGCGGGTGCAACGGGCGTTGCTGCGTACACCCTTCGGAGACTGCCATGACGATCCTAGTAATGGGCCATATCAAGACCGCTCCCGGCGACGCCGCCCGGATGACCGACCTGCTCACCGCGCACATGACGACGACCGCCGCCGAGGCCGGCTGCGAACTCGACACTTTCGCCTTCGACGCCGCCGACCCCGATACGATCCGCATTTCCGAACGCTGGGAAAACGCCGAAGCGCTCGCCGCCCACGGTGCCGCCGATCACCAGAAAGCGTTCGGCCGGGCGTTGCGCGATTTCACGGTCGTCGAGATCAGCGTGAAGGCGTGGGACGGCAGCTTCTGGCGCACGCTGATCGGCGACTGAACCGACCCCTAAATCCGTTCGTCCTAAGCCTGTCGAAGGGCCCGTCTCCCGGAAATGCCGTGCGATTGGGGAGGCGTACTTCGACAACCCGGATCAGGTCCGCGGACGAACGGGTTTTGGTTTTGCACCATAATGTCAGCGTGCTGCGTTGAGCCACGCGATGGGAGACCGCATGTTCCGTTATCTGGCCGCCGCCGCACTGCTGATCGCCCCTGCCTCTGCCCTCGCGGAGTCGGGGCGCGAGCAATTGACCCAAACCGCCTTCGCTGCGCGCGACAAGACCGTCGCGCTGGCGCAGATCGCGAGCGTCGAGGCAGCCGCGACCGCCAGCCTCGCGCGCGCGCCAGGGGATAGCGAAGCGCAGATGACGCGCGCGATGGCGGTCAGCTACCGCGCGAAACTGACCCACAGCCGTAGTGACGCGCTCACCGCAAAGGCGGAGTTCGAGGCGCTCGCCGCAAAGAACCCGCGCGATGCCGAGGCGCAGGCGGCGCTCGGCGCCTGGCATTTGAACGCGGTCGAGGCGCTGGGCGGCTTCGCGGCCCGCGCGGCCCTTGGCGCGCGCAAGCCGATCGGATTGGTGGCGCTCGACCGCGCGATCGCGCTGGGCGGTGGCCGTGCCTTGTTCCCGGGGCTGGCCGCCTTGCTGCGTCTGGCGATCGACCCGACCGACGCTACCGCTCCGGCTTTGCTCGATGCAGCCAGCCGGGGGGCCACCCCGACCACGCTCGACCGCCTGATTCAGCGCCGCGCAGTGCAGATGGCGACCGTGGTCAAAGGCGGCGACACGAGGCTGGTCCAGGCGCTCGCCAAGCGCCTGCTCCCGCTCGGTCAGTTCAAATGACGTGCCCCGCCGCCACGCAGTGGCTTGCATCTTCGCGCCGCCCGGCTTAAGCGCCC
>NZ_JBBATX010000111.1:5897-7732 GCF_040398505.1 Sphingomonas sp. | reverse complement strand
CCCCAAAAAAAAGGCCGCGGCACCCCCCGATGCCGCGGCCTGCTCCCGGAGACCGGGGAGCGGTACGTCTTTGAACATCAGGCGACGGCGGCGGGCACCATCACGTCTTCGGGCTCGCGCAGCACATAGCCGCGGCCCCAGACGGTTTCGATATAGTTTTCGCCTTCGCACGCCATAGACAGCTTCTTGCGCAGCTTGCAAATGAACACGTCGATGATCTTGAGCTCGGGTTCGTCCATGCCGCCATAGAGGTGGTTGAGGAACATTTCCTTGGTTAGCGTCGTGCCCTTGCGCAGCGAAAGCAGCTCGAGCATCGCATATTCCTTGCCGGTCAGATGGACACGCGCGCCATCGACTTCGACCGTCTTCGCATCGAGATTGACCGCGAGCTTGCCGGTGCGGATGACCGACTGGCTATGGCCCTTCGAGCGGCGCACCACGGCGTGGATGCGCGCGGTCAGTTCTTCGCGGTGGAACGGCTTGGTCACATAATCGTCGGCACCGAAGCCGAAGCTGCGGACCTTCGAGTCCATCTCGTTGATGCCTGAGAGGATCAGAACGGGCGTCTGGACGCGGGCGACGCGGAGCCGCTTGAGCACATCATACCCGTGCATGTCGGGCAAATTGAGATCGAGCAGGATGATGTCGTAATCGTACAATTTGCCCAGATCGAGGCCTTCTTCGCCGAGATCGGTTTTATAGACATTGAAACCTTCGGTGGTCAGCATGAGCTCGATCGCCTTGGCGGTCGTCGGCTCGTCCTCGATCAGCAATACGCGCATCTGGGCGTTCCCCACTCTCTCATCAGGCGTTCGGCGCCCCCGGCGGCCCGACTTGCCTGAACCAAACCATTAACCTCATCAGTGATGAACGCAAAAGGTTAATTTCGCATTAATCGGCCTGAATCCACGAGTCGCACGGGATTCTACCTAGCGCCGCAGCGCGTAGAGGGATTTCAGATGCTCGCTGAGATAGGCGATCAACACCTCGACCCGCGCCGGGCGGAGCGTTCCGGGCGAGGTCATCAGATGCAGCGCGCCGCCATGCGGAATCCATTCCGACAGGATCGGCACCAGCCGGCCGGCTGCGATATCGTCGCCGACGATGAAATCGGGCAGCATCGCAATGCCGAGGCCACGGCGCAGCGCCGGCAGCATCGCTTCGCCGCTATTGGTGGCGAGCGGGCCACGCAGCCGCACCGAGACTTCGGTCCCGTCCGGCCCGACGAAGCGCCACGGCGTCGTGACATTGGTATAGGCAAAGCAGCGATGCTCGCCGAGTTGCCCGGGATGCGTCGGGGTGCCGGCCTGCGCGAGATATTCCGGCGCTGCGACCAGATACATCCGCATATCGGCAAGCTTGCGCGCGCGCAGCGAGGAATCGGGCAAAGCGGCGATCCGGAGTGCGATATCGAAGCCGTCGGCGACGATATCGACGCGCGCATCGGACAAATGCAAGTCAATCTCGATGCCGGGATGCTCGACCAGGAAATCGGCGATGACGGGGGCGATCGCGATCAAGCCGAGCGACATTGGCGCGGCGACGCGGACCAGGCCGGTGGGTGCGGTCGCAGCGTCGAGCGCGGCTTCCTCGGCCGCATTCGCCTCGGCCAGGATGCGCGCGGCATGGTCGGCAAGGGCCTTGCCATTTTCGGTCAGGCTGAGCCGCCGCGAGGTGCGGTGGAACAGCGACTGGCCAAGATGCGTCTCGAGCCGGGTGATCGCCTTTGACACGGTCGCCTTGGACACGCCGATCGCGTCCGCCGCGCCGCTGAACGAGCGGTGTTCGACGACGCAGGCGAAAATCGCCCAGGCTTCGAGATCGGGCAGGCGCAT
>NZ_JBBATX010000111.1:3703-5797 GCF_040398505.1 Sphingomonas sp. | reverse complement strand
AATGACCAAAGTCCTCGTCCTTTATTACTCCTCCTACGGCCATATCGAGCAAATGGCCGACGCCGTCGCCGAGGGCGCACGCTCGGCCGGGGCCGAGGTCGACATCCGCCGCGTGCCCGAAACCGCGCCGCAAGCGGTGGTCGAGGGCGCACATTTCAAGACCGACACCGCGCATCCGCTGATCGAGGGGCCGCACGTGCTGGCCAATTACGACGCGATCATCGTCGGTACGCCGACACGCTTCGGCCGGATGGCGAGCCAGATGGCGAGCTTCTGGGATACCGCCGGTGGCGTGTGGATGTCGGGCGCGCTGCACGGCAAGGTCGGCGGGGCCTTCACCTCGACCGCCACGCAGCATGGCGGGCAGGAAACGACGCTGTTCTCGGTCATCACCAATTTGCTGCACTTCGGCCTGACGATCGTCGGGCTCGATTACGGGCATCAGGCGCAGATGGGCGTCGATGAAGTGCTCGGCGGCGCGCCTTATGGTGCGACCACGGTGGCAGGCGGCGATGGCAGCCGCCAGCCGAGCGCGATCGACTTGGCCGGTGCGCGTTATCAGGGCAAGCGCATCGCCGAGACGGCGGCGAAACTCAGTGCCTGACCTCGGGCACGCGCGGTGCTGCCGGGCCGAGGATCGGCGGCGGTAGCACCGTCAGGGGGCGAATCGGCGGCGGCAGCACGGTCGGCACGACGGCTGGTCGCGCCAGCCACGCGTCGGACATGTCGGCCACCCTTGGGCTGCCGGGATAGCTGGCGCGCGCACGCGAAAAGGTCAGCCGGGCGCGCGCCGCGCCGAGCGCGTTCACGCTCGTGCCGACCCAGCGCCAATGCCACGGCTCCCACGTCACGCCCTGCGCATTGCCGGCGGGGAAAGACAGTTCGAACCCATAATCCGGCGCGTGCGTGAGCAGCCAGCGCCCGGCCGGGGTTGCGGCCATGCAGGCGTCGACATCGGGACATCCCGGCGCAGGCCGTACGCCAAAGTCGATCGCATAGCCCGTCGCATGCTCGCTATAGCCGGGCGGCCCGACAAAGCGCGCGCGCGGCACCGGTTCCGGGCAAATGCCGGGGGTATAATTGCGGCAGAACACCGCGCGCTGATGCGCGATTTTGCGGAAACACGAGACGCCTTCAAGCGCGCGGCCGACCCCCGGCGTTGCGGCGGCGGCGGCGAGCATCCGCGTGAGATCGGGCGCGGCGTCGCGGTGGATGAGGCAGGGCAAGCCGATCGAAAAGCCCGGCGGTGCTGCAAGCAGGTCGCTCCGCGCCGCCTCGGCATAGGGCAAATGGCCGAACATGCGCCCGTCGGGCATCGGCGGCGGCAAATCGCCCGCCGCTGCCGCTGCGGGGATTGGCGACACCGCAAACAGCAAGGCAAGCCAGCCCGACGCGACCGCAATCGCCCATTTCCGTCTCGTCGCCACAGGTCACGGCTCTGGCATGTCGGCGCTTGTGGTGGCAAGGGTCGTATATGTTGGCAAATCATGTTCTTTTTCTCGACGGCGAAGCGCTCGTCATCGACAAGCCCGCCGGGCTCCCGGTCGACCGTCCCCGCGACGGCTCGATCAGCCTCGAAAACCATCTCGATGGGCTGACCTTTGGGTTCAAGCGCTGGCCGGTGCCGGTGCACCGGCTCGACCGCGATACGTCGGGCTGTCTGCTGCTGTCGCGCAATCCCAAGGCACATGCCAAGCTGCACCAGGCATTCGAACAGGGGCTGGTGTGCAAACGCTATCTCGCCGTGCTCGAGGGCGTGGTTGAAGGCGAAAGCGGGTTGATCGATCTGGCGCTGGCCAAGGTCAGCACCGAGGAAACCGGCTGGCGGATGGTCGGCGATCCGAAAGGCAAGCCGTCGCGCACCGCGTGGCGCGTGATCGAAGTGAAGGACGGACGCAGCTTCGTCGAGTTCATTCCCGAAACCGGGCGGACGCACCAGATTCGCGTCCATGCCGCCGAAGCGCTTGGCGCGCCGGTGGTCGGCGATCCGGTCTATGGGACCCGCGGCAAGGAATCGCTGCTCCACGCCGCCGAATTGACGATCCCGCGCGAGGGCAAGGAGCCGATCGTGGCGAAGGCTCCGCTGCCGGCGCG
>NZ_JBBATX010000111.1:0-3603 GCF_040398505.1 Sphingomonas sp. | reverse complement strand
AATCCGTCACCCGCCCCCTGAGCGATTTGACCGTCGATCGCTTGGTCTTGCCATCGAGCCGTTTCGCCTTGGCCGCCTTGCTCGGCTTGGTCGGGCGGCGGCGCTTGGGAACCACAGTCGCCTCGCGGATCAGTTCGATCAGCCGGTCGCGCACGTCCTGCCGGTTGAGCAATTGCGAGCGCGCGCCTTCGCTGCGCAACACCAGCACACCGTCGCGCGTCAGGCGTGACCCGGCCAGCACCGCGAGCCGGTTTTTCACCGCCAGCGGCAGCGACGGCGAGTTCCCCACATCGAAGCGCAGCAACACCGCGCTGTCGGTGGTGTTGACATGCTGCCCGCCGGGGCCGCCGGCGCGCGTGAACGATTCCTCCAGCTCGTCGCTGTCGATGCTGATCGTGCGGGTAACGGGGATCGCGGCCATCGCCCGCCCATAAATCAAGCCACCGGCTTTCGCGAGGGGGCCGGAGCGGATAGGACAAGCGCCATGTACGACTTCACGATCGACCAAGGCTCGAAGGCCGAGCTCTACCGCGACCTCCATTCGGCGCTCGGTGCGCTGACCGACGGCGAAAGCGATGCCATCGCCAATATGGCGAATGCCGCAGCGCTGATCTGGCAATATCTCCCCGATCTCAACTGGGCGGGATTTTACCGCAATGTCGGCGGCGACCTCGTGGTCGGGCCGTTCCTCGGCAAGCCAGCCTGCATCCGGATCGCGTTCGGCGACGGGGTGTGCGGTGCGGCGGCGGCGACGCGCGAGACGCAGCGGGTTGAGGACGTTCACGCCTTTCCCGGCCATATCGCGTGCGATGCGGCGAGCCGGTCGGAGCTGGTCGTGCCGATCGTGCACGAGGGACGGTTGATCGGCGTGCTCGATCTCGACAGCCCGACACCCGCGCGTTTCGACGCCGCCGACGCCGCCGGGTGCGAGGCGCTGGTCGCGCTGCTCGCGCCACGCCTGGCGGGCTGATCCGTTTCGGGACACTCGTTAACCTAGAGTAAAACCGGGGAAAATGGTACCTTAGCCGTTAATGATCTGGCGCCGCGCACCCGCGCACGGCACCGCGTCCGGAGTGTTTACCATGCGAACCCTAGCCCTTTCCGTCCTCACGATGGTTACCGTCTTTGGTGCCAGCGCGGCCGATGCGCAGCGACTCGGGGGTGGCAGGTCCTATCCCGGCGCATCCTATCCGGTGCCGGGGGCCGTGCCCGCGATGCAGCAGCCGGGGGGGAGCGTGCCGGTCAATCTGCCGCCGCCGCCGCCGGTCAACACGATGCCGCGGCCCTATCCCGGCCAGATGAACCCGCAGCGCCCCAATCCAGGCCCGCGCCCGATGCACAATGGCGGCGGATCGCGCTGGGGCGGATCGTATCACGGGCAGTGGTCGGGCGGAATGAATGCGCCGGGCGGCTGGAACGCCTATCGTCGCCCGTCGCGCGGCTATCGTTTGCCGAGCTATTGGGTTTCCCCCAATTTCTTCATCGGCGATTTCGGCGGGTACGGCCTCTATGCCCCGCCGGCGGGCTATGGCTGGCAGCGTTACTATGACGACGCCGTGCTGGTCGACAGTCGTGGCCGCGTGCGCGATTCGGTTTATGGCGTCGATTGGGACGGTGGCTATGGCTATAACGACGGTAGCGATGCCGAGGGCGGCTATTCCTCGGTCGATTACGGCTATGGGCAGGCTTACGCCCAAGGCGGCGCCGGCGGGCAGGGGTACAGTTACCAGACGCTCCCGCCCGTCGTGCAGAATGGCAGCGTGACGACCTATTCGACCAGCAACGGCTATCATGCGGGCGGTTATGCCAGCGGCGGCTATGATTATCCCGGCGCGACGACGACGGTGGTGACGATCATGGGCGCGCCAAGCGTCACAACGACGACGACCGAATATATCGAGGAAACCCGTACGCGCTATGTCGCGCCGCGCCGCGTCTATCGCGCGAAGAAGAAGGTGCACCGCCCGGCACGCTGCGTCTGCCGTCGCGCGGCGCCGGTCGAGACCCCGGTGATGGGGAGCTGACCACCGCCCTCTACCGTTCGTGCTGAGCCTGTCGAAGCACACTTCGCAACGGGCGTAGCGCTTGTGGTTAGGTGCCCCTCGACCGGCTCAGGGCGAACGGGTGGGGGCGGCACCTCCAACCGTTCGTGCTGAGCTTGTCGAAGCACTGCCCTAAACGGGCGCGGCGCTCGCGGTTACGTGTCCTTCGACAGGCTCAGGGCCGAACGGTGAGGGGGGGCGCTAGCCTAACCCCCGCGCGGTTCCGGCCCCGCGAAGGTGACCACGCTCTCCGACCCGTCCGCCGCGACCGCGCCGACGCCGACGAAATGATCGTCGACGCTGATGTCCTTCAACACGCTGCTCGTCGCAGTCGCGGCGACATCGGTCGATTTCTGCCAGTCGGCCGTATCGGTGCGGCGCCAGTGGATGCGGTAGGCGGTGGCCCCCTCGACCGGCTGCCACTTGACCGTGGTGTCGAAACTGAGGGCGCCCGCGATCGTTACGCCATCGGGCGCGGCAGGCGCGGTGGCGAGGCGGCGGATTGTCGCGACGTTGATCGCGGTGACCTTCGCCAGATAGGCGAAGTCCATCTTGTCGACGGTGTCGCCGTACGCGATGCCATTCTCGACGCGGACATCCTGGTGCTGCTGCGTCCAATTCTCCGCGCCGACCGAGAAGCGCACCGCCGGATAGCCCAGTTTCAGGAACGGTTCGTGATCGCCGCCGCGTCCGAAGCGATCGGGGCGGCGATCGACGAACACGTCGAGCCCGCCGGAAAGGCCCGCCGCGACGCCGTCGATCGTCTTGGCGAGCGCGCGGCTTGGGCCGTCATCCTCGCCGCCATTGCCGCGCCGCGCGATTTGCGCCGGTAGCGCCTCGCTCTCGCGAATCCCTTCCGAAAAGACGCGGACGCGGTCAGCGACGCGCACGCCATTCTGCCCCATTGTGTTGCCGACGATATCGTTGTTGAGCATCGCCGAGATCGTCCAGCCACGCTGCTTCGCGGTTTCGGCCAGCAACGTGCCGCCGAACAGCCCCTGCTCCTCGCCCGAGAAGATCGCGTAGACGATCGTCGCGCGGAACTTCTCCTTCGACAGGATGCGCGCGGCTTCGAGCACGAGCGCGACGCCCGAGCCATCGTCATTCGCGCCGGGCGCATCGTGCGTGAAATCCATGCCGTCGCTGATCCGGCTGTCGATATGCGCGCCGACGATGATCACGCGCTTGGGGTCGAGCCCCTGCTGGAAGCCGAGCACATCCACGACGTTGACCCCCTCCGGCGCGCGCGCGTTGGTGAAGGTCCGCGCGATATTGGCGACGGTGATGCAGCCGTCGCACGCGTCGGCGATGCGCGTCAGCTCACCCCCGACCCAACCGCGCGCCGCCCCGATCCCGCGCGTCGGGTGATCGGGCGAGGAGAGCGTGTGGCGCGTGCCGAAGCTGACGAGCTTCTCGACGGTTGTTTTCAGGCGTGTGGCGTCGGGCGCGGGTTTGGGCGCGTCCTTGGCGAAAGCGGGGGTGGCGACGATCGCAAGAGCGAGGGCGAGCGGGGGGAGGGTGCGCATCGCGGTATCGTGGCGGGGAAGGGGCGGGGGTTCAA
>NZ_JBBATX010000110.1:0-8027 GCF_040398505.1 Sphingomonas sp. | reverse complement strand
CCGGGCGACAAGATGTATCTGGCACCGGGCGATCGGGTGAAGGTCTGGTAAGGCCGCCGTCCAAGATTGAGCGAAGCTAAATCGCGGATCGACGGCGGCCCGGCCGGCGCCGCCCCAGCGGCGTCCGACGGCTCGGCTTTGCCGAGCCGCTTCTCCCTCCTCCCTTCATCGGGAAGGAGCGAAAGGACCACAGCGGCATCCGCCGCGCAAACCCCCGTCGTTCCGCCGCTTAGCTCTTGACGCCCCCGGCCGATCCCCCAAAGCATGACGCAATGGCCACGCTCCCCGCGATACCGCAGTCCACCGCCTTTCGCAGCGCCGCGCTGATCGCGATCGGCTGCGGCGTGGCGGCGGCGCTCGTTATTCTCGGGCTGATCGGCAGCGTGCCCGTCGCCGCCGCGTTCCTGGCGGCGGCGCTCGTCGTGACGGGCGGGCTGATCGCGTTCCGACGCTTGTTCCCGCCCACCGCCTCAACCGCGCTTGAGCCCGACTGGAGCGTCGCGCGCGCGCTGGCCGAGAGCAGCCCGGATGCGATCGCGGTGACCGATCGTGCGGGGCGGCTGGTCTGCGCCAACAACCGGTACGAAGCAGTGTTCGGGGGCTTCCCGACGCCGCCCGGTCTGCCGTTCGATTCGACCGGAGTCGAGCGTCTGGGCAATGCCGGGCGCGCGGCCTGGCGCGACGGCGACGCCGCGATCGATCGGCTGCTGATCAACGGCACGAACCTGTCGGCGCACGTCTCCCGCGCGGGCGAGGACGAGAATCTGCTCGTCTGGCGCTTCCATGCGCCACAAGGGCTCGATCTGGCGCAAACGATGGAAAATCTGATCGCGGGCGCGACCGGCGACCGGCTCGGCAGCGCCGGGATTATGGCCGCATTGATCAAGCCCGACGGCCGGATCCGCGCCGCCAATCGCGTGCTGCGCGCGCGCGCAATGGGACATGAGGAAGGCGCGATCATCGGGCGCGACTTCGCGCAATTCCTCATCACCGATGCGCACGGCATGGCGCGCTTCGAACGCGAGGGCCTGACGCAAAACCCGTTGCGCGTCCTGCAAATCCCGTTCCTCGATGGCGAAGATGCCCCAATGCTCGTCGCGCTGATCGACGAGGAGGAGAGCGGTCATCCCGCAATCGGCGAAAGCGCCAGTGCCCACATTAAGAGCCTCGTCTCGCTGATGCCGTTCGGGATCGCGCTGATTGGCGGCGATGGGCGCTTCCTGCAAATGAACGATGCGTTTGCGCGCGCGGCTTCGGTCGATCCGCATAGCCCGCCGCTCTATCCCGGCGATCTGGTCGTGCGCGAGGATAAGGGCGTGGTGGCCGACGCGATCCGCAAATTCGCCGGCGGCGCGACGCATTCGACCGATCTTGCGGTGCGGTTGAAGGACCATCCCGACGAGCCGGTCGCCCTCTCGATCGCAGGGGCGCGCGGCCTCGGCAATTCCGCGGTGCTGCTCAGCCTCAAGGATAATAGCGAGGAAACCCGGCTCAAACGCGAAGTCGCGCAAGCGACCAAGATGCAAGCGGTGGGGCAGCTTGCCGGCGGCGTCGCGCACGATTTCAACAATATCCTGACCGCGATCATCGGACATTGCGACTTGATGCTGATGCGCCATTCGCCCGGCGACAGCGATTATGACGACATCCAGCAGATCCGCGCCAATTCGAACCGCGCGGCCAGCCTGACGCGGCAATTGCTCGCTTTCTCGCGCCAGCAGACGCTGCGCCCGCAAGTGCTGCAATTGCCCGACGTGATTTCGGAAGTGTCGAACTTGCTCAAGCGACTGCTCGGCGAAACCGTCACGCTGACCGTCAAGCACGGCCGCAACCTCTCGCCGGTCCGCGCCGACCCCGGGCAGCTCGAACAGGTCGTCGTCAATCTCGCGGTCAATGCGCGCGATGCGATGATGTCCAAGGATTCGCGCGGCACCGGCACGCTCGCGATCCAGACCTATGCCGTCACCGCAAGCGAAGTGCGACAGCTCGGATCCGACATCCTGCCCGCCGCCGATTATGTCGTGCTCGAAGTCGCCGATACCGGGGGCGGCATCCCGGTCGAAATCCTGCCCAAGATTTTCGAGCCGTTCTTTACCACCAAAGAGGTGGGGAAGGGGACCGGCCTCGGCCTGTCCACCGTCTATGGCATCGTCAAGCAATCGGGCGGCTACATCTTTGCCGAAAATGTGAAAGGCGGGTCGAAAGGCGGAGCCGGGGCGGTCTTCAAAATCTATTTGCCCGTCCACACCGCAGGGGCGCTGGTCGAACCGACACCCCCGCGCGTGCTGCCTAAGGAAAAACCGGTCGATTTGTGGGGCACCGGCACGATCCTGCTGGTCGAGGATGAGGACATGGTCCGCGCCGTCGCCGAGCGTGCGCTGACGCGGCAGGGTTATACCGTGCTCACCGCCGAACATGGCGAGGCCGCGCTCGAGCTGCTCGCCGCCAACCCACGGCCCGATTTGCTGATTTCCGACGTGATGATGCCGTTGATGGACGGCCCGACGATGGTTCGCCATGCCCGCGCGCGCTATCCCGATCTGCCGATCCTGTTCATGTCGGGCTATGCCGAGGAGACGATCCGTAAGTCGATCGATCTCGACAATGTCGACTTTCTCGCAAAACCGTTTTCGGTGCAGGAGCTTGCCGAGGCGACTCGGGCGGTGCTGACGCGCGCAGCTGCGCTTGCGAAATGATATGGCGCCCACAGCGGGGGGCGGGTAAGGCGACGCGATGGATGTACCGCATACTATCCTGATCGTCGAAGACGAACCCTTGATCGCGATGATGATCGAGGACTTTTTGGAGGTGCTTGGCAAGGCACCGGCCGGACCGGTTGATAGCGTCACCGCGGCCCTCGCGCTGATCGCGGCGGGCGGGATCGATGCTGCGATCCTCGACGTCAATTTGCGCGGCGGTGAGAAGAGCTTCCCAATCGCCGATGCGCTCGCCGCCAGCGGCATTCCGTTCCTGTTCGCGACCGGCGGATCGCACGATACCGTGTCGGAGGCGTATCGCGACCGACCGACGCTGCCCAAGCCGTTCACGATGGACGGCGTGGCAAAGGCGCTCGACGCGCTGGGATGATCTCAGGCCCCAGCGCGAAATAATTTCCGTTCCACTCTTGTTCTCAAAGAACAAACGCGATACAGCCTCCAACACACATTGAACGCAGCACGCGTTCGGTCTAGCGATGGAGGCTCCCAATGGCGGTATCGTTAAAGGTCATCGACAGCAAAATGGCAGCATCCACGGACAAGGCCGCCGAAAAGGCCAAGGACGAACGCGCGAAGGCGCTTGAGGCCGCACTCGCGCAGATCGATCGCGCCTTCGGCAAGGGGTCGGCGATGAAGCTGGGCTCGAAGCAGACGATGCAAGTCGAAGTGATTTCGACCGGCTCGCTCGGGCTCGACATCGCGCTTGGCGTGGGTGGTTTGCCGCGCGGGCGCGTGATCGAGATTTACGGACCCGAATCATCGGGCAAGACGACGCTCGCGCTTCATGTCATCGCCGAGGCGCAGAAAGGTGGCGGCACCGCGGCTTTCGTCGATGCCGAGCATGCGCTCGACCCGGTCTATGCCAAGAAGCTCGGCGTCAACATCGACGAACTCATCGTCTCGCAGCCCGATACTGGCGAGCAAGCGCTCGAAATCGTCGATACGCTGGTACGTTCGAACGCGATTGACGTGCTGGTGATCGATTCGGTCGCCGCGTTGGTGCCGCGCGCCGAAATCGAGGGCGAAATGGGCGATAGCCATGTCGGCTTGCAGGCGCGTTTGATGTCGCAGAGCTTGCGCAAGTTGACCGGCTCGATCAGCCGCTCGCGCTGCATGGTGATCTTCATCAACCAGCTGCGCATGAAGATTGGCGTGATGTACGGCAATCCCGAGACGACGACGGGCGGCAATGCGCTCAAATTCTATGCCTCGGTCCGGCTCGACATCCGCCGCACCGGCCAGATCAAGGATCGCGACGAGATCATCGGCAACACCACCCGCGTCAAGGTCGTCAAGAACAAGGTCGCGCCACCGTTCAAGCAAGTCGAATTCGACATCATGTACGGGCAGGGCGTGTCGAAGATCGGCGAGATTCTCGATCTCGGCGTCAAGGCCGGGCTTGTCGAGAAATCGGGCGCGTGGTTCTCGTACGACAGCGTTCGCATCGGCCAGGGCCGCGAAAATTCGAAGACCTTCCTCAAGGATCATCCCGAAATGTCCGATCGGCTTGAGGCGGCAATCCGTTCGCGCACCGACAAGGTTGCCGAAGAAATGATGTCCGGTCCCGAGCCTGATGAGGGCGACGACGAGATGTGAGGTTCGCGTTCGCCCCGCCGGATTGGCAGGGCAAGCGCGGGGACGGCGGGCGTGCACGCCGCCGTTCCGGCCAAGACGGCGCGCGTCAGCGTGTTGCCGTCGCAGAAACCGGGAAGGCCCGTCGGCAACGGCGGGCCTTTCATAGTGTGCGCGCGGTGTGCGTGCTTGGGCGTTTGAGACTGGGCTGCTACGATACGACCCCAGCCGAACCCGGAGACTCCGTATGTCGCTCATCGTCCACCATCTCGAAAACTCCCGCTCGCAGCGGATTCTGTGGATGCTCGAGGAACTCGCGCTGCCCTATGAGATCACGCGATATGAACGCAATAAGGAGACGATGCTGGCCCCGCCGGAACTCAAGCAGGTCCATCCGCTCGGCAAATCGCCGGTGTTGCAGGATACCGATGCCGGACACACCATCGTCGAAACCGGCGCGATCATCGACTATCTGGTCGAACTTGCGGATGGCAAATTGGGGCCGCCGGCGCATCGCGCCGATACACTGCGCTATCGTCAGTTCCTGCATTATGCCGAAGGATCGATGATGCCGCCGCTGCTGGTGCTGTTGGTTGTCAACCGCATCCCGCTGGTGGGCAAGACCGCCGCAAAACGCATCCAGCCGATGATCGATATCCACCTCGATTATGTCGAGACCGAGCTGTCGAGCCGCCCCTATTTCGCGGGCGATGATCTCACGGGTGCTGATATCATGATGAGCTTCCCGCTCGAGGCGGCGCGCAGCCGTGCGGGCCTCGACGACTCACGCCCGGCGACGACCGCCTGGCTCGACAAGATCCACGCCCGGCCGGCCTATCAGGCCGCGCTCGCCAAGGGTGGGCCTTACGCCTACGCTTGAGCTTCTGCTTCTGCCTGGAAAGAAGAAGAAGAAGAAGATGGTTCACGCGAAGGGCGCGAAGAGAAGGCAGGCCGCCAAGGGAGTAGCATTGGTGACGCTCGAAGATCGTCGATCAAACAGGCGATTGCGCCGCTACTCCGGCGGGTGTCGCTTCGCGCTCTTCCGCCTCTTCGCCCCCTTCGCGTGAACCTCTTCTCTTCAAACCGCGCCATGCGGCGCATGGGGTGGTTCGATCTCGGGTTGCTCCGGCGCGCCAAGCGTCCCCTCCCATTTCGCCACCACCGCCGTTGCCACCGCATTGCCTACGACATTGGTACCCGAGCGCCCCATGTCGAGGAACTGGTCGACCGGCAGAATCAGCAACAACCCCGCCTCGGGAATGCCGAACTGGCCCATCACCGCCGCAATCACGACGAGCGAGGCGCGCGGCACGCCGGCAATCCCCTTCGACGTCACCATCAGCACCAGCAACATCACGATTTGCGTGCCGAGCGACAAATCCACGCCGTAGACGCGCGCGAGGAACAGCGTCGCGAAGGTCATGTACATCATCGACCCGTCGAGATTGAACGAATAGCCGAGCGGCAGCACGAAGCTGGCAATGCGCCGCGGTACGCCGAAGCGGACCAGCGCCTCGAGCGTGCGCGGATAGGCGGCTTCGGACGATGCGGTCGAGAAAGCGAGCAGGATCGGCTCGCGGATATAGCGCGCGAGCATGAAGGCGCGCGGCCCGATGAACACGAAGGCCGCGCCGAACAGCATTAGCCACAATAGTGCCAGCCCGAGATAGAAGCTCCCGACGAACAGTCCGAGCGTCCACACGATCCCGAGGCCATTGACCGTGATCGTCGCGGTGATCGCGGCGAACACCGCCAGCGGGGCAAGCCGCATGACGTAATCGGTGATCTGCAGCATCATCGCCGCGAGCGCCTCGGCCCCGCGCACGATCGGCGCGCCCCTTTCGCCGATCGCGGTGAGCGCGACGCCAGCAAAGACCGAGAACAGAACGATCTGGATGATCTCGTTGGTCGCCATCGCATCGACCACCGAGGCGGGCACGATATGCGTCACGAAATTGGTGAGGTTGAACGCCTTTTCGTCGAGGCCCACGCTCGCATCGGGCGGAGGGAGCTTGAAGCCGAACCCGCTGCCCGGCGCGACCGCATCGATCACGAATTCGATGCCGTGGAACAGTATCAGCCCAAGGCTCAGCGACACCAACGACGCGGTGACGAACCACGCCATCGTCCGCCCGCCGATCCGCCCGAGCGCGGTGATGTCGCCCATATGCGCGATGCCGACGACCAGTGTCGAGAACACCAGCGGCGCGATGATCATCTTAATCAGCCGCAGGAAAATCGTCGTGACGATCGAAAAGCCCGCGCCGATTTCCTTGAGCCGCGCTGCTGCTTCGGGGGTGTTGTCGGCAATCTGGGTGTTGATCGCCCAGCCGACGATCAGCCCGAGCACCAGCCCGATCAGGATGTAGGTCGTCAGTCGCTTCGCCACGTGTCGGCCCCCGGTGTTACAGTCCGGGCCATCAACGGGAGAATGACGCGGGGGTCAAGCGTTGCGCCACCGGATTGACGCATTGCGGGGGCTGCGGCGTGCTGGCACAGTGCCGCGATGAACTTGACCCGACGCGCATTCGCCACTGCTGCCGCCGCCCTCCCGGCGCTCTCCGCGACCGCCGTGCTCCGCGCCGCCGCGCCCGATCTGGCGGGATTGCGCGCGATCACCGGCGGCACCGCGCCGATCGGCGTGGCCGAACGCCGCGCCCGCATCGCCCGCGCGCAAGCGGCGATGCGCGCGCGCGGCATTGGCGCGGTGCTGATCGAGCCGGGATCGTCGATGGTCTATTTCACCGGCGTCGAATGGCATCGCAGCGAGCGGCTGACCTGCGCGATTATCCCTGCGGAGGGCGACCCTTGCATCGTAACTCCTTATTTCGAAGAGCCCTCGGTCCGACAAACGCTAGCGATTCCGGCAGAAGTTTGGGCATGGGACGAGGACGAAGACCCGATCGCGCGTGTGGCCGATTGGATCGACCGTAAGCACCTGTTGGGTAAGGCAGTTGCGATTGAAGAAACGGTTCGGTTCTTTGTCTCGGATGGTTTGCGCAGGAAGATGGAGGATCTGCGCTCGGGCGCCAAGATCGTCAGCGCCAACCCGGTCGTGCGCGCGTTGCGGATGCGCAAGACCGCGCCCGAAATCGCGCTGATGCAGGCCGCGACCGACGTGACGATCGCCGCCTATCGCTGGACCTGGCCGCGTATCGAAAAGGGCATGAAGCCCGCCGATATCGCCGCGCTGATGAATGCTGCAACGAAGCAACTCGGCGGCGATCCGGAATTCGCGCTCGTCCTGATCGGCGCGGCGGCGGCCTATCCGCACGGCAGCCGCGACCCACAAATCGTCGCCGACGGGCAAATCGTGCTGATGGATTGCGGCTGCACCGTGCAGGGCTATCAATCCGACGTCTCGCGCACCTTCGTCTTCGGCGCCGCCAGTAAGGAACAGCGTACCGTCTGGGACCATGTCCGCACCGGCCAGGCCAAGGCCTTCGCCGCCGCGCAGATCGGCACACCGGCGGGCGCGGTCGACGATGCGGTGCGCGCGTTTTACGAATCGCTCGGCTACGGCCCGCGTTACCGGCTGCCCGGCCTGTCGCATCGCACCGGCCACGGCATTGGTCTCGACGGGCACGAGCCGGTCAACCTCGTCCATGGCGAGACCACCCCGCTGGCCGAGGGCATGTGCTTTTCCGACGAACCGGGCCTGTATCTGCCCGGCAAATTCGGCGTGCGGCTGGAGGATTGCTTCCACATGACGGCGGCGGGACCGAAATGGTTCAGCGT
>NZ_JBBATX010000109.1:0-8037 GCF_040398505.1 Sphingomonas sp. | reverse complement strand
TGGTTTTCACCCAAGTGCCGAAAACCTTGCGCGGGGCGGTGTCGGTCCCAAACTCGCGATAACGGAACAGGATTTTCAGAAAGCTTCCATCGACAATATCTTGCTGAAAAAAGACATCATCGACGATGAATTCAGCATAGCACGGTGCCGTCGACGGATCGATACGGGTCGCTGCGGTGCGGATCGTTCGGCTCGGCAAAGCGGTATCGTGGAAAACAACACGCGAGTCCGCCTGCCCTAGGACGACATTGGGCTGACCGCTCTTCAACAACTCAACTTGGTTGGCAGTACCAATTGGTCCTGACGGCACGACGGGATAGCCGTCGCGCCCGGTTACTGCGCCATTGACGATTCCGCCGTGAAACCACCCGCTGTATATCGAACTCAGGCCAGATCCCGGCCAGACATGCAGCTCACAACCGCTGGGCGTACTTGCAATATTCGACTGCATACTCACTGGCGTCGCCAAAGAAAGCACAGCCGCCGCGAACACTTGCCACATTTCCGTCATCCCCCCGGCGATTGGGATGAAACGTAGTTCGGGGGGAGAAGGGTTGCAATTGCCATTTTAACCATGCCGACGCGCTGTACGCCGATTTTCATGCGCGATCCTGTCGACTACGCAATCTGCGGCAAAACACCTTCAAGAGCGCAGGTGTTTACGCAAAATCCCCCGTCATGCCGGTATCGACCGGCTCGATCGGTTCGCCGTCAGGCGTCGGGTCGGGATAATCCACATCGGGGGTTGGGCTCGGCAATTCGGTCGGGACCGAATCCGGCTGGCCCGGCTCGCTTGGGATCGGGGGCAATTCGGTCGGGGGGGTGCTGGCCATCTCGTCTCTCCTCTGCTTATTTAAACGCACAGTCACGCGCGCGGTTGCAAGCGATATTGCGGTGGCGCGTAAGTCCGCTTGCCCCGCCGCGCATCGCTGGTATAGACGCCCCCCACACCGACGGTGTCCGATGCGGGCGTGGCGGAACTGGTAGACGCAGCAGGTTTAGGTCCTGCCATCGCAAGATGTGGGGGTTCGAGTCCCTTCGCCCGCACCAGTTGTGAAGACTCGAAAGCATCCGGGGGATGCTTCCGGCTTCGCAACTCCCCGAGCGAAGCGACGGGTGCCGCTCAAGAGAGAGATTGAAAAGACAATGCAGACTGTCGAGACGTTGAACGAAGGCCTGAAGCGCGCCTACACGCTGAAAATCACCGCGAAGGATATCGATTCGCGCGTTGATGCCGAACTGAAGCGCGTCGCGCCGACGATCAAGATGCCTGGCTTCCGTCCCGGCAAGGTGCCCGCCAATCTGGTGCGCAAGATGCACGGCGAGGCGCTGATGCAGGATGCGCTCAACACGTCGATCCAGGAAGGCATTCAGAGCCTGATCGCCGAGCAGAAGCTGCGCCCCGCGCTGCAGCCGTCGGTCAGCCTCAATGACAGCTATGAACTCGGCAAGGATGCCGATGTCACCGTCGAGCTCGAAGTGCTCCCCGATGTGCCCGCGCCCGCGATCGACGGCCTGAAGCTAGAGCGTCTGACCGTCCCGGCCGATGAGGTCGCGGTCACCGAACAGCTCAAGAAGTTTGCCGACCAGCAGAAGCGCTGGGATGACGCCAAGGCGACGTACAAGGCGAAGATCGGCGATCTGGTCGTGATGGATTTCCTCGGCAAGGTTGGCGATGTCGCGTTTGACGGCGGTACCGGCACCGACATGTCGGTCGAGCTCGGCACCGGCCGCCTGATCCCCGGTTTCGAGGATCAGGTCGTTGGCGTAAAGACTGGCGAGGAGCGCCAGATCACCGTCACCTTCCCCGAGGATTATCAGGCCAAGGAATTGGCCGGTAAGGCCGCGACCTTCGACTTGAAGATCACCGCGGTGAAGACTGCGGGCGAGACCAAGATCGACGACGAACTCGCGACCTCGCTCGGCCTTGAGAGCCTCGAGCAGCTCACCGGCCTGTTGAAGGGTCAGATCGAACAGGAGCTCAACGGCCTGACGCGCACGCACATGAAGCGCAAGCTGCTCGACCAATTGGCCGAGGGGCATGATTTCGAAGTGCCGCCATCGATGGTCGCAGCCGAATTCGAGCAGATCTGGCAGCAGCTTCAGCATGAAGCAACGCATGAGGAAGATCCGGCGGCGGCGCTCGCCGAGATGGAAGCCGAGCGCGACGATTACCACAAGATCGCCGAGCGCCGCGTCCGCCTCGGCCTGTTGCTGAGCGAGATCGGCCAGGCCAATGGTGTTGAAGTCACCAGCCAGGAAATGAACCGCCTGATCGCGCAAGCCGCGCAGCGATATGGCCCGGAAGACCGCCAGCGCTTCATGCAATACATTCAGCAGGAGCCGATGGCCGCCGCCCAGCTCCGCGCGCCGCTGTATGAGGACAAGGTCGTCGACTGGCTGTTCGCCAAGGCCGAGATCAGCGACCGCGAAGTGACGCGCGAAGAGCTGGAAGCCGCGATCGAGAGCGAAGAAGGCTTCTCGTCCGGAACGCACAGCCACGACCATGACAACCACAAGCCCAAGGGCAAGAAGACCGCAGCCAAGAACGCCACAAAGCCGTCGGCCGACGACGCGTACGAAATGGAAGCGTCTGACATCGAGCCGGCCGCGCCCGGCGACGATCTGGTCGAAGCCGAGCCGGTGAAGAAGGCGGCGACCAAGAAGGCACCGGCGAAGAAGGCGGTCGAGGCCGCACCGGCCGAGGAAGCTGCTGCCGAGGCACCGGCCAAGAAGCCCGCTGCCAAGAAGGCAGCGGCGAAGAAGGCCGAATAATCTCTCCGTCATGCCGGACGTGTTCCGGCATCCACCGTGGGGCAAGTGTGGCAGCGCCAGTGCACGCTCCCCGGTGGACCCCGGAACCAGTCCGGGGTGACTGACAGCGGGGAATCACGATGACACCGCGTATCGCCATTCTACTGCCCTGCTATAACGAGAGCGCCGCAATTGCGCAGACGGTCGCCGGGTTCCGCGCGGCGCTGCCGGATGCGACGATCTACGTGTACGACAATAACAGCGACGACGACACGGTCGCGGTTGCGCGCGCGTCGGGTGCGATCGTGCGGACCGAGCGGATGCAGGGCAAGGGCAATGTCGTGCGCCGGATGTTCGCCGATGTCGATGCCGATATCTATGTGATGGCCGATGGCGATGCGACCTATGATGCGAGCGACGCGCCGGCGCTGGTCGCGCGTTTGCTCGACGAACAACTCGATATGGTGGTTGGCAGCCGTGTGACCCAGGTCACCGCCGCCTATCGCCGCGGCCATGTGCTTGGCAATCGGGCGATGACCGGGCTGCTCGCGCAATTGTTCGGGCGCAGCTTCACCGATATTTTTTCGGGCTACAGGGTCTTTTCGCGTCGCTTTGTGAAGAGTTTTCCGGTCCTCTCGTCGGGGTTCGAGATCGAGACCGAGATCAGCGTCCATGCGCTCGAGCTCAAAATGCCGACCGGCGAGATCGAGACTCGCTATTTCGCGCGGCCGGAGGGGTCCGAATCGAAGCTCAGTACGTATCGCGACGGGTTCCGCATCGCGCGGACGATCGTAACGCTATACCGAATCGAGCGGCCGTTGCTGTTTTTTGGCGTAATTGCAGGCGCCTTGCTGCTCGCCGCGTTCGCGCTCGCGGTGCCGCTGATCGTGACCTATATGCACACGCATCTCGTGCCGCGCTTGCCGACGGCGGTGCTGGTGACGGGGCTGACAATCCTTGCGGCGCTCAATATCTTTACCGGGCTGATCCTCGATACGGTGGTGCGCGGACGGCGCGAAGTGCGGCGGCTCGCCTATCTCGGCCACCGCGCGCCGGGTGGCGAAGAGCGCCGCGCCGATTCCGTCGGGGCTTGAACTCGCTTCCGCCAGCGACGATGTAGGGATTCCGGCATTCACGTCCTTTGGGGCATTTAGGACTTACAGGCTCATTATGCGCAATCCGTTCGACACTGGCGACTTCCTTGCACCTATCAATGACGGTCTGGTCCCGATCGTCATCGAGCAATCCAACCGCGGCGAGCGCAGCTTCGATATTTATTCGCGGCTGCTGCGCGAGCGGATCATTTTCGTGACCGGCGGGGTCGAGGATCACATGGCCTCGGTGATCAGCGCGCAGCTGCTGTTCCTGGAGTCGGAGAACCCCAAGAAGGACATCTTCATGTACATCAACTCGCCGGGCGGTGTCGTCACGGCGGGCATGGCGATCCACGACACGATGCAATATATCCGCCCGCGCGTCGGTACGGTGTGTATGGGCCAGGCCGCGTCGATGGGCAGCTTCCTGCTGGCGGCAGGCGAGCCGGGGATGCGTGTTGCGCTCACCAATGCGCGGATCATGATCCATCAGCCATCGGGCGGCGCGCAGGGCATGGCGTCGGACATTCAGATCCAGGCCAAGGAAATTCAGCGGATCAAAAACCGCATGAACGACCTGTACGCACAATATACTGGCAAGCCGCTGGAAGAGATTGAGCGCGCGATGGATCGCGATACCTTCCTCGAGGCGCATGAGGCGAAGGCGTTCGGCCTGGTTGACGAGGTATTTGACAAGCGTCCGGCATTGCCCGACGATTCGAGCACGCCGCCTGCGCTGACCTCGGCGTAAACACTTTTTGGACACCGGGGCGCTAGGGTGTATCCCGGTGTCGGTTCCGAACGGCGATTTTGGTGATTGTCGGACCGCGCGGGGGCGGTCTAGGATAGAGTCTCCGCATATGTGCGCCAGCCAGTGGCGCCAAGGATGGTTTGAATGACGAAGCTCAGCGGCGGTGACTCGAAGAGCACGCTTTATTGCTCCTTCTGCGGGAAATCGCAGCATGAGGTGCGCAAGCTCATTGCCGGGCCCACCGTGTTCATCTGCGATGAATGCGTTGAGCTGTGCAACGACATCATCCGCGAGGAAACCAAGTCTGCGCTGGTGTCCAAGAAGGATGGCGGCGTCCCGACCCCGCAGGAAATCTGCGACGTGCTCGATGATTACGTCATCGGCCAGAAGCGCGCCAAGCGCGTGCTTTCGGTGGCGGTGCACAACCATTACAAGCGCCTGAACCACGGCCAAAAGGGCGCGGATGTCGAGCTGGCCAAGTCGAACATTCTGCTCGTCGGGCCGACTGGCTGCGGCAAGACGCTGCTCGCCCAGACGCTGGCGCGTATTCTCGACGTGCCCTTCACCATGGCGGATGCCACGACGCTGACCGAAGCCGGCTATGTCGGCGAAGATGTCGAGAACATCATCCTCAAGCTGCTCCAGGCGTCGGATTATAACGTCGAGCGGGCGCAGCGCGGGATCGTCTATATCGACGAGATCGACAAAATCAGCCGCAAGGCCGAGAATCCCTCGATCACGCGCGACGTGTCGGGCGAGGGCGTGCAGCAGGCGCTGCTCAAGCTGATGGAAGGCACCACCGCGAGCGTTCCGCCGCAGGGCGGGCGCAAGCATCCGCAGCAGGAATTTTTGCAGGTCGACACGACCAACATCCTGTTCATCTGCGGCGGCGCGTTCAGCGGCCTTGAGAAGATCATCGGTGACCGTTTGCAGGGCAAGTCGATCGGCTTCGGTGCCTATGTCGCCTCGCCGGAGGAACGTCGCACCGGCGAGACGCTCAAGGCGGTCGAGCCCGAGGATCTGCTGAAGTTCGGCCTGATCCCCGAGTTCGTCGGCCGTTTGCCGGTGATTGCGACGCTTGAGGACCTCGACGTGCCGGCGTTGGTCACGATCCTGACCGAGCCGAAGAACGCGTTGGTCAAGCAGTATCAGAAACTGTTCGACATGGAGGCGGTCAAGCTCGGCTTCACCGACGAGGCGCTCGTGTCGGTCGCGAAGAAGGCGATCGACCGCAAGACCGGCGCGCGCGGGCTCCGCTCGATCCTCGAAGGCATCCTGCTCGACACGATGTTCGATCTGCCGGGGATGGACTCGGTCGATGAAGTGATGATCGACAAGGATGTGATCGAAGGCCGCAAGGAACCGATCCGCGTCTATGCCAAGAAGGAAAAGACCGGCACCGGGGGCGCGTGAGCGATCCGGTCCGGGTTGCGGGCAACGCTGACCGGGCGCAGATCGTCGCGCTGTTGGCACGCGCCTTTGCCGACGATCCGGCGATGGTCTTTCTGTTTCCCGATGCGACCGAACGGGCTGAACGTTTGCCGCGGCTGTTTGCTTTGCTGTTCGATGCCGATGCATTGAGTGGCATGCGGCTGGTGTCGCAAGGCGGCGAAGCGGCAACCTTGTGGCGCGGTCCCGGTCAAGGGAAAACCGGGCTGATGCCGTTGCTGCGCCAAGCGTGGCCGCTGTGGCGCACCTTTGGTGCCGCGATCGGCCGGGGGTTGGCGGTGTCGCACGCGATCGACGCGCATATGCCAACAATCCCGCATTGGTATCTTCATATTGCGGGCTGTGATTTGGCGGCGCAGGGGAAGGGGCATGGCGGTGCCGCGATTCGATCAGGCCTGGCCCGGATCGCGGGCAGCCGATTATCCACCTATCTTGAGACGGCGACCGAACGAAATTTGGGCCTTTACCGCGCGCTCGGCTTCGAAGTGATCGACACCTGGGTCGTGCCGCGCGGCGGACCACGCTTTTGGTCGATGCTACGCACCTGACCGTCGCGTAAGACGAACAGATCGACCGATCTTTACGATCTGTTAACCTTTGAGATTTACCAAATCTTAACGCGCGGCGACGCGTCTATCTGTCCATTCCCGTCAAGGAGCTGCCCGCGATGAATCACGGTTCGCTGTTGCTCGCCTCCATCGCAGTTTTGGTGTCCGGATGTGCCGTCAAACACCACCGCCCGACGCCGCTGCATCGAGCGCCCGGCGTGACGTCGCAGGCCCCGATGGCGTGGGAGACATTGGTCACAGCCGCTGATCGGGTACGGCTGGCCTCGCTCAACGAGGTGTGGACCAAAGCCCGTGCGGCCGTTCCCGGTCGGTTGAGGGCAAAGCTCGCTCAGGAAGGGCCGCTGGTTGATCCTGCGGCGGCGCTCGATTTGCCGAGCCTTCCGCCCGGGACATACTCCTGCCGGCTCGTCCGGCTCGGCGGTCGCGTCGGGTTCGCGACGTTCAAGCCCGATTTTTGCACGGTCGACGGCACCGCCCGCAACCTTTCCCTTACCAAGCAAAGTGGGTCGGTCCTGCCTGGCGGATGGCTGTTTCCGGACACCGATCGGCGGCAGATCTTTCTCGGCACCTTCCGTCCTGCGCATGTGAAGACCGCGCCTGCCTATAGCGTCAACGCGGCGCAGGACCTGGCCGGCATTGTCGAGCGCGTCGCGGCCTTCCGCTGGCGGCTGGTGCTGACTCGCGCAGGCGGTGGTGCTGCGGTCGATCTTTACGAGCTCGTGCCGGTTACGCCGCACGTGCCGGGATCATAGGATCCCCGGCACGAAGCGCTTCACGCGCGCGGCATAAGCGTCATAGTCGGGGAAGGTCGCGCGGAGCACCATCTCTTCATGCCGCACGCGCATCCACGTCCCGAGCGCGTAGAGCGGGGCCGCAATCAGCAAGTTGCGCGTATGGCCGTACGCGATTGCCATCGCCAGCATGAAGCAGCCGAGCGCGACATAGATCGGGTTGCGAATCCGGGCGAACGGACCGGACTGAACCAGAGTGCCGTCCGACCGTGTGCGCGCAACCAGTGCCCAGTTTTTTCCCGTTGCGCGCGACGACGCGTCGAACAGCCACACGGCCGACAGCATCAAGGCGAGCACCGCAAAACCTTCGATGACGGCCTTGGTCGATGCCGCCGCGAGCGAGGCGTCGACCGGTCCGAACCCGGCGATGCCGATGCCGATGCCCTGCACGATGATCCACACGATTGACGCGTTGCTGCGGGTGTTGTCCGCGCTTTTGGGTGCTTTGACGCCGCGCCGCCGTGCGAGCAACAGCGTGACGACAAACGCGATGAAGCCGCATCCGAGCGCGGCAAGGCCCGGTAAGCCGACCGGATCGTGCGGGAAATGCATGGCAGCCTCCTAGAGTCCATCTGTATTACTTCTATAAGGCACGTAGCGTCAATTGCTGGCCTTGGTGCGTTGCGCCT
>NZ_JBBATX010000108.1:0-8049 GCF_040398505.1 Sphingomonas sp. | reverse complement strand
CTCGGCCTTGGCGATCACTTCGTCGATGCCGCCGACCATGTAGAAGGCGCTCTCGGGCAGATGATCATATTCGCCCTCGACCACGGCCTTGAACGACTTCACCGTATCCTCGACCTGCACGAACTTGCCTTCGATGCCGGTGAACACCTGCGCCACGAAGAACGGCTGCGACAGGAAGCGCTGGATCTTGCGCGCGCGGCTGACGATCTGCTTATCTTCTTCGCTCAGCTCGTCCATGCCGAGAATGGCGATGATGTCCTGCAGCGACTTGTAGCGCTGCAGCGTCTCCTGCACGCGACGCGCCGTGTCGTAATGCTCCTGCCCGACGATTGCCGGGGTCAGCACGCGGCTGGTCGAGTCGAGCGGATCGACCGCCGGGTAGATGCCCAGCTCCGAAATCGCGCGGTTGAGGTTGGTCGTCGCGTCCAAATGCGCGAACGAGGTGGCCGGGGCCGGATCGGTCAAATCGTCGGCCGGAACGTAGATCGCCTGCACCGAGGTGATCGAGCCCTTGTTGGTCGAGGTGATGCGCTCCTGCAGCGCGCCCATGTCGGTCGAGAGCGTCGGCTGATAGCCCACCGCCGACGGGATACGCCCCAACAGTGCCGACACTTCCGACCCGGCTTGCGTGAAGCGGAAGATGTTGTCGACGAAGAACAAAACGTCCTGGCCTTCGACGTCACGGAAATATTCGGCGATCGTCAGGCCCGAGAGCGCGACGCGCGCGCGCGCGCCCGGCGGCTCATTCATCTGGCCGAACACGAGCGCGACCTTCGAACCCTCGGGCGTCGGGTTGCCGTCGGCATCCTTGGCGATGACGCCTGCGTCGAGGAATTCGTGGTAGAGATCGTTGCCCTCGCGCGTGCGCTCACCAACGCCCGCGAACACCGAGGTGCCGCCATGGCCCTTGGCGATGTTGTTGATCAGTTCCTGGATGAGCACGGTCTTGCCGACGCCGGCACCGCCGAACAGGCCGATCTTGCCGCCCTTCGCATACGGCGCGAGCAGATCAATGACCTTGATGCCGGTGACCAGAATCGCGCTCTCGGTCGACTGATCGACGAACAACGGCGCGGGCGCGTGGATCGGCATCGTCTCGGTGTGGCCAACCGGGCCACGCTCGTCGATCGGCTCACCGATCACGTTGAGAATGCGCCCCAGCGTCATCGGGCCGACCGGCACGCGGATCTGCGACCCGGTGTCGGTGACCGACTGGCCGCGCGTCAAACCCTCGGTCGAATCCATCGCGATCGTGCGGACGGTGTTCTCGCCGAGATGCTGCGCGACTTCGAGCACGAGGCGGTTGCCGTTGTTCGAGGTCTCAAGCGCGTTGAGAATGGCGGGCAGGCGATCCTGCTCGAAGGTCACGTCGACGACGGCGCCAATGACCTGGCTGATGCGGCCGACGCTGTTGGTCGTTGCTACGGGTGCCGAAACCGTCGGGGCTGCGGCTTTGGGCGCGCGTGGCTTGCGGGCGGGCTTGTCGGCGGTTGGGGCTGCGGTGGCCATCTGTTACTTCCTTGTCGCTTTGTCTTGGGCGGCTTTTGCGGGGGCGGCTTGATCTTGGGGTAAGGTCGGGTTTTTCGCGCCGGGGCGGATGATCGTGACCATCGTGCTTCGGTTGCGTTTGTGCTTGAGGTCGGCAATCGGGCCCGGATCGAACACGATCCGCGCGCCGGGCAGGCTGACATCGACGGGCTGCAGCGATTTGATGCCGGCCTTGATCGGGTCGGTCGGCTGGACGTCGAAGCGGCCGAGGAAGCCCGACAACACGCGCAGCGGCGTCTTGTCGACATCGCTGGCGGACTTGCTGTCGCGCCCGTCATCGCCGGTGGCGGTGAAGGTGAAGACGTAGCGATCGACCAGAGCGGCCGTCGTCCCCGATGCTTCGAGCGTGCTGCGCGTCTTGATCGGCGAATGCGGGAGCTGGATCACCTGTTCGTCGCTCTTCGCGGCGAACGTGCCGGGCGCGCCAGCGGTCATCGGCGCGATCGTGTAGCCAAGATCCTTGGCGGCGCGCGTGCGCATGTCGGCGTCGGTGAACACCGTGCCCCAACGCCGCGCCATTTCCTTCGCCGGATCGAGCAAATCGTTCGCCATGGTGTTGGCGGGATCGACCGTGTTGGACACAGGCGCGCCGCCGCATGCGGCGAGGGCCGCACACAGCATCATCGGCAAGGCGCGCGCGATCTTCACTTACTTGAGCGCCTCGGCACCCGAGATGATCTCGACCAGCTCGGTCGTGATCGCGGCCTGACGGCTGCGGTTATACTGGATCGTCAGGCGGTTGATCATGTCACCGGCGTTGCGCGTGGCATTGTCCATCGCGGTCATGCGGCTGCCCTGCTCCGATGCGGCGTTTTCGAGCAGCGCACGGAACACTTGAATCGCGACGTTGCGCGGGAGCAGATCGGCGAGGATCGTTTCCTCGTCGGGCTCATATTCGACCGCTGCGCCGCCATCCGACACGGGGGCCGCGTTGAGGTCGATCGCGACCGGGATGATCTGGCGGCCGGTCGGCTCCTGCACCAGCGCCGACTGGAAGCGGGCGTAGAACAGATGTGCGATATCGAACGCGCCCGCCTCGAACCGGGCGATGACATCGTCGGCGATCGCGCGCGCATCGGCGAAGGCGACGGTCTTGATGTGGCTCATCTCGTGATCGGCGGCGATCTGTTTCGGGAAAAAGCGACGGATCACGCGGCCTTTCTTGCCCGCGATGTAGAACATCACGGTCTTGCCCGCCGCCTCAAGCTCCTCGGCCTTGCGGCGTGCGGCGCGGACGATGTTCGAGTTGAACGCGCCCGCCAGGCCGCGCTCGGAGGTCGCGATGATGATGAGGTGCGTCTGGTCGTTACCGGTGCCGGCGAGCAGCTTGGGGCTGCTCTCGCTGACCGAAACCTTGGCGGCGAGCGACGCCATCACGGCTTCGAGCCGCTCGGCATAGGGACGCCCGGCGACCGCCGCTTCCTGCGCCCGGCGCAGTTTCGCGGCGGCGACCATCTTCATCGCCTTGGTGATCTTCTGCGTCGACTTCACCGAGCCGATGCGGACCTTTAGAGCCTTGAGAGAGGCCAACGCTTTCTTCCTTCTGACCCTCTCCCGCTTTGGCGGGAGAGGCTACGGAGACTTGGTCGCGAAGCGGCCTAGTCGAAGTCGGTGAGGGTCTGCTTCTATTCGAGCGTCGATAAGAAGAAGGCCCTCACCCAACCCTCTCCCGCGAAGGCGGGAGAGGGCTAAATTGGCTACGCAAACGTCTTCGAAAACGCACCCAGCGCGGTCTTAAGCGCTTCAGTCGTCTCCTTCGACAGGTCGCGCTTGTCGCGAATGTCGGTGAGGAGATCGGCATGATCGGTGCGCATCACGGTCAGCATCGCTTGCTCATAGCGGACGACGGCATTGACCGGCACGGTATCGAGGAAGCCTTGCGTGCCCGCGAAGATCGACACGGTCTGCTCTTCGAACGGCATCGGCGCGAACTGTGCTTGCTTGAGCAATTCGGTCAGGCGCGCGCCGCGGTTGAGCAGCTTCTGCGTCGAAGCATCCAAGTCCGACCCGAACTGCGCGAACGCCGCCATTTCGCGATACTGCGCGAGCTCGAGCTTGATCGAGCCCGAGACCTTCTTCATCGCCTTGGTCTGTGCGGCCGAGCCGACGCGGCTGACCGACAGGCCGACGTTGATCGCCGGACGGATGCCCGCGAAGAACAGGTCGGTCTCAAGGAAGATCTGGCCATCGGTGATCGAGATCACGTTGGTCGGGATGTAGGCCGACACGTCGCCGGCCTGCGTTTCGATGATCGGCAGGGCGGTGAGCGAGCCGCCGCCATTATTGTCGTTCATCTTCGCTGCACGCTCAAGCAAGCGGCTGTGGAGATAGAAGACGTCGCCGGGATAGGCTTCGCGGCCCGGTGGGCGGCGCAGCAGCAGCGACATCTGACGATAGGCAACGGCCTGCTTCGACAAATCGTCATAGACGATGACGGCGTGCATGCCATTGTCGCGGAAATATTCGCCCATCGCGCAACCGGTATAGGGTGCGAGGAACTGCAGCGGGGCGGGGTCCGACGCCGTTGCGGCGACGACGATCGAATAGTCCATCGCGCCTTGCTCGGTCAGCGTGCGGACGAGCTGCGCGACGGTCGAGCGCTTCTGGCCGACCGCGACATAGATGCAATAAAGCTTCTTGCTCTCGTCATCGCCCTGGTGCGCGGCCTTCTGGTTGATGAAGGTGTCGATCGCGACCGCCGACTTGCCGGTCTGGCGATCGCCGATGATCAGCTCGCGCTGGCCACGGCCGACGGGGACGAGGGCGTCGATCGCCTTGAGCCCGGTCTGGACCGGTTCGTTGACCGAGGTGCGCGGGATGATGCCCGGTGCCTTGACTTCGACGCGGCTGCGCTGGTCGGAAACGATCGGGCCCTTGCCGTCGATCGGGTTGCCGAGGCCATCGACGACGCGGCCAAGCAAGCCCTTGCCGACGGGAACGTCGACGATCGTGCCGGTGCGCTTGACGACGTCACCTTCCTTGATCTGCGAGTCCGACCCGAAGATCACGACGCCGACATTGTCGGCCTCGAGGTTGAGCGCCATGCCCTGCACGCCGTTCGAGAATTCGACCATTTCGCCCGCCTGGACGTTGTCGAGCCCGTGGATACGCGCGATGCCGTCACCGACCGACAACACCTGGCCGGTTTCGGAGACCTGTGCGTCGGTGCCGAACGCGGCGATCTGGTCCTTGATGACCTTCGAAATTTCTGCGGCGCGGATGTCCATGATTTAGCCTTTCATCGCGAGCGCGAGTGAGTTCAAACGGGTGCGGATCGACGAATCGATCCGTTGCGAGCCGATCTGGACGACCAGACCGCCGAGAAGTGCGGGATCGACCGAGAGATCGACCGAAACATCGGTACCGATGCGGGTGCGCAGCTGTTGCTTGAGCGCATCGACCTGATCATCGCTGAGCGGGTGCGCCGAGGTCACTTCCGCCGTCGTCTCGCCGCGATGGCGCGCGGCGAGATTGCGAAAATCGCGGATGATTGCCGGAAGCTTCGCCAAGCGGCGATTTTCCGCCAGCACGCCGAGAAACTTCGCGGTCGTGTCATCGACGTCGATCAGCTCGGCGGCGGCGGCAATCGCCTTCGCGGCGGCACCGCGCGAGACGATCGGGCTGGCGATGAGGGCTGCGAATTCGCTCGACTGCGCGATCGTCTCGCGCACGCGGCCAAGGCTCGCCTCGACTGCGTCGATCGCCTTGCCGTCACGCGCGAGCTCGAACAACGCGGTCGCATAGCGTCCGCTTAAGCTTGCTTGAATACCGCCGGATGTCTCCACGCGATTGGGGTCCTCTTGGGCACGAATGGTGGCCCCATGCAGATGGAAGGCGCGAGAGACTGCGCCTGCCGATGGGATGGCGGGCGGTTAGCATCGGGTCGGGGCGGATGCAAGCGGTGCGGCGGCGCAATGTGCAGCGGGGGTGTTTCACGCAACTGTAACATTTACTTAACCATTCGTTGGCGGCTTTGCGTGCAAAGCACACGCCATGAACCGCATCGCCCTGCCACGCACGCTCCCGAGTCTTGCTGCACCTCTTGCGCGCTGGGTCGACCAGTGGGAGGCGGGGGGGCGTAACATGCGCGCGCAGTTGCGGCGGATCGTCGTTGCCCTGCTCGCGATTCAAGCGTTGCTGGCGCTCGCGCTGATCGGCACGACGCTGGCGACAAGCCACCGTGTGACGGTGCTGGTGATGGATCGGCTCTATCCGATCGGTGAGGTGCAACGCGTAAATGCAAGCTATGCGACGGCGCTGCTCACGGCGCACAAGGTCCGCAGCGGGAATCTGTCGGCGCTGGGCGCGGTCGCGACGATCGAAGGGGCCCGCGCCGAGATCGCGACGAGCTGGGCGGCCTTCACGGGCCATAATCTTGATGCGCGGCGGACAGCCGAAGTCGCGCAGGTCGTGGCGGCGCGGCGTGATGCCGATGCGGCGCTCGATCGTCTGCTCGATCTGTTGCGCGTGGGCCGCACCGAACAGCTCGATTTTTTCGTCAGCGGCGCGCTGTATGCTGCGATCGACCCGCTGACCGCGACGAGCAGCACGCTGATCGCGGATTTGCGCAGCGACGCGGCGCAGGAGCGCGTCGCGCTGGAGCAAAGCTTCGGGCAGGTCTATATTCTCGTTGCGGTCATTACGCTTGCCGCGATCCTCGTCGCCCTGTGGGGGATGCGGATGTTGAGCCGCCGCGTCGAGCGCCCGCTCGCGCTGATCGCCGAGGCGACGCGCGACATTACGCTGGAGCGCGCCGACATGCCGATACCCGCGCTCGACCGCAGCGACGAGATTGGCGACATTGCGCGCGCGCTCGCTTTTGCGCGGCAACGTTCGGCCGACGCCCGGGGTTTGCGCGAGGAAGCGCGCCGCACCGCCGACGCAGTCAGCGAGCGCGAACGCCGTGAACAGGACGCCCGCGCACGCCGCGCCGCGCACCTTGATGCGTTGTTCGAGGCGTTCGAGGTCGAGGCGGGCGGCTCGGTCCGGCAACTCGCATCGGCGGGCCCCGCGCTGCGCGAGACGGCGGGCGCGATGTCGGCCGAGGCCGGCGCGACCGAGCAGCAAGCGATGGCGACTGCCGCGATTGCGAATCAAAGCGCCAATAACGCGCGCACGATCACCCACTCCGCCGCCGCGCTTGCCGGGGCGATCGAGCGGATCAGCCGCGAGGCCAACGAATCGCGCGCCAGCGTCGCCACCGTCCGCGTGCGCACGCTCGAAGGGCGCGACCGGGCCGAATCGCTTGGCGAAATGATCGCGGAGATCGCGGCGGTGCTCGATCTGATCGCGGCGGTCGCCGGCCAGACCAATTTGCTCGCGCTCAACGCCACGATCGAGGCGGCGCGCGCGGGCGACGCGGGGCGCGGCTTCGCGGTCGTCGCCGATGAAGTGAAGGGGCTGGCGCGCCAGACGCAAACCGCCGCCGGGCGGATCGAGGCGCGTCTTGCCGCCGTGCGCACCGCCAGCGACACCGTGCTCGCGACAATCGAATCGGTCGATGCGCTGGTGGCGGAGCTTGATCAGTCCTCGGCGAACGTCGCGAGCGCGGTCGATCAACAACGCGGCATGACGCAAGCGATCGCGTACGCCATCGCCGAAGTCGAGGACGGGACCGCCGATGCCGCGGCCAATATGCAGACATTGCGCGAACGCGCCGAACGCTCGCGCCACACCGCCGATCAGGTGACGCGCACGGCGGGGGATGTGGCCGGCGGGGTCGAGCAATTACGCGCCCAGATCAACCGCCTGATCGCCGACGTGCGCGCGGCGTAGCGCGGCGCGGCGAACGGCGCTAGCGAGGGTCCGCAACCCTAGCATGCGGAGCGAATCGATGATCGGCACGATGGCAAAGATGACGATGTCCGACGGCGCCGAAATCGCCGTCTATCACGTCCAGCCGACGGGTGTACGCAAGGGCGGCCTCGTGCTCGTCCAGGAAATTTTCGGCATTACCGACCATATTCGCGATTTGTGCGATAGATATGCCGCCGATGGCTATGAAGTGCTTTCGCCCGCGGTGTTCGACCGCGAACATCCCGGCTTCGAAGCGGATTATTCGGGCGAGGGGTTCGCGCGTGCCGTCCAGCTCGCGCGCGAACTCCATCCCTTCGACCTCTCGCTCGCCGATGTGCAGACGTGCGTCGATGCGCTGTCGGACAAGGGCCCCGTGTTTGTCGTCGGCTATTGCTATGGTGGATCAATCGCGTGGTTCGCCGCGACGCGGATGCACAATGTGGCGGCGGCCTCGGGCTATTATGGCAGCTTGATCCCGGCCGCGGCGGACGAGGAACCCAAGGTGCCGGTCATCCTCCATTTTGGACGCCATGACAGCGGCATTCCGATGGACGGCGTCGACAAGGTCATCGCCAAGGATTGGCCCGCGGCGACGGTTTACGTGTACGAGGCCGGCCACGGCTTCAATTCGGACCGGCGCAAGGATTATCACGAACCCAGCGCCGATCTCGCGCGCGAGCGCACGCTCGAATTGTTCGAGGCGAA
>NZ_JBBATX010000107.1:0-8118 GCF_040398505.1 Sphingomonas sp. | reverse complement strand
TTATGGTGGACGCACTTGGGCTCGAACCAAGGACCCGCTGATTAAGAGTCAGCTGCTCTACCAACTGAGCTATGCGTCCGAACCCCGGCGATCTGGCAAGGCGCGTGGTGGCGCGACCGCTGCGGGAAGCGGTCGGTTAGCAGCGTAGCGGCCCGATGCAAACCCTTTTTTCACGTACCCGCCCGAAATCGGCGCGCGCGGTCTTACCAGCGCGTCGTCTGGCGGTTGCTGCGGTCGATCGACATCAGGATGCCAAGACACAGCATAAAAGTCATCTGACTGGACCCACCATTGCTGATCAGCGGCAGCGGCACACCAACCACCGGCGCCATGCCCATCACCATCGCCATGTTGATCGAGACGTAATAAAAAATTGTCGCCGCCAGGCCCGCTGCGGTCAGGCGGGCGAAGCGCGATTGCGCTTGCAGCGCGGCCGCCAGCCCCCATTGCACGATCACGAAAAAAGCGAGGATCAGCAGCACGCCACCGATCAAGCCCCATTCCTCCATCATTGTCGCGAGCGCAAAGTCGGTTTGGCCTTCGGGCAGGTAATCCAAATGGCTTTGCGTGCCTTTCAGAAACCCCTTGCCGAAGATGCCGCCCGATCCGATCGCGATCTTGGACTGGCTGATATGATAGCCGATGCCGAGCGGATCGCTTTCGGGGTCGAGGAAGACGAGAATACGGTTTTTCTGATATCCGTGCAGCACGAAATTGATCGCAAGCGGGATCGCCGCGCCCAGCGCAAGAGCGCCGCCGATGAAGAGGCGGAGCGGCACGCCCGCCAGAAACATCACGGTCACTCCGCCGATCGTGATCATTAAGGCGGTGCCGAGATCGGGCTGCTTCATCACCAACGCCGCGGGCAGCAGGATCAGCAGCGCGGCAGGCCAGATCGCGCCAAAACGTCGTATCTCATTGGGGGGGAGCAGGTCGTAAAATTTCGCGCAGGCGAGCACGATGCACGGCTTCATCAACTCCGAAGGCTGCACCCGGATGAACCCGACATCGAGCCAGCGTTGTCCGCCGCCACGCACCGCGCCGACCAACTCGACCAGCATGAGCATCACGCACAGGATCGCATAGGCTGGAAGCGCGATCTGGCCCCACGTTTCTTCGCGGATGCGCGACAGCGCGATCGCGCCCGCCAGCAGCACGAAGAAGCGAATGCCCTGCGAAAGCGCCCAGGGTCGAATATTTCCGCCCGCCGCGGAATAGAGGACGAGCAAGTCGAAACAGCCGATCGCGAGCACCAACAGCAGGATCTTCCACGGCAGCTGCGCAAGCGGCGCGGGCACGAAGGCAAGCCCATTGGCAGGACGCGTGCTCATTGCGGATCGGACTCGGTGGAGCCGTCCTCGGCAACGGTATTGCCGGGGGCAGCGGAATTGGCGAGCGCTTCGGACGCCGCGATATCGGCGGCGGTGGCGGCGCGGACGGCGGGTGCATCGGTCGGCGCGGTTGCGCCGAGCTCGGTCTGCGCACCGATCGCGAGCGGTGGTGCGCCCGCAGCGGCACGATAGGCGGCGCTCTCGGCCGCCATGCGCGTCTTGATGTCGCCGCCCCAGGTCGGTTCGGCCTCGGCGAGCGATGCGAGCGCGCGGTCCTTGTCGAACAGATAGGTCATGATGTCGCGGGCGATCGCCGGAGTGTCGAGATTGCGGACGGTATGGCCGCCATGCTCCAGTACGACAGCGATCGCGTAGCGCGGGTTATCGTGCGGTGCGAACCCCTGAAACAGCGCGTGATCGCGCAACTTGAAGGGGAGGGCGCCGTTCTTGAGCACGCCGCCGGCCCGCTCGCTCATCGTGATCCGGCGGACCTGCGCGGTTCCGGTCTTCCCGGCGAGTGCCACATCCGGCGTGAGCATCCGCGCCGCGCCGCCCGTCCCGCCACCGTTGACGACGCCCCACATCGCTTCGTGGATGAGGGTGAGGTGATCGGGCTGGATCGGCAGCGCAGGGGCAGGGTGGACGTGACCGGCCAGGATGCTCGGCTGCAGCGCGCGGCCGGATGCGAGGCGCGCGGCCATCACCGCGAGTTGCAGCGGGTTGGTCAGGACATAACCTTGCCCGATCGACGCGTTGAGCGAATCCGCGACGGTCCACGACGTCTGATATTTGCGCTGCTTCCACGCGCTGTCGGGAACGGTGCCGAAGCGCTGGCTGGAGAAGGGCAAGTCGAATTTCTGCCCGAGCCCGAGCGCGCGCGCGACCGGGGCGACATTGTCGTAGCCGAGCCGCCGCACCATTTCGTAGAAATAAATGTCGCAGCTCTGCATGATCGCGTTCTTGAGGTCGAGCGGTCCGTGGCCGCGTTTTTGGTGACAGTGGAAGATGCCAGTGCCGACGCGCAACGCACCCGAGCAGAATACGCGTTCGTCGGCGCGCACCCCGGCGCGCAGCAAAGCGAGGCCATTCATCGGTTTCACGGTCGAGCCAGGGGGATACAGACCTTGCAGAACCTTGTTCATCAACGGCACATGGTCGTTGTCCGACAGCATCTTCCATTCGAGATGGCTGATCCCGTCGGAGAAGCTGTTGGGATCATAGGCTGGCATCGAGACCATCGCGAGCATCTCGCCGGTGCGGCAATCGAGCACCACGACCGACCCGGATTGCGTGCCGAGCCGCCGTGCGGCGTAATCCTGCAGGGCAATGTCGATGGTGAGCCGCGCGTTGGTACCGGGTTCGTCGGGCTTGGTCGCGAGTTCGGCAACGATTTTGCCCCGTGCGGTCACTTCGACGCGCTTTTGCCCCGCGACTCCGCGCAACGTCGATTCGAGCGTCTTTTCGAGACCATCCTTGCCGAGCTTGAACCCGGGCGTCACCATTAGCGGATCTCGGGTCTGCTTGTACTGTTCGGCCGACGCCGCACCGACATAGCCGGTGAGGTGCGCGACCGCGGCACCCGTTGGATAACTGCGCGAAAAACCGCGCGTGGGCGCAACGCCGGGTAATTCGGGTAACCGCACGCTGACAGCGGCAAAACGCTCCCAATCGAGGTTCTGGGCGACCTGCACCGGCTGGAACCCTGCGGCATTCTCGAGGTCGGTGACGATCCTGTCCATCTGTTCGGGCGGCAGTTGCAGGATTTCGCGCAACAATCCGAGCACACGGCCTTTATTTTCGAGCCGGTCGGGGATGATATCGACGCGGAAATCGGTGCGGTTGTTGGCAATCGGCGCGCCGTGGCGATCAACGATCCAGCCACGCCGCGGCGGTACCGGCGTCGTGTTGACGCGGTTGCTTTCGGATTTCAGCGTATATTGCGCGTTTTCGATGACCGAAAGCCAGCCCATCCGTCCCGCGAGGGCCAGCCCGAACACGCCTTGCGCGGCGCCGAGCGCAACCGCGCGCCGCGAGAAGCTGTAGCTTTGCGACGCTTCAGTGACCATCCGCTGGGATTGCCTGAAGATCGGCCGGTTCATGCCTCCTCCTCATCGCCGGCCAAGATGGCGCAAAGGCGCGCGGCAAGCGGGAAAAGCAGAACTGAAATCGCGATCTGGAGCAGTAACACCGTATCGACATGCGCGTCGATCGGCGTCGCGGCCAAGCGTCCGAGGATCAGGCAAAAGCCGATCGAACCGGCGGCAATCAACCAGTCCTGCCAGAACGTGCGATACACGACGCGCTGGTCGATCAGGTCGATCATGAAGAAACACAGCGTCCAGAACAGCATCGCGCTGCCCAGCGGCTGGCCTGAGACCAGATCGTCGAACAGGCCAAGCGGTAGCGGCGCCCAGACGCGCAGGCTCTCCGGCCGGGTCAGCCGCCAACCGAGCAGCATCAGCAAGCCGAAGGGTGGCAGGATTTGCACGCTGGCAATCAGCGGCCACAGCGTCAGTGCAGAGCCTGCAACGACCGACAACGGCGGGATGAAGCGCGCCATGCTCCGGTCGGGCGCCTCGTCGAAAGGTCCGCGGACCGTCCTCACGGCGCGGGCTTGCGGGCAGGCGGCGTCGCCAAAGGCGTCGGCGCGGGGATCGGCGGCGGCGGGGGCAGGAAGGCGCGCTGGACAAGGGCGTAATCGACCGTGTCGGGCTGCGCGAAGCTGCGCCCGATCGCGGCGTCACGACCGCGCCGGATAATCCGCGCGACGGGTACGTTGGGCGCATAGATGCCACCGATCCCCGATGTCACGAACACATCGCCCGGCCCGAAGTCGGTGGTGGCAAAGGCGACCGACTTTACGTCGAGCAGCCCGTCGCCGCGCCCGGTGGCCAGCGCCGGCATACCGTCGCGCGTACGGCGGACCGGCACGACGCTTTCCGGATCGGTCAGCAGCAGCACGCGCGCGCTGTTCGGCCCGGTCTCGAGAATGCGCCCGATCAACCCTTCCGGGCCGCGCACTGGCTGCCCTTGTGCGACGCCCTGCCACGACCCGGCGTTGAGCACCGCAAAGCGACGCGTGCTGGAGGCTGATGAGCTGACCAACCGCGCCGCCACCACCGGCTCTGCAATCCGCTCGCGCACGCGCAGCAGCGCGAGCAAGCGATGATTGTCGTAGGAGAGCGAGCGCGCCCGCATGAACAGCGCATGTTGATCGGCGAGCTGTTTGCGCAGCACGGCATTCTGATCCCGCACCGCAAGATAGTCGCCAATCCCACCAGGGATCGATCCGATCCAGCGGCCGACCCCCGAAATGCCCGAGGAGATGGGTGTGGTCACCTCGCCGATGCTGGCGCGCAGCGTGGCGAAAGCGGGGGGATCCAGTGTCGACAGCGCAAGCAGAACCGCACCGACGAGCGAGCCCGCCACCGCAATGACATATCCCAAAAAGAGGCTATATTGCGCCCGCCGCGAAAAACCCGGGCGCCGAGTGCGAGGCGGCGCCATTATACCCCCATCCAAAAGCCCGAGGGCCGCCAAAACGTTTCGTCGCTGTACGCGATGTAGAGCGGGCTGAGTAGGGGGGAACCCCGCTGTTTCAGCCCGCTCGTCGTGTCATTTCAGTGCGCCGGGCACGGCTTGCGTCACGCGCTGTGCAAGACGCCCCGGAACACCGGATCTTCGAGCGCGCGACCGGTGCCGAGCGCGACGCAAGTGAGCGGGTCATCGGCGATCGTCACCGGCAGGCCAGTCTCGTCGCGCAGCACTTCGTCGATGCCCTTCAGCAACGCACCACCGCCGGTGAGCACGATGCCCTGATCGACGATGTCCGCCGCCAGTTCGGGCGCGGTGTTTTCGAGCGCGATGCGGACACCCTCGACGATCTGACCGACCGGCTCACTCAGCGCTTCGGCGATCTGGCCTTGGTTGATCTGGATTTCCTTGGGGACCCCGTTGACGAGATCGCGACCCTTGACGTTGATCGTCAGGCCGATGCCGTCGGCCGGCGGCTTGGCGACGCCGACTTCCTGCTTGATCCGCTCGGCGGTGGCATCGCCGATCAGCAGATTGTGGTTGCGGCGGACATAAGAGACGATCGCTTCGTCCATCTTGTCGCCACCGACACGCACCGAGGTGGTGTACGCCAGGCCGCGCAGCGACAGCACCGCGACTTCGGTCGTGCCGCCGCCGATATCGACCACCATCGACCCGATCGGCTCGGTGACGGGCATGTCGGCCCCGATCGCGGCGGCCATCGGCTCTTCGATCAGCCAGACCTGCGAGGCGCCAGCGTTTGACGCGGCATCGCGGATCGCGCGGCGCTCGACCGAGGTCGATCCCGACGGCACGCAAATCACGATCTGCGGCCAGCGCATGAAGCGGCGTTGCCCGCCATGCACCTTGTGGATGAAATGCTTGATCATCTGCTCGGCGACATCGATGTCGGCGATGACGCCGTCACGCAGCGGGCGGATCGCCTGGATGCTGTCTGGCGTTTTGCCCATCATCAATTTGGCGTCGTCGCCGACGGCCTTGACGCGCTTGACGCCGTTGAGCGTCTCGACTGCGACGACTGACGGCTCGTTCAGCACGATACCCTTGCCGCGCAGATACACCACCGTGTTGGCGGTGCCGAGATCGATCGCCATGTCATGGGAAGAAAAGCGGAAGAGATTCGAGAAAAAGCCCATGGATCGTTCCGTTTCACGCCGGACTTTAATGTCGCCGACAGGTCGCACAATGCCCGTTCGTCGCTTACATCCGGGGCGTTCAGGGCGGAGAAACCACGCTCTGATACTCGGTTGAATGCGGGTCGCGGGATGCCCTCGCTTGGGCTAGAGTAAAACCCATGTCAATACGCCGCCTGCCCGAACATCTCGTCAATCGTATCGCCGCCGGTGAAGTGGTCGAACGGCCCGCCAGCGCGTTGAAGGAACTCGTCGAAAACGCGATCGATGCCGGCGCGACGCGAATATCGGTCAGGCTCGCCAGTGGCGGGACCGTTCTGGTCGAAGTGACCGATGATGGCTGCGGGATGACACCGTCCGACATGGCGCTCGCGCTGGAGCGGCATGCGACGTCGAAA
Source organism: Sphingomonas sp. (assembly GCF_040398505.1). Classification (GTDB taxonomy): domain Bacteria; phylum Pseudomonadota; class Alphaproteobacteria; order Sphingomonadales; family Sphingomonadaceae; genus Sphingomonas. Next base: position 1,701 of record NZ_JBBATX010000107.1, on the reverse strand, counting down.
CTGCCCGACGAATTTATCGAAAACGTCGCGACGCTCGGATTTCGCGGCGAGGCGTTGCCGTCGATCGCGAGCGTGGCGCGCATGACGCTGGAGAGTCGGCCGCCTGGGTGCGAGGGTTGGGCGCGGGTGGTCGATAATGGCGTCGTATTTTCCGAGGGACCGGCCGCGATTCCGCCGGGCACGCGCGTGCGGGTCGAGGCGCTGTTCGAACGCGTGCCGGCGCGGCGCAAATTCTTGCGCTCCCCCCGCAGCGAATTCGCGGCATGCATCGACGTCGTCAAACGCCTCGCGATGGCACGGCCCGATATCGGCTTTTCAGTCGAGCATGACGGGCGGCGCGCGCTCGGCGTGACCGGCGGCGAGAGTCTGCCCGACCGGGTTGCGGCGCTGACCGATCGCGGGCTAATCGACAATGGCGTCGGCGTGGATTTCGTGCGCGAAGGGATTGGGCTGGGCGGAATCGCGGGATTGCCGACCTTCAATCGCGGCGTGGCGGATCATCAATATTTGTTCGTCAACGGGCGGCCGGTGAAAGACCGGCTGCTAATCGGCGCGATCCGCGGTGCTTATGCCGAGATGATGCCGCGCGACCGCCATGCCGTGGTCGCGCTGTTCCTCGATGTACCCAGCGATGCGGTCGATGTGAACGTGCATCCGGCCAAGACCGAAGTGCGCTTCCGCGATCCGGCGCTGGTACGCGGGTTGATCGTCAGCGGCTTGCGTCGCGCGCTCGATGAGGCAGGGCATCGCAGCCAGCGCGCGCCTGAAAGCGCGCTCGCCGCCTGGACGTCCGATCTAAGCCCCTCCCCTTCAGGGGAGGGGTTGGGGTGGGGCAGTGCGTCACAGGCTCCTTTAAATTTGGGGATAGGCCCCACCCCAAACCCCGCCCCTGAAGGGGAGGGGCTTGCACTCGATCAGCGCGCGTACGCGCTCAACGACCGCCGCACCTTCTTCACCCCGCCGCCACAAGCGCGTGCCGAACCCGCCTACGCGCCACCGCCAGAAAGCACCGACTACTCGCTCGGCGTCGCGCGCGGACAGGTCGCCAAGACCTATATCGTCGCCGAAAGCCCCGACGGCCTGATCCTCGTTGACCAACACGCCGCGCACGAGCGCCTTGTGCTTGAGCGGATGCGCAAGGCGATGGCGAATGGCGGCGTCGCGTCGCAGGCCTTGCTCCTGCCCGAAGTGGTCGAACTCGACGAACCGGCGTGCGACCGGCTCGAGGCGCGCGCTGCCGAGCTGAGCGAATTCGGTCTCGACCTCGACCGTTTCGGCCCGCGCGCGATGCTGGTGCGCGGCGTGCCGGCGATGTTGGGGCAGGGCAACGTGATCGGCCTCGTCACCGATCTCGCCGACGAACTTGCCGCGTTCGACGAAGCGCTCTCGCTGAAAGAACGCCTCGATCATGTTGCGGCGACAATGGCGTGCCACGGCTCGGTGCGGGCAGGGCGGGTGCTGTCGGTGGCGGAGATGAACGCTTTGCTCCGCGAAATGGAGGTCACGCCGCATTCGGGGCAATGCAACCACGGTCGGCCGACCTGGGTGAAGCTGGCGCATGGCGATATCGAAAAGCTGTTCGGACGCCGATGAAGCTTTCGCTTCGATGAAGCCGAACGGAGCGATCCGTCGGTTCACCGCTTAAATAAACCGACTCATCGTATTGAAACCTTTTGAGCGCATACGCATTTGAGGGTCTGA
>NZ_JBBATX010000106.1:3010-8265 GCF_040398505.1 Sphingomonas sp. | reverse complement strand
GCAAACTACCTCAGAAACAGCGGCTATGCTTCAACATCAATGTGACGGACTCTAGCGCGGCGCACCGCCAGCCGCGCGGTCACGCTGCCTCCCCTTCGTCCGCCACCTCGCGCGTTCCGGCATCGCCGATCGAGCGATCGACCAAGCCGCTGCGGATCATCCACCAGAACAGCAGCACGCCCGGAAAGGCGATCACCGTCGTCATCCAGTAAAAGTTCACATAGCCGAAACGCTCGACCAGCGCCCCCGCCGTCGTCGCGGTGAGCAACCGCCCGACGACGCTCGCCGCCGCCGAGATCAAGGCATATTGCGCGGCGGTGTAGCGCAGATCGGTCAGCGCGGAGAAATAGGCGATGACGGTGACGCCACCGATCCCGCTCGCAAAATTCTCGAAGCCGATCGCGCCGACCAGCCCCGGCACGCTGTGCCCCGCGCCCGCCAGCAACGCAAAGCTCGCATTCGACACCGCCATCAGCACCAGCGACAGCATCACCGACCGCTTCATGCCCATCCGCGCGTATAGCGCACCGCCGACGAAAATGCCGATCAGATACGCCCAAAAGCCGATGCCGACATCGTACAGCGCGATTTCGTCATTGGTGAAGGTCAAATCGTTGAGCAGCAGCCGCAGCACGATTTGCCCGAGCGTGTCGCCGATCTTGTGGATCAGGATAAACAGCAACACGATCAGCGCACCCTCGCGCCGGAAGAATTCGAGGAACGGCCCGACGATCGAGGCGACCACCTCATCGACCCCGCGCTTGGCCGCTGGATCACGGTGGCGGACAGGTTCGCCCATGATCAGCCCGGTCAGCATCGCCGGCAGCGCGAACAGCGCACAGGCCAGATAGGCACCCGCCCACCCGATCCGTGCCGCCAGCACGAGCGCCAGCGCGCCCGCGAGTACCGAGCCGATCCGCCAGCCATATTGCGTCATGCCCGATCCCACGCCGAGCTGATACGGCTTCAACGTCTCGATCCGATAGGCGTCGATCACGATGTCGAAGGTCGCGCCCGCAAACCCCACCAGCACCGCCGCGACCACCGTCGCGCCGATACTCGCTTTGGGATCGACCAAGGCGAGATTGGCGACCGCCGCCATCACCAGCACGCCAGCAAAGATCAGCCACGACACCCGCTGCCCGAGGTGCCCTAGCACCGGCAACCGCACACCATCGACCGCCCACGCCCAGAACGGTTTCAGATTATAGACGAGGAAACCCAGCGTGAACGCCGTGATCGTCTTCTTGTCGATCCCGTCCTGCGCGAGCCGACTGGTCAGCGTCGCGCCGATCATCGCATAGGGAAAGCCCGAGGAAACACCGAGGAAGAAGGCCGCGATCGGCGCCTTTTCGAAATAGGGCCGAATGCCGTCCCACCAACTCGGGTCACGCCCGATCACGCCGTCCATTCGTCGCTTGCCCCTTGCACCGTTCGCGCAGAGACTAACGGCTAAAATCAGGAGAGGAAGCGCCATGAACGCGCCGACCAAGATTAGCCTGCTCACCACCGGGCAACTCGCACTCGCCGCGCGTCTGGCAGAGGGCGCGACCGCGCCGACGGGCGACATCACCCATGTCGACGCCGCCACCTATACCTCCCCCGAGCGGCACGTCGCCGAGCAAGCCAAGATCTTCATCCGCGTTCCGCTCGTCATCGCGCCCTCCGCGCTGCTGCCGCAGAACAATATGGCGGTGCCGCATGACGGCTTCGGCAAGCCGCTGCTGATCGCGCGCGACAAGGATGGGCACGCGCAAGTCTTCCTCAACGTCTGCCAGCATCGCGGCACGCGGCTGGTCGAGGGGCGCGATCCGGTCTGCGCCGCCCGGCTGATCTGCCCCTATCATGCGTGGAGCTATACGCTCGACGGCAAGCTCGCCGCCCTGCCCCGCCCCGATGCGTTCCCCGGGCTCGACAAAGCGACGCTCGGCCTGAAGAAGCTGCCCACGCGCGAGCTGGGCGGGCTGATCTGGTTCGCCTTCGACGAGGATGCCGATTTCAGCCAAGCCGAGGCGCTCGGTGCCGATTTCACCGCGTTTGACATGGCCGGCCAATATCTCTTCCGCCGCCGCACGCACGCTGTCGCGGCGAATTGGAAGCTGATCATGGATGCCTTCCTTGAAAGCTATCACGTCCAGCGCCTCCACAGCGCGACGATCGGCCCGTTCTTCAAAGACGGCATTTCGGTCGCCGACCGGATCGGCCCGCATCAACGCTCCGCCGTGGGGCGCGAGGCGGCGCTGGCGGCCTGCGCGGCGGATGATTGGCCGACTTTGCGCTCGGCGATCACCTATACCTATCAGCTCTTCCCCGGCACCGTGCTGATCGTCAGCCCCGATTACATGAATTTGATGGTTATGATGCCGCAGTCCGAGGGGCGCGTCCTGGTCGAGGATTTCATGCTGATCCCCGAGGCACCGGGATCCGAAAAGGCGCTCGCCCATTGGGAAAAGAGCTGGAATCTGCTCGATGGCGGCGTGTTCGCGGGCGAGGATTTCCGTGCCGCGGCGCTGGGGCAGGAAGGGCTCGCGTCAGGCGCGATCGCGCGCATGACGCTCGGCACGCTGGAGACGGGGATTCGGCACTTTCATGACGCAGTCGAGGGAATGCTCTGATTTCCTCCCCTCCCTTCCAGGGAGGGGTTGGGGGTGGGTCGGTGTGGGGAGAGAGCAGCGCTCCCCTGAGAGCCACCCACCCCTACCCCTCCCTTTCAGGGAGGGGAGGCTACGTCACATCGACAAACAAATTAAACCCGCCCGGCAAGCGCTTGGGCGGCTTGCCGTCAAGCACCGCTTCGATCGCCGCGATCGCCGCGAGCAAATCGCGCTGCGCATAGGGTTTGGACAAGCACCCGGCCGCCACTGCGCGCCCGCCCTCGGGGCATTCGCCGGTCACGAACAGCACCGGCACACCCGCCGCGTGCGCGGCACGTGCGACGTCGATGCCGTTGCCATCGGCCAGGCTGATGTCGACCAGCACCAGGTCGATCTCCTCGCCACGATCGATCACGCCGATCGCATCGGCGACGCGGTCGACCGTCGCAACCACCACATATTCCGCCTCGCGCAGGAAATATTCGGTGTCGAACGCCACCAACGGCTCGTCCTCGACCAGCAACAACCGCACGATCCGTCGCTTCTTTTTACCGAACAACATTGGTCCGGGACCCCGCCTGTTATTTACTGCCGAAATGGCAGTGCGTCTCGCCCTCGTTACGCACCCGTGCCTTAACGCGCGGCTACGAGATCGGGCGCAAATTATTTTGTGCGCACGAACCGCCACAAATTCGCTATCAGGCGCATGTGTCCAAAGCTTTTACCCCCAAACCCGCAGCGAATGCCGCCCCCAAAGCACCCGTTCGTCCCAAGGACGAGCAGCGCATCGCCAAATTGCTCGCCCGCGCCGGAGTCGCCTCGCGCCGCGAGATCGAACGCATGATTGCCGAGGGGCGGATCGCGCTCGACGGCGTCGTGCTCGATACGCCCGCGACGATCCTGAAGTCGCTGACCGGCATCACCGTCGATGGCGTGCCGGTCGCCGCGCCCGAGGCGGCGCGGCTGTTTCTCTATCACAAACCCCCCGGCCTGCTCGTCACCGAGCGCGACCCCGCCGGGCGCCCGACAATCTATGATCGCTTGCCGCAGGATTTGCCGCGGCTGGTGCCGGTCGGGCGGCTCGATCTCAATACCGAGGGGCTGTTGCTCCTCACCACCGATGGCGAATTGAAGCGCCAGCTCGAACTCCCCGCGACCGGCGTAGAGCGCGCCTATCGCGCCCGCGCCTACGGCCCGATCACGCAGGAACAGCTCGAGGAATTGATCCACGGCGTCGAGATCGAAGGCGTGCGCTACGGCTCGATCGACGCCAATCTCGAACGCCGCACCGGGGCGAACGTCTGGATCGAGATGATCCTGACCGAGGGCAAGAATCGCGAAGTGCGCCGCGTGCTCGAATATCTCGGGCTCAAGGTCTCGCGGCTGATTCGCACGCGCTACGGCCCGTTCGTGCTCGGCGATTTGCCCGTCGGCGAGATTGGCGAGATCAAGCAGCACGACGTCGTCGCCTTCCGCAAGGACCCGACGCGGAAAGGGGGCGGCGAAGCCCCCAAGCTCGTCGAGAAAACCAAGCCTGCACCACGCGGCCTACGCGAAATCCCCTCGGCGCCGAAAGCCCCGACCCCCAAACCCGCGCCTGCCCGGCGCATCACCAAGGCATCGGCCAACCGCACCGACAAGGCTGCCTTTGCCGAGCCCGCCAAGCGCGTGCCGCAGCCGGGTCGCGACCCGGTGGTGCTGACCAAGGCGACCAAGGTGAAGCGTTTCTACGACGCCCCACCCAAGGCCGGCACCGCGCCGGTCGCGCCGCGCGCGATCGCGCCGGGCCAGCGCCCCAAGGTGTTCAACGCCGAGCTCGGCCGCAACGTCCGCGCGAAACCCGACCGGCCCGAGCGGACTGTGCGGCCTGAAAAGCCCGAGCGCCCGCCCGCCAAATCGACCCCGCGCACCGCCGGCAAGGCGCGCGCCGCCCCGTCCAAACCGCGCACCGTCAAGATCCACAAGAGCCGGACTCGCAAGTGAAGGCGCACGTTTCCGCAAGCGTCCTTCCCCGGCGTAGGCCGGGGCCCAGTTGCGAGCGCTTTGAACATCAGGCGAATCGCACGATTACATCGACCGTCGCGACTGGGCCCCGGCCTACGCCGGGGAAGGTGCTGATGGCAGGGTTTACATACGAATGAGAATCATCGCCGGAAAATGGCGCGGCCGCCCGCTGGTGGCACCCAAAGGCGACGCGACTCGCCCGACCGCCGACCGCGTCCGCGAGGCGCTGTTCTCGATGCTCGCCAGCCGCATCGGCAGTTTCGAAGACCTCGCCGTCGCCGACCTGTTCGCCGGATCGGGCGCCCTCGGGCTGGAGGCGCTGTCGCGCGGTGCGAAATCGTGCATCTTCGTCGAACAGGATAAGCCAGCGCTCGATGCGCTGCGCACCAACATCACCAAACTCGGCGGTGCCAGGGAAATCGGCGCGGATGTACGCGCACAAAGCGTGCTCGCGCTCGGCCATGCGACACACCCACTCGACCTGATCGTGATGGACCCGCCTTATGCCAGTGGCGCGGGCGCGGTCGCGCTCGACAAGCTCGCCCGGCTCGGCTGGGTTGGCGATGCGACCTGGGTGAGTATCGAAACCACCAAGCCCGAACTGGTCGAAGTGGCGGGCTTCGTCGAGGACGTCTCGCGCGTCCACGGCAAGGCGCG
>NZ_JBBATX010000106.1:0-2910 GCF_040398505.1 Sphingomonas sp. | reverse complement strand
GCCATCGATCCGATCGTGCGCGGCTGCAGCCCCGCCCCGCTCGCGACCGAAGCACCCGCCACGCCCGACGACAGGATGTGCGTGGTCGACACCGGCAGACCGCCGAACTCCGCGCCCAAAATCGTCGCCGCCGCGACCAGTTCGGCCGAGGCCCCCATACCATAGGTCATGTGCGTCTTGCCGATCCTCTCGCCGACCGTGATGACGATCCGCCGCCACCCGACCATCGTGCCGAGCCCGAGCGCCAGCGCGACGGTGATCTTGACCCAGGTCGGAATGTAGCGCGTGCCCTTTTCGAGGTTGCTCTGATACGCCTTGATCGACGCGAGTTCGCTCGGGCTGAAGGTCTTGGCGGCCTTGTCCTTGTCCTTGGTCGCCAGCCGCGCGCTGTCGAGCAGCAGATACATATCGTTGCGCAAATTGGGCGTCGCCGCCGCCGGCACCTTGTCGAGCGAGCCATAGCCGCCGATCCGCTGCGCCACGTCACGCGACAAAGCGTCGGCTGCACCGAAAACCTCGGGCGTATCGGCCTTTCGCGTCTGCAGCGCCCGTGTCAGCACCGCCCGCGACCCGGCAAGGTCAACTGGCGCGACCGCAGGTGCGGCATGCGCCGCAAAGGCGCCGGCCGCGGTGGTCACGCTCGACACGAAGGCCGGGGTCGCGCTTTCGGGCATCGTGCGGTTGAGCGCATAGGCGGTGGGCGCGCAGCCGATCAGGATCAGCATGATCAACCCCATGCCCTTCTGCCCGTCATTGCCGCCATGCGCGAAGCTGACCGCAGTGCAGGTGAAGATCAGCAACGCGCGAATGCCGCGGGGCGGCGGGGCATCGGCGTCGGGTGGGCTGTACAGCTTGGGGTTGCGCAGCAGGACCTTCATCAATCGCAACAGCAGGAACGATGCGCCGAAGCCGATCAGCGGCGCCATCCACAAACCGGTCAGGATCTTGGTTGCCTGACTCCAGTCGACGCCCGACGTCCCGCCCGTACTCGCCGACAGCAATTGGTTGGCAAAGCCGACGCCGAGGATCGACCCGATCAGCGCATGGCTCGATGAATTGGGGAGTCCTACGAACCACGTGCCGAGATTCCAGATCACCGCCGCCAGCAGCAACGCGAAGATCATGGCGAATCCGGCATTGCTGCCGACATGCAGGATCAGATCAACCGGCAGCAGCGTGATGATCGAATAAGCGACCGCGCCGCTCGACAGCATTACGCCCAGAAAATTGAAGAAGCCCGACCATACCACCGCGAGCGGGGCCGACATGGAATTAGTGTAGATGACGGTCGCCACCGCGTTGGCGGTGTCGTGAAACCCGTTCACGAATTCGAAGCCCAACGCGATCAGCAGCGCCAGCCCGAGAAAGGCGAAAGTGCCGAGCGCGAGCCCCTCACCAACCTCGGCTGTATCGACGAAAATGCTGTATCCGGCGTAGCTTACGCCAGCGACCAGAATGGCGAGGAAGATCCAGCGGCTCGCCGGGTGAATCCGATGGTCGAGCCGTGGCCCGCCAGACGGGCGCTCGACCGGTTCCGGGAGCGCAGAAAATGTCGTTGCCATGGCTTGACCGCTTATGCCTCGTTTTTGTTGCAATTTGATGACTGAAGCAGGTCCTCCTGCCCCCCGCCGCCGTCGTTAGCCGGTCAGCGATGGTCCCGCAACCGCAGCCGCATCGCCGTTCGAAATGAACGGATCGGGGGATTCCGGTTGAAATCATCCCGGCCTAAGGCATGGTCGCGCGCAAGACCCGCGCTCCGGCCCGTTCCCGCATCAACCCCGATTGGCAGAGTGACCCACCTCCCTTGCGCGTCCTGACCTTTCTTTATAGCTTTGCGCCCGGCGGGGTCGAACGGATTGCCGCGCGGCTCCACGCCGCCTGGGTCGGGCGGGGGATCGACTCGCGGATCGTGCTGGCCGACGTCCGCATCGGTTCGGCGCTGGCGCTCACCGCCGTCACCCAAGTCGCAGCCGAACCGCGCAGCGCCACGCTTGCACGCTTCGTCGCGCTGCTGCGCGGCCTCCCCGCGATCATCGCGGCCGATCGCGTCGATGTGCTGTTTTGCGCCGGCAATACCTATACGGCTCCGGCGGTGGCGCTGCGGCTGGTGCTGGGCAAAGCCTGCCCGCCGATCCTCGCCAAGATCAGCAACGATCTGCTTCGCCCCGATATGCCGTGGCTGGTGCGGATCTTCTATCGGCGCTGGCTGCGGATTCAGGGCCGCTATATCGATCATTTCGTCGGCATGGCCCCGGCGATGCGCGGTGAGATCGCACGCCTGATCGGCGTCGCGCCCGACCGCATCAGCATCATCGAGGATCCCGCTTTGTCCACCGCCGATCTCGCCCGCCTTGCCAGCGTGCGCGACGGCACGCTTCGAGATCGCCCCGGCCGGCACTATCTCGCAATCGGGCGCCTCGCCCCGCAAAAGAATTTCGCGCTGCTGCTCGATGCCTTTGCGCGGATTGCGCAGCCCGACGATCGCTTGCGTATCCTCGGCGAAGGCCCCGAACGCGCCGCGCTCGAAGCACAGGCTGCCCGTCTCGGCATCGCCGACAAGGTCGTGCTACCCGGCCATACCGACCCGCTCGATATCTGGCTGGGCGCGGCCGACGCGTTTGTCCTGTCGTCCGATTTCGAAGGTGTCCCCGCCGTGGTGATCGAAGCGCTCGCCGCGGGCCTGCCGATCATCGCGACCGATTGCTGCGTCAGCATGGCCGATTTGCTTGGCCAGGGTGCGCTCGGTCAGCTCGTCCCCGTCGGCGACGCCGCCGCGCTCGCCGCCGCCATGGCGGCCATCGCCGCAACCGAACCCGAACCGATCCGCCACGCCCGCCGGTCTGCCGCACAACGCTTCACGATCGAACATGCGACGGACAAATATGTCGTGCTGCTGGAGAGGTTGGCGGC
>NZ_JBBATX010000105.1:0-8337 GCF_040398505.1 Sphingomonas sp. | reverse complement strand
CCCGACCTCATCTTGCGCAATTCCCCCCGGACCAGCTCGACATTGATGTCGCTAAAGGCGCCGGCATCATGCATTCGCATATAGTCGCGCACCGTGAAGGCGGTGTCGGGAACGGACTCGGCGACGAGGCGGACCGGCTTGTTCATGGGATCAAAATAACACGCGCATGCGCGCGCTGGAACCAGCGCCGCGCCGGCCCGTTACGCCCCGACACTTTGGAGAGCGCATGATGGGTAAGGGTGGTATTTTGTGGCTGCTCGGCGTGCCCTTGCCGGTGATTCTGATCCTGTACCTGCTGTTCGGTCGCTGATCCGCGCTCAGGCGAAGGCAAGCGCCAGCGTCAGTCCGCCCAGCCCGAGCGACAGCGGCACGCGCAAGCTCATCCACCACGGCGGCACCAATCCGCGGCGCGCCAGCACCAGATCCACCGCCAGCGCACCGACCAGCGCCACGCCGAGGATCAGCAGCGATGGCCCCGGCCATGGCTGCCCGGTCGCCCAGGGTACGGCGCTGCCGAGCGCGATCAGCGACGGTGCGATCGCGGCGACCCATAGCCATTCTGGTGGATCGGGTTGGCTCGCGGCGATGCCCCACCACATCCCGCCGAGAAAGCTCAGGATCAGCGCGGCATAGGCATAGCCCATCGATAGCGCCGAGAAATGCAGCGGCCCGTCGCCGCTCAACACCACCGCCGCCGCCGCCAATTGCGGCAGCAGCCCGGCCAAACCGAGCCAACGCGGCACCAGTGGCGGGTTCACGCGCGCGCGCCCCGCGAAATGCGTCCCGACCAGGCATAACCGCGATAAAGCGGAACGAAGCGGGCTTTCCCGCCAACCTCGCTCGCCGCCTCGATCAGCGCCGGTTGCAACGTCGCGCGCGGAGTGACATCGAATCGGGCGAGCCACGCGAACAGCCCGGCACGAAATGCCCGCGGCAATCCCTCCTGCTGCCCGAAATCGACCACGTCGAGCCGCCCGCTAGGGGCAAGCTTGCCCGCCGCCTCGCGGATCGCCGCGCGCCAGTCGGGAATCATTGACAGCGTATAGCTTTGAAAGATCCGGTCGAAGTCGCCCACGCCGAACAACGCTTGCGGATCGAACGCCGTCGCATCGCCCTGGGCGAGCACGATCCGGTCGGACAGCCCCGCCTTTGCAACCTTGCCGCGCGCGGTTTCCAGCATCGCTTCCGAAATATCGATCCCGAAGAAGCGCGCATCGGGCCAAGCCTTTGCCGCCGCGATCAAATTGCGCCCTGTGCCGCAGCCGATCTCGAGCACCGATCCCCCGGCCGGCGGCGCGATCCCGGCGATCAGCGCGTCGCGCCCGAGCAAATAATATTTGCGGGTGAGATCATAGAAATGGCGCTGCGTCCGGTAGATCGCATCCATCTGTCCGGCATGGCCCGGTTCCATGCCCGGCTCCTTGGCAGTGCCGCTCACCCCAGCACGTAGAGATGGACGCCGCCATAGATCGAAGAGCGATCGCGCCGGGTATAATCGAGCGAATCCTCCGCGCGATACTGCCAGCGACCGAGGATCTCCGGTGGCACGCGCCCGGGCAGGATGCTCGACTCGCCCGCGGTGCGGAACAGCACGCGCGAACCCGGCTTCGCGGTGCGGGTGATCTCGCCCCACAGCTCGGTCAATTGCGCGTCGGTCATCCAGTCCTGCGCATCGAGCAGGATGTAGCGGTCGAGGCTCGCATCGCCTTGCGAGCGCAGATAGTCGGTGAAATTGGTGTGGCGCACCTCGATCCGCTCGGCACGCGCGACGATTTCGGCGTAATGCGCGCGCTGGAGATAGGGCGGCAGCGGCGCCGACGGCCCCTCGCCATAGCCGCGCCCGAACGCCTGCCACGCGAAGTAATTGTCTTTAATGTCGAAATCGCAGGCGAGCTTCTCAAGCCGCTCACGCAATACCACCGCCATCTTCTCCTCGCCGGCCAGCGCTTCATATTGCGCGGGTGGAATGCCGAGGCCGAACAACGACGCGGGCTGATCGGTGATCCATTTGATGAAGCCCTTGTCGAAAAAGGGCGCAAACTCGCGGTCGAAAATCTCGCGCTGCTCCTCGATCGACTTGGCCTTGAGCAGGATTTTCGGATTCACCCCGTTCAACCGCGCGAGCAAATGCGCGACGCCAATGAAATTGCCGAGCAATCCGCGCTTATAGACGTTGCGGGCAAAGCCACCGATCCGCCGCCGCCCGATCATGTCGCGGCCTTCCCAATAGGCGAGCGTCGCGTCATCGAGATGCGGGCGAATGTAGGTGCGATACGCGATCACGTTCTGGCGGCTATTGGCTTGCGCGAAGAAGCGATGGAACGCCTCGTAATTCGGCAGATGCCGCGCCGCGACGAGCTTCAATTTGTTGAGCGCGATATGCGCGGTGTTGAGATCGACCGCGGTGATCGCGCGCGGGTTGGCGGTCAGATACGACATCATGTTGCATCCGCCCGAAGCGATCGTCACGACATGGCTGTCGGGCGTGATCGCCAGCGCCTCCATATCGACCGCCGGATCTTCCCAGATTTGCGCATAGACGAGGCCGCGAAACGCAAAGGTGAAGGCGCGTTCGAGCAGCCCCTGCTTCGACAGATGCTTGTGTTGATGCACGGCGGTACGAACCGCGCGGTTCTTGGCGGCTTTGCTGCCGTCCTGACCATTACGGTCCCTGAGCGATCGGATGGCATTGGCCATGGCACATTCTCTCCTGCCGGATGTCCGTGTCTTGCGACCGAAACGCGGACGATGTTCGCGCGCTACGACGATCCGGTGACGCTTCCATGACGGTCTTGCGTCGAAAAGAAAAGGACCTGCCGGCGAAAGGGGGGTGCCGACAGGTCCGTTTACTTAAACCGTTCGCCGCAAAGGAGGGGATCCAGCGAACGGGTACACGCCCCTGCTTGGGACAGGGACACTTCTTTATACGCGATCGCGCGCCCTAAGGATGCGACGCAGACGAAAAAATTACGGCATCATCACCGTGTCGATGACGTGAATCACGCCGTTCGACTGCATCACATTGGCGATCGTGATCTTGCCGGTGTTGCCCTTGGCGTCGGTGATGGTCCAGCCCTTCATGCCCTTCTTGAAGGTGAGCGTGCCGCCCTGCACCGTGGTGTAGCTGGCCACGCCCTGATGCGCCTTGGCGGACGCGGCAATATTGGCTGCCGTGATGCGGCCGGGGACGACGTGATAGGTCAAAATCGTGGTCAACGTGCCCTTATTCTCGGGCTTGACCAGCGTCTCGACCGTGCCGGCCGGCAGCTTGGCGAACGCGGCGTTGGTCGGCGCGAAGACCGTGAACGGACCCGGACCCGACAGCGTCTCGACCAGACCTGCGGCCTTTACCGCGGCGACGAGCGTGGTGTGGTCCTTCGAATTGACGGCATTTTCGATAATGTTCTTGGTCGGATACATGGCAGCACCACCAACCATCGGGTTGCTGGTCTTGGCATAGCCAAGCGATGCGCCGCTGACGACGAGCGCGGCGGCGATGAGGGACGTGCGGAAAGTGCGGGTCATGACGGTAGGTCTCCTGCTGGTACGCCCGAACCGGACGCACGCGCAGCTACGCGGTGGCACCCCCGCCGGATGCACCGGCGCACAGAATTATACCTGCGCGAGCGCACCCTTGGCGACGACCGGTCCGGTCGGCAGACCGGTCGGCGATCCGCCGATCGGCTCGACCGTCACCGCCAGCACCGCACCGGCCGCGATCCGCGCGCGATTGTCACGCGACAGCGTCAGCACCGTGCCACCGCGCGCATGCAACAGGCCGAGCGAATGGCGCGTGCCATCGGCCGGGATCACCCACAATTCCGCGCTCTGGTCGGCCCCGACCAACTTGGCCTCGGTCAGGCGAAGTGTCCCGGCCGGCGCATCATAGACTGCGGTGACGGTCGCCGCCCCGGCGGTTTCGGGGTCGATCGAGGCGACCAGCGTCGGCGCACGCGCGGCCACGACCGGTGCGGCCGGGCGTGCTGGCGGGGCCGGCGGCACCGGCACGGGCCGCGCGACCAGAACCACCAGCAGCCCCGCTGCGGCAATGCTCGAGAGGCCGGCCAAAGCGGGCCACAGCTTGCTCCTGATCGGCGGTGCCAGCGCCAGCGTCGCAATCGGCGCTTCGACGGGACGATCGAGCGAGCGTTCGATCCGCGCGAACAGATCGGGGGCCTCGACCGCCGGCCACAGATCGAACAGCTGCGCCCAATGCGTGCGCCAGCGTTCGACCGAGCGGGCGAAACCCGGCTCGGCCAGGACTCGGCGGATCGCCACCGCGCGTTCGTCGCCGTCGAGCACGCCCAGCGCGAACTCGGCCGCAGCCATGTCGAGTGCTTCGTCCGAGCCGTCGCCTTCCGGCGGATCAAGGGGCGGCAGGTCGCTCACGCGTCCAGACACTCCTTCAATTTGGCGAGGCCGCGCCGCACCCAGCTCTTCATCGTGCCAAGCGGCACGGCCTGGCGCTCGGCCAGTTCGGCATAGGTCACGCCATCGAAAAACGCGGTGCGGATCGCGCTGCGCTGACGATCCTCCAAACGATCGAGACAGCCATGCAACAGATGCGCGGCTTCGTCGTCGAGCATCGTTTCGCTGATCAACGGCGCGGCGTCGGGAATCTCGGGTGCATCCTCGATCGGCGCGGCGCGGCGTACCTTTTGCGCGCGCTGCCAATCGATCGCACGGTTGCGCGCGATCGTGGCGAGCCACGTGATCGGGCTGGCGCGCGAGGGTTCATACGCCCCCGCCCGCTTCCAGATCGTCAGATATACGTCGTGCAACACGTCTTCCGCTGCCTGCCTTTCGCCGCAGATACGGTAGCAGATGCCAAAAAGCTTCGACGATGTCAGCGTATAAAGGTCGCGGAACGCTGTGCGGTCCTCCTCGCCGGTCCGTACCAGCGCTTCGACCAGACGCGCGCGGGCGGCGTCGGGTGCTGCGGCAGCGTCGGGGGGGGAAAGCGTCACGGCCACCATCTTTACGGTGGCGCGGCCGGAACGGCAATCATCGACCGCACGATGGCAGCCGAAGGATACACGCTTGGGTGTGGCATTCGCGCCATCGCTTGGCTAAAGGCTTGGAGATTGCTCCACCGATTTGGGACCGCGCCGACCTTGCGCATCGCCATCGCCTCTGATCATGCCGCGTTCGCGCTAAAGACGACGCTTGCCGCCTGGCTGCGCGCGCAAGGTCACGACGTGTTCGATCTCGGCCCCGACAGCGACGCCCGCGTCGATTATCCCGACTTCGGCTTCAAGCTTGCCGATGCCATCGCGCAGGGGGAGGCCGAGCGTGGGGTTGCCTTGTGCGGCTCAGGGATCGGTATTTCGATCGCGGTCAATCGCCATGCGGCGGTGCGGTGCGCCCTGGTATCGGAGCCGCTGTCAGCGGCGCTTGCGCGCGAGCATAACGATGCCAATGTTGTGGCACTTGGCGCGCGGCTTGTCGGCGAAGACATGGCCAAGGCCTGCATCACTGCGTTCCTGGCCACCGCATTTGCCGGTGGCCGTCATCAACCCCGCGTCGACAAGCTCGGCGCGCCCTCTCTTCACGTTGCGAAGGAATCGGCATGAGCACCAATCCGACCACGCTGCACGATTTGCAGCCCGACGGCTTCTTCACGCGCGGCCTGGCCGCGGCCGATCCGGCGGTTTTCGGCGGCGTCCGCGACGAGTTGAAGCGCGAACAGACGCAAATCGAGCTGATCGCGTCTGAAAACATCGTGTCGAAGGCGGTGCTCGAGGCGCAAGGCTCGGTCTTCACCAACAAATATGCCGAGGGCTATCCCGGCAAGCGCTATTATCAGGGCTGCCACCCCTCGGACGCGGTCGAGCAACTGGCGATCGACCGGGCGAAGGCGCTGTTCGGCTGCGCCTATGCCAACGTTCAGCCGCATTCGGGCGCGCAGGCGAACGGCGCGGTGATGCTCGCATTGGTCAAGCCGGGCGACACGATCCTCGGGATGAGCCTCGATGCCGGTGGTCACCTGACGCACGGTGCCAAAGCGGCGATGTCGGGCAAATGGTTCAACGCGATCCAATATGGCGTCGATCCGGTAACGCATCTGATCGATTTCGATGAAGTCGCGACGCTGGCGCGCGAACACAAGCCCAAGCTCATTATCGCTGGCGGTTCGGCCTATCCGCGCCAGATCGATTTCGCCAAATTCCGTGCGATTGCGGACGAAGTCGGTGCGTATTTCCTGGTCGACATGGCGCATTTTGCGGGGCTGGTCGCGGCCAAGCTCCACCCATCGCCCTTCCCGCACGCGCACATCGCGACGACCACGACGCACAAGACGCTGCGCGGCCCACGCGGCGGCATGATCCTGTCCGACGACGAGGCGCTCGGCAAGAAGCTCAACTCGGCGGTGTTCCCGGGGTTGCAGGGCGGGCCACTGATGCACGTGATCGCGGCCAAGGCAGTTGCGTTCGGCGAGGCGCTGCAGCCGGGCTATAAGAGCTACATCGCGGCGGTCATGGAAAATGCCAAGGTGCTCGCCGCCACGCTGAAGGAGCGCGGCTGCAACATCGTCTCGGGCGGCACCGACACGCATCTTGCGCTCGTCGATCTCACGCCGCTGGGCGTAACCGGCAAGGATGCCGACGAAGCGCTGGAGCGCGCCGGCATCACCTGCAACAAGAACGGCATTCCGGGTGATCCGCTCCCGCCGACCAAGACCAGCGGCATCCGCGTCGGGACCCCCGCGGGAACCACGCGCGGCTTCGGCCCCGCCGAATTCCGCGAGATCGGTAATATGGTCGCCGATGTGCTCGACGGCTTGCGCAAGAATGGCGAGCAGGGCGATGCGCAAGTCGAGGCGGCTGTACGAGCGCGTGTTACTCTGCTATGTCACCGCTTCCCCATCTATCCGGAGGCGTGACATGACCGAGCAGCCCAACGACAAACCCAAGGCGACGTTCGAAGACACCGTCCGCGCGGTCGGCGAAGACGTGGTCGAGGCGCTCGACAGCGCGGTCGATTACACGTCGAAGGCGATCGGTGGCGAGAATGGCAACAAGCTCGTCGGCGGGGCTGCGGTCGGCGCGCTCGCCGCGATCGTCCTGCCCTTCTCGATCCTCACCGGCGCGCTGGTGGGCGCAGGCTACGCCGCCTTCCGGAAGATGAACCGGTAGGCGATGCGCTGTCCCTTTTGCGGCCATGAAGACAGTCAGGTAAAGGATTCGCGGCCGACCGAGGATGCCGGTGCAATCCGGCGACGGCGGCAGTGCGAGGGCTGCGCGGCGCGTTTCACGACGTTCGAGCGCATCCAGTTACGCGAACTGACCGTGCTCAAGAGTGAAGACAAAAAGGAAGCGTTCGACCGCGAAAAGCTGCTGCGCTCGGTCGCGATTGCCGCGCGCAAACGCCCGATCGATGCGGTGCGGCTGGAAAAGCTTGTCTCGGGCATCCAGCGGCAATTGGAAACGCAGGGCGAGAGCGAAGTCCGATCGGGCAAGATCGGCGAAATGGTGATGGAGGGGCTCAAGGGCCTCGATTCGGTCGCCTATATTCGCTTCGCCAGCGTCTATAAGGATTTCACCGAAGCGAAGGATTTCGAGGAATTCGCGGGAAATGTGAACGAAGTCGGCCATAAGGAGGTGGGCGGCGGGTGAGCGCTACCCCGACGACCCTGCCCCCCGTCATCGTCCTGGTCCGCCCGCAACTCGGCGAGAATATCGGCAAGGCGGCGCGCGCGATGCTCAATTTCGGGCTCATCGAGCTGCGCCTCGTCGCCCCGCGCGATGGCTGGCCCAATCCGAGCGCCGGGCCGGCGGCGTCGGGTGCCGACATCGTGCTGGAACAAGCCACGGTGTTCGATAGCGTCGCCGCTGCCGTCGCCGATTGCGCGCATGTCTATGCAACGACGGTACGCAAGCGCGGCGTGACCAAGCCGGTGCTGACCCCGGAAGCCGCTGCAACCGCGATCCACGCCGGGCCCGGCCGCGCCGCCATTTTGTTCGGGCCGGAGCGATCGGGGCTGGAAACCGATGATGTCGCGCTTGCCCGCACGATCATCACCGTGCCGATCAACCCCGAATTCGGCTCGATCAATCTGGCGCAGGCGGTGATCCTGATCGCTTATGAATGGTCGAAGGGCATGGGGCTGGCACAACCGCCCGAGACCGAGCTCGCGCCGCCCGCCCCGCAGGAGGAGCTCGACGGGATGATCGCGCAGCTCGAGGCGATGCTGGTCGACTCGGATTTTTTCTTCCCGCCCGCACGCACCCCCGTCACGAGGCGGACGCTGCGCACGCTGCTGACCAAGCCCGGCTGGTCGGCACAGGAAGTGCGCACGATGCGCGGGGTGTTGAGTGCACTTGCGGGAAAGCAGCC
>NZ_JBBATX010000104.1:0-8431 GCF_040398505.1 Sphingomonas sp. | reverse complement strand
TGCGCGAATCCTCGCTGCGTTGCGCCGTGTCGAACAGGATGTATTTGCCGTCGGGCGACCAGGCGATGCCGCCCATCTGCCCGTTGCCAAGGAAGCTGACGGGGCGTGCCGCACCGCCCGCTGCGGGTACGACATGGACGTTTACGAAGGCGCGTCCGTCGAGCACGGGGAAGGCGATATATTGCCCGTCGGGCGACCAGACCGGGCGCGGGCCGTCGCGCTCGTCGGTGGCGATTGCGCCGGTGAAAATCGTGCGATCGACCCCGCCGGCGAGCGTGACGACATGCAGCTCGCGATCGTCGAGGACATAGGCGGCGGATTTGCCGTCGGGGGCATAAGCCGGGGTCGAGGCGATGCCGCGCTGCGTCAGCATCGTCTCGCGCCCGCTGGCGACGTCATATTCGACCAGGCGATGATCGAGCCCGCGTTCGGAAATGACCAGCGCGCGGCGGCTGTCGGGCGACCAGGTCACTTCGCGCTCGGCCCCGGCGGTGGTGGTGATGCGCTGGCCCGGGCCGCCCTCCTTGGCGGGCGCGGCAAAGACTTCGCCATGGCCGATCACCGCGAGTTTCTGCCCGTCGGGCGAGAGCGCGAGGCGCTGGAAGCTGGCGAGTGTCTCGTGCCGCTTGGGCGTGGCGCTGGCGGCCCCGCGCAGCGTGATCGGGACGGGCGCAGTCTGGCCGGTCGCGGGATCGAAGCGCCACACGCCGAAATCGCGTTCGAACACGATTGCCGCGCCGTTCGCCGCCATGGACGGGTAGAGCAAGCGGCCATCGGTGAAGCGCGTCAGTTGCGCGGGCGCTGCCGCTTCGCCGACGCCGACGCGCCAGAGGTTTTCGACGCCGCCGCGCGCCGACATATAGATGATGCTGCGGCCATCGCGGCTCCACATCGGCCAGGCATGTTTTTCGCCGCCGGGGAGCAAGCGGCGATACGCCCCACCCTCGGCGACGGGCTTGAGCCACAACTCGGTCTCATCAATGTGGCTGGTGCCGTTGCGCCACCATTGCCCGCCACTCAGGCCGCGCGCGTTGAGGACGAGCATGGTCCCGTCGGGCGAGGGTGCGGCCTGAAATTCGGCAAGGTATTTCTCGCTACTGACTTGCATCGGCGTTCCGCCATCGGCGGCGACGCGAAAGATGTCGGCTTGCCGCGCGACATCCTGCACGCCGCTGGCGAAATAGAGATATTTGCCGTCGGGCGACCACGCGTCGAGCTCCTCGCCCGCCTCGGCATAGGTCAGCCGCGTCACCGCGCCGCTGGCAAGATCGAGCACGTAGAGGTTCGCGCTGCCGCCGCGCGTCGAGGTAAAGGCGAGCCGGGTGCCGTCGGGCGAATAAAGCGGGCGGCTTTCGGTGGCGGCATCGGTGACGAGCGGGCGCGCGATGCCGCCGCTGGCCGCGACTTCCCAGATATCGCCGCCCGAGGCAAAGGCGATCAAGCTGCCATCGGGTGACAGGCTTGGCTCGGCCAAAGCGGGCCTGACGGCCTGTGCGCGGAGCGACGGCGCGGCAAGAACGGTCGTGGCGAGGAGGCACGCAGCCGCCAGCGCCAGGCGTGGGAAGGTCATTCAAAAAGCCCCTTTTGCGGATCGGATGCGATAAAAAGGTTTGCGATACGGAAAGAAAACGCAACAAAGCGCAAATCCGTGCGCCGAACAAGCGGCGACGCGGCCATATTAGGGTTGGATTAACCAAAGCCGTCCAGCAGGGGTGAATGGATAGGATCGAAGAACGCGCTGCCATCGCCGCGGTCGGGCAGCCCCTGCGCTGGATCGGCACGCGCGCGCTGTTTGCCGGGCTGATCTTCCTGCTGTCGTGGGGCGGCTTTGCGCTGACGCGCGGCGGCACGACGATCTCGCCCTTATGGCTGCCCAATGCGGTGCTTGCGGTGACGCTGCTGCATAGCCGCCCACGGACCGCCGGAGGGTGGCTCGGTGCGGCGTTTCTCGGCTATTTGGCGGCGAATAGCCTCGATCACTTTCAACTCCCCGGCAATGTCCTGCTCGCTGCGATCAACTGTGCGGAGGCGGCCGGCGGGTGCTGGCTGGTGCTGCGCTGGCAAAAGCGCGTGCCCGACATGACGCATTTCCCCGATGTGATCCGCTTCGTCCTGTGTTGCGGCGTGGCGGCACCTTTGCTGTCGGGGCTGGCCGCAGCGCTGTGGATCACCGTGCCGACCGGACGCGCGATATCGCGTTTGTGGTTCGAATGGTCGATCGCCGACGGGCTCGGCATGGTGATCCTCGGGCCGATCCTGTTGATCGCGATGCAGGCATGGTCGCGACGCGACATGATCAATTCGGCACCCGTCGGCGAAATCGCGCTGATCCTGGGGGGCAATGCGGTCGTGACGGTGATCGTGTTCGGGCAGACGGCCTATCCGTTGTTGTTCTTCGGGCTACCGCTGGTGATCGTCGCAACCTTCCGGCTCGGCGTGCTCGGCACAGCGGCGGCGATTACGGTGGTCTCGGTCATTGCGACAGCGGCGACCGTCAATGGAAGCGGGCCAATCGCCTTGATCCAGGCGACGCTGGCCACGCAAATCCATATCCTGCAATTGTTCCTGGTCACGGCCTTTGCGATCGGTCTTCCTTTCGCGTCGGCGCTGGCAGGGCGCGACCGCGACCGCGCGGATTTGAAGCGGAGCCGCGATTTTTCCGACACGCTCGTCTCGACCATGCAGGAGGTGGTGTTCCGCACCGATGCCGAAGGGCGCTGGATCTTCCTCAACCCCGCCTGGCAAACGCTGACCGGTTATAGCGTTGCGGAAAGTCTCGGCTGGCCGACGACCCGTTTGCTCCACGCCGACGACAAAATTCAAGCAGGGAAAGCCTATCCCAACATTGTCAGCGGTGCCGTGACCGAGGCCACGCTCAACCAGCGATTCTACACAAGATCCGGCGAGAGCCGCCAAATCGAAGTCACGCTGCGCCGCCTGGCCGGGAAGGACGGCGCGTTCGACGGCACGATTGGCACGATCCGCGACATTACCCATGCCGTGGCGACGCAGCGCGCGCTGGCCGACAGCGAAGCGCGCTTTCGCCGCGTCGCCGAAGCGGCCCCGGTCGGAATGTATGTCGCGGCGGCGGACGGTGCGATCACCTTTGTCAACAAGGCCTGGACCGATATGATCGGCATGAGCGCCGAGGCATTGCTCGACACCGGCTGGACGGATGCGCTGGCGGACCCGGCCGCCTATTTCCGACAGACCCCGTGGATCAATTTCACGCCCGGCGAAGTGCGGCACCGCGAAGAGGCGTTTCGCCGTCCCGACGGGACCATCATCTGGGTCCATATCGTCAATACCGCAGAATTCGACGATGAGGGTCGCGTCAGCGGGTTTATCGGCGCGATCGTCGACATCACCGAACAGCGCGCAGCACGCGATGCGCTGGCCGAGAGCCAGCGGCTGTTCGAGGCGTTGGCCAAATTGTCCCCGGCCGGGGTGTTCCGTTCTGATCTCCACGGCGGGGTGACGTATGTGAACGCAGCGTGGCAGGGCCTCGCCGACCTGACCGAAGAAGAGGCCATGGGGTCGGATTGGGGTGCCGCGATCCACCCGGACGATTTGGCGCGCGTGTCGGGGCAATGGGCCGCGACCGTCCAGGATACGGGCGAATTGCGCACCGAGTTCCGGTTTCGGCACAAGGACAAGAGCGATCATTGGATCGAGGTGATAACCGCACCCGAAGTTGACGCTTCCGGCAATCGCATCGGCTTTATCGGCGTCAATATCGACATTTCGGAACGCAAGCGCGCCGAGGTGATACTGGCCGAGCGCGAGGAGCAATTGCGGCTGCTTGCCGAAAACGCGACCGATGCGGTGTTTCGCCTCTCGCTCGATGGCATCTGCCTCTACGCGTCGCCCTCGGTCGGCGAGATGATCGGCGTCGCGCCGCGTCACCTCATCGGCTACAATATGCTCACGCGCTTCCACCCCGATGACGCCGCCACGGTGATCGCCGCCTATCGCGCGCTCGCAGCGGGCGAGGCCGAGCGGCTCGTGATCGCGTATCGCTCCGAACCGATGGATAAAGCGCGCGCGGGAAGCTGGGTTTGGCTCGAATCGAACAGCGGGCTGGTCCGCGACCCCGACACGCACGAACCGCGCGAGATCATCTGTTCGGTGCGCGACATTTCGGTCCGCAAGGAATTGGAATTCGAACTCCACCGCGCGCGCCGCCATGCCGAGGTGGCAGCGCAGGCCAAATCGAGCTTCCTGGCCAATATGAGCCACGAAATCCGCACCCCGATGAACGGCGTGCTGGGGTTCACCGAATTGCTGCTGGCAGAGGAACCGCGTGCCGATCAGCAGCAGAAGCTGCAGATGATCGCCGATTCGGGCAATTCGATGATGCGGCTGCTCAACGACATTCTCGATTTGTCGAAGATCGAGGCAGGGCATGTCACGCTGGCGCAGGATCGCATCGATTTGCGGCATTTGGCGCAGGGTTGCGCCACGCTGATCATGCCGCTGACGGCGCGCGCCGGGATCGATCTGCGCACCACCATCGCCGACGATGTCCCGGAAATCGTGGTCGGCGACGGGCTTCGGCTGCGCCAGATCATTCTCAATCTGCTGGGCAACGCAGCCAAGTTCACCGCCGAAGGCGCGATCCTGCTCGGGGTCGCGGTTTCGGGTGACGACCTGGTGGTATCGGTTGGCGACACCGGCATCGGCATCGCGGCCGACCGGCAGGCAGCCATCTTTGAGGATTTCGTCCAAGCCGACGAAGCGACCAATCGCCGGTATGGCGGCACTGGCCTTGGCCTTGCGATCTCCTCTGAATTGGCCAAGTTGATGGGTGGGCGGTTGTCGTTGTTCAGCGCGCTAGGGGTCGGGACGACCGTCACGCTGCGCATCCCGCTGACCACCGCGCCGGACCTTGCCAGCACGCCGCCAGCGACTACCACCGATCGGGGTCCGATCCTGCCGCCGATCGCCGCGACGCGGATCTTGGTCGCCGAGGACCATGACGTAAATCAGCTTCTCATAAAGGCTATGTTGACACGTCTGGGCCATAGTCCGGTGATCGCGCGCAACGGGACCGAGGCGGTCGCCATGGTTCAAGACGCGTTTTTGCAAGGGCAGCCCTTCGGGCTGGTGCTGATGGACATGCAGATGCCGGAGATTGACGGGATCGAAGCGACACGGCGGATCCGCAGCAGCGGCACACCGGCGGCAGCAGTGCCGATCGTTGCGCTGACGGCCAACGCCTATGCCAGCGACGTGGAGGCGTGCCACGCAGCGGGGATGCAGGACCATCTCGCCAAGCCCGTCCAACTCGCAGCACTCGACCATGTCGTGCGGCGGTGGGCGATTGCACCTGATGCCCCGGCCCGCACCGCACCGGCCATCCCGGCCAGCGCCAACCCCGACCTGATCGCGCAATTCGATGCGCGGATGCAGTGGATGTTCGAAATGCTCGATGTCGCCCTGGCGGGGCCCTTGACGCCACAGGTGATCGACGCGTTGCGCGACGCGTTGCACAGACTGGCGGGGACCGCCGCGTTTTTCGGCAAGGCCGAACTCGGGACAATGGCCGCCGATCTAGACGAACGGTTGGGCAACGACGCCGAGTCGCCGGCGATGTGGCCAGAGATGTTGGATGCCGCACGGACCGACTTGCGCCGCGTTGCGGCCGGGGGGTGCTGAGATGGCGCGGATCGTGATCGTCGACGATGACGAATTGCTGTGCCAAATCGTCGCCCGCACGCTTGCCCCGCTTGGCCATGTCGTGGTGGCGGTGCGCGACGGTGATGACGCGCTCGAGGCGTTGTGGGAAAACGGCCCCGACCTTGCGATTCTCGATTGTGCGTTGCCGGGCAAGACCGGCCTCACCATTTTGCGCGAGATTCGCCAATCGGCGATGTTTGCCACGCTGCCCGTGCTGATCCTCACCGCGCGGCGCAGCGAGTGGCATGCCAAGATGGCGATTACGGCCGGTGCCAACGAATATATTCGCAAGCCGTTCGAAGGGGACGAACTGATCGCCACGATCGATCGCTTGATCGCCGCCGCCACCGTATCGCGCCCGCGGGCGCGCTTGCTCGATGAAGCACGCATCGCCGATCTGCGCGCGGTCGTCGGCGGGCGGCAGGCCGACACCTTGCTGGCGATGATGGAGCGCGACATCGCCGAGCGAACGAAAGTGATCATCACCGCGCTCGCCGAGCGAGATACTGCGACCGCGCTCAAGCAAGCGCATGCCTTGCGCGGCGCGGCGGACGGGGTCGGTGCGCTCGAACTCGCGCGGCAGTGTCACCGTATCGAGCGTGAGGGCCAGACCGACAGCGCACCGATTGCCGCTTGTGCGATCGCCACGATCGACGCGATTGCGCAGGCGCGCGTCACATCGCGCAATCAGGCGACCAGATCGAGCGCCTGAAGCGCGAGGATCGCCTGCGTGCGGTTGGTGACGCCGAGTTTCCGGAAAATCTGCGCGAAATGCGTCTTGACCGTCGTTTCGGCGATGCCGAGTTCATAAGCGATCTGCTTGTTCTGACTGCCATCGGCCGCAGCACGCAGCACGCGGAACTGGGCCGGTGACAGTTCGCCGATCAGTGATGCAGACTCATCGCCACGACCCTCGACGAACATTTCCGGCGGAAAGGATTGTCCGCCCGCCAACACCGCCGCAATCGCCGCGATCATCGCACTCATCGCGGCACTTTTGGGGATAAAACCGCTCGCCCCCTCGCGCGCGGCACGACGCATTACAGCGGGTTGATCGCTGCTGCTGACGATCGCAATGCGCGCGCCAGGCTGCAATCGTTTCAGCATCAGGAGCCCGGCGAGCCCCTGGACATCAGGCAGCATCAGATCGAGCAGGATCAAATCGAATTTGCGCTGTTCGGTTTGCGCAACCGCGTCGGCCAGCGTGCCGACCTGTTCGATCGTCGCATCGGCCGCGACTTCGCGCGCGGCCATGCCGAGCGCCGCCGCACACATCGGATGATCGTCAGCGATTAGAATGGCCTGGGCCAACGGTATACTCTCCCCCGACGCGGTCTTCCCCAAAGAGCCGGTCCACCTTGCTGTCACACTATGGAACGGGTTTGCAAGTGTCGATCGCACACACGGAATGCTACTAACCGGTGATGCCAATCCGGTCGATCACCATCCCACGCCCGCTTTTAATCTGTATTAGTGGCCTCGTGCTGCTTGCGCTGGGCCATGCAACGCTCTTCTGGCCCGGAATCATGACGTGGGATGCGATCCGCCAATATGGCCAGGCGCTGAGCGGCCAGTATGACGATTGGCACCCGCCCGCGATGAACTGGCTGTGGCGGCAATTGGGGCTTTTCGGCGCTGGGCCGGCACCGATGCTGGTGCTGCAGGTTGCCTTATATTGGGGCGGCACCGGGGTGTGGATGCAGGCGGCGGATCGACGCGGCGTGGGTCGCGGGCGCTGGTGGCGCGTGGCGATGCTCGGCGCGCTGGCGCTCTCGCCGATCGCGCTGGTGCTGGTCGGGACGGTGTTGAAGGACAGCCTGTTCGCCGGCGCGCTGCTGCTGGCGAGTGGCTTGCTGGCAGTGGCACAACCCGGGGCGTGGCGGGTGCGCCTTGGGGCGGCGCTCCTGTTGATCGCGGCGGCGACGCTGCGCTTCAACGCGGTGCCGGCGTGCCTCCCCGTTTTGCTGCTGGCGCTGCCGGCGGCATGGCGGCAGACACTGCCGCGGCTGGCCGCAAGCGCTGTCCTGGCAGCAGTGCCCCTGGTGCTCGCGCTGCCGCTTGCCAATGCCGCGCTGCACGCCAAGCGGAGCGGAGTCGAACTGTCGCTGGTGATTTATGATCTGGGCGGGATCGGGCGTTTCAGCGGGACCGATGTTTTCCCGCCGACGCCGCAGCGCAATCCGGTTGCGGTCAATGCGGCCTGTTATTCGCCAGTATCATGGGATCGCTATGCCTGGTGGGGCGCCGCGCCGTGCGGAATCGGGTTCGAGACCTTGCGGACGCCATTGCGGAGCGGGCACGGGCCCTACGCATGGTGGGCGGCGGCGGTGCTGGCGCATCCGGTCGCCTACGCCCAGCACCGGATCGCGCATTTCGATCGCAACGTGCGGTTTATGGTGCACGATGTGGATTTGCCGGGACTGTCCTTGGCGTCGGACCCGAACCCGTGGGGCTTCGCCTTACCCTCGAATGCCGTGCGGACCGGCGTAGCGACGGCGGCGACATGGCTGCTGACGACGCCGCTCGGATGGCCGGTATGCTGGCTCGCGCTCGGCATCGGACTGCTTGTGCTGCGCCCGTCGCTCGCCGAGGGTGACCCCGCGGTGGCGCTGGCATGGTCAGGGGTGCTGTACGGCTTCAGCTATTTACCGCTGAGCGTCGCCTCTGAGGTGCGTTATCATTTCTGGACGATGGCAGCGGTGGGGATTGCGGCGGTGCTGACGCTGGCGCGGCGGGCGACGTGGGCGGTGCC
>NZ_JBBATX010000103.1:0-8464 GCF_040398505.1 Sphingomonas sp. | reverse complement strand
GTATTACTTCTATAAGGCACGTAGCGTCAATTGCTGGCCTTGGTGCGTTGCGCCTCGGCATCGCGCCACGCCTGATAGCGTTCGATCGCGACCGAACGCCGAAGTAGCTTCGCATCGGGGTCGATCACCACATGCGCGCCCTTTGCCACCCGAAGGCTGCCGATCCCGCCGGTCATCGGCACGCGCATGACTCGGCCACCACTTTGCACGTCGATCGGCATCGGAAAGGGCCGCCCGCCCGGCGCGTCCCAGCGGAGCGACAGGCCGCGTGCCGTGCGCGTCTCGATGAGCTCGGGCAATCGCGCTTGCCGCAGATACACGTCGAAGAACCAGCCATAATCCTTCCCCGTCACGCGCCGGACGATCCGCTCATACTCGTCGGTCGAGGTGTAGCGTGGCGTGAAATTACCGGGACGCGGATCGATCCGCCCGTACACCGCCAGCCGCGTCACGCTCCGAAAGGCGCGGTCGCCGATCAGACCGCGCAAGGCATGGAGCATCCACGATCCCTTGTAATAAATGTCCTGACCCGGCCCGCCTTTGGCCAACTCGTAGACATCCTCCTCGGTGCGGACCGTGCCCGAAATGACCGGCCGCAGATTGGCGATGTTCTTGCGCTGATCGGCGAGCATCGTGGCGTAGCGGGCATTGCCCTCGCGCCAACGACCGTAGAGCGGCTGCATGTAGCTGGCATAGCCTTCGTGCAGCCAGTAATCGTCCCAATTTGCCACCGTCATCTGATTGCCGAAATATTCGTGGGCGAATTCGTGGTGGAACAGCCAGTCGAACCCCTCGGGCGCCTTGGCATAGCCGTTGCCATAGGCGTTGATCGTTTGATGCTCCATGCCCTTGTGCGGCGTTTCGACCACGCCGAGCTTTTCATCGCCGAACGGGTAGGGGCCGATCTCGCTTTCGAAAAAATCGAGCGTTGGCGCGAATTCGGCGAACAGGCCGCGCGCCTTCTCCTCCTCGCCGGGCAGATACCAATAGAAAAGCGGGATCGTGTTGCCATAGCGGCTCTTGTAGCTGCCCGAAATCTGCTCGTACGGCCCGACCGTCAGCGCAATGCCATAGGTGTTGGGTTGCTTCACACGCCAGTTCCAGGTCGTGCGACCGTCCGGCAGCGGATCGACGCCCAGCAATGTGCCGTTGGAGGGTGCCTTCAAGCCCTTCGGCACGGTGATGTGCAGCGTGACCACCCCGGGCTCGCCGGTCGGGAAATCGAGGCACGGCCAGAACAGGTCGCAGCCCGAACCCTCCGCCGTCGTTGCGAACCAGGGTTCGCCGGTTGGGGTCTTGGCCCAGACCATGCCGTCGTCCCACGGCGCCTTGACCGCGACGTGCGGTTGACCGCCATAGCTGATGCGCGCCGTCACCTTGCCGCCGGTGGGAACGGGGCGGGGCAGGGCAATGGAAAGCTTGCCTTCGGAGTTGCCCCACGCGGCTGTTGCCAGCGCTTCGCCGTCGATCGCAATGGCATCGACGGGCAGATTGCGGTCGAGATCGATGACCAGCCGCTCGAGTGGTGCGTTGGCGGTGAAGGAGAGGGTTGCAACGCCGCGCAGCGTTTGCGTGTCGGGCAGCACCTCGAACGCAAGATCGGCCGCATCGAATCGCAATTTGGCTTGATCGGGGTCGATCGGGCCGCCCGATTTCTGCGTTTGTGCGGTGATCGGCGGCTCGCCCTTGTTGGGCAAGCTCGCGCCGGTCAGCGCCAGGCAAACAAGCGCGAAGGCGATCCGGTGCAGCGTCATGCGACGTCGAGATCCACCGAGAAATCGCGGATCGTCAGGCGCGATCGCGGTCGCCCGTCTTGCACGATCGTGATGACGTGTGGGAAGCGGACCCCGTTGGAGGAGACCGAACCGACAAAGCTGAACTGTTGCCGGACGGAGCGCCCTTCGCGGTCAGGGGTTTCGATGCGATAGTCGGCCGCAGCGATTCGACCATCGCGCGCAAGCGTCAGCGCGATCGGCGGATACTCCTCGCGCGCCGCGTTGAGCCGCGTGCCGCTCGCCGCGCTGACAAAGGCGGGGGCCAGCAGCAGATAGGCATAGGCCCCCAATTGCTGCCGCTCGAACCGTGCTTGCTCGTGCCCCAGCGCGGTCTGCGCGCCCTCGTGCACCAGGAAAGCACTGTCGCGCTCGACCATGATCGTGCGAATCGTGCTGCGTCCCTCACTCTCGAGCCAGGTGTCGGATCGCCCCCGCGCGAACGGCTCGATGCGCGTCTCCACGTTGAGATCGACTGGAACCTTGCCCAGCATCATCCGCATGGTACCCCGCCACGCAAGCGCTCGCACGCGCCGCAAGACTGCCGCACCACCCGCCGCCGCCATCGCGCGCGCCACTGGATCGGCACGCGACCGCGCCACCGTCGGCGGTGCCGCGCACGCAATCATTGCACCCAAAACCGTTCGGCGATTGATGGAATGGCAATCCGCCCCATATAAGACATCATAGGCGCGTGGTTGGCGCCGCCCCGGAGTATGCATGACCCAAGTTTCTTCCACCCCGTCTTACCCTGTTCTGCCGCTGCGCGACATCGTCGTCTTCCCGGCGATGATCGTGCCGCTGTTCGTCGGTCGCGACAAGTCGGTCGCTGCTTTGGAAGCCGCAATGGCCGCGGACAAGGAGATTTTCCTCGTGGCCCAGCTCGATCCAGCCGAGGACGATCCCGACCGCGATGATCTGTATGAGGTCGGGGTCACCGCCGTCGTCCTGCAATTGCTGAAGCTGCCCGACGGGACGGTCCGCGTCTTGGTCGAGGGCAAGCGTCGCGCTGCGCTCACCGCGCTGGTTGCCGTCGATGGCTATCTCTCGGCTGAGGTCGCGATACTTGAGGGTGAGGCCGGGGCCGAGGAGCTAAAAGCCGCCAGCACCGAGATGTCGGCGCTGATGCGCTCGGTGATCGACCAGTTCGAAAATTACGCAAAGCTCAACCGCAAGCTGCCGTCGGAGACGGCGGTGCAGCTCGCTGAAATCGAGGACCCCTCGAAACTTGCCGATGCGGTCGCCGCCAATATCCAGGTTAAGGTGAGCGACAAGCAAGCGCTGCTGATCGAGCGCGATCCGGCCAAGCGGCTGGAGATGGTGTTCGCCTTCATGGAGGGCGAGCTCGGCGTGTTGCAGGTCGAAAAGAAGATCAAATCGCGGGTCAAGCGCCAGATGGAGAAGACCCAGCGCGAATATTACCTCAACGAGCAGTTGAAGGCGATCCAGCGCGAGCTCGGCAATGAGGGCGATGAAGGCGAAGGCGACGAGATTGCCGAGCTGACGCAGAAGATCGCGACGCTCAAGCTGTCGAAGGAGGCGCGGACCAAGGCGACCGCCGAGCTCAAGAAGCTCAAGACGATGGCGCCGATGAGCGCCGAGGCGACCGTCGTGCGCAATTATCTCGACGTGTTGCTCGGCCTCCCCTGGGGCAAGAAGTCCAAGGTTCGCAAGGACATTTCGGCGGCGCAAGCGGTGCTCGACGAGGACCATTATGCGCTCGAAAAGGTCAAGGACCGGATCATCGAATATCTTGCGGTGCAGGCGCGCACCAACAAGCTGAAGGGGCCGATCCTGTGCCTCGTCGGCCCGCCGGGTGTCGGTAAGACCAGCCTCGGCAAATCGATCGCCAAGGCAACGGGCCGCGAGTTCATCCGCCAGTCGCTGGGCGGCGTGCGCGACGAAGCCGAGATTCGTGGGCATCGCCGTACCTATATCGGCTCGCTGCCGGGCAAGATCGTGACCAACCTCAAGAAGGCAGGGACCAGCAACCCGCTGTTCCTGCTCGACGAGATCGACAAGCTTGGTCAGGATTTCCGCGGTGATCCGGCGTCGGCATTGCTCGAAGTTCTCGATCCGGAGCAGAATGCCAAGTTTCAGGACCATTATCTCGAGATCGACGTCGATCTTTCGGACATCATGTTCGTCACGACGGCGAACACGCTGAACCTGCCGCAGGCACTCCTCGACCGGATGGAGATCATCCGGCTCGAAGGCTATACCGAGGAGGAGAAGGTTCAGATTGCCGAGCGGCATTTGATCGCCAAGCAAATCGAGGCGCACGGTCTGAAGGACGGTGAGTTCACGCTCACGACCGAGGGGCTGCGCGCGCTGATCCAATATTATACGCGCGAAGCAGGGGTGCGCACGCTTGAGCGCGAGATTGCGCGGCTGGCGCGCAAGGCACTGCGCCAGATTCTTGAGGGCAAGACCAAGAGCGTTACCGTCACGCCCGACAATCTGTCCGACTATGCCGGCGTGAAGAAGTACCGCCATGGCCTGGGCGAGGAAGAGAATCAGATCGGTGCCGTCACTGGTCTCGCCTGGACCGAAGTTGGTGGTGAATTGCTGACGATCGAAAGCGTGACCGTGCCCGGGCGCGGCCAGGCCAAGATCACCGGCAAGCTCGGCGATGTCATGAAGGAATCGATCGAGACGGCGTTCAGCTTCATCAAGGCGCGCTCGCCCTCCTACGGCATCAAGCCGAGCATTTTCGCGCGCAAGGACATCCACATCCATCTGCCCGAGGGCGCGGTGCCCAAGGACGGACCGTCGGCCGGCATCGGCATCGTCACCGCGATCGTCTCGACGCTGACCGGGGTTCCAGTGCGGCGCGACGTCGCGATGACGGGCGAAGTGACGCTGCGCGGTCGCGTGCTGCCGATCGGCGGGTTGAAGGAAAAGCTGCTCGCCGCCTTGCGCGGTGGCATTACCACGGTGCTGATCCCGCAGGAGAATGAGAAGGATCTGGCCGAGATTCCGGCCAACATCCTTGATGGCCTGACCATCATCCCGGTTGCGCATGTCGATGAAGTATTGCGACTCGCACTAACCGGGCCGCTCGAACCGATCGATTGGACCGAAGCGGATGATCTCGCCGCGCAGCCCCCGGCGGGCGTCCCGGCGATCGGCGGGGAACTGCATCATTGATGCATTCGCCTCGTAAAAATACCGTATTTGCGCCGGTGCTGACGCTTTTGCTTTGACAGCCCCGGCGCGACCCGCCTTACTGCACCACCGGCTTTGCGCCGGGAGTTATTCGTACATTTGTAACGGGGGGTTAGTGGCCATGAACAAACAAGAGTTGATTGCGACTGTTGCGGACACGTCGGGTCTGACCAAGGGCGACGCGAGCAAGGCAGTTGAAGCGGTGTTCGACGCGGTATCGGCCGCGCTGAAAAAAGGTGACGAAGTTCGCTTGGTTGGTTTCGGAACCTTCTCGGTCAGCAAGCGCAAGGCCTCGACGGGGCGCAATCCGCGGACCGGTGAGCCAATGACGATCAAGGCGTCCTCGCAGCCTAAGTTCAAGGCTGGCAAGGGATTGAAGGATTCGGTGAACTGATCGCAAGGATCTGACCCGTTCGGCGGGGATGTCCTCAATGCTGCAACGGGTGCGGCGTTCGACTCCCCGCCGTGGTTCCTGGTCCCGATCGATTTCGCGACCACAACGTGGGTATCGGCACATGCAGGTGGCGCACCCGTCCGTGTTTGCCGGTCAATTCCACCGAAAAACCCACACGATGCCATCCGGCCCGCTGGAACGCGCGAAGCGACGCCCGGTGGTTCCACCAAATGAACGCGATTGCCCGCGTGAAATGCGTAGACAGCATCGCCGGTGTCGCGTTGGAAATGAGGATTGAGGCATAGCCGCGGCCTTGCGCCGCTTTATCGGTAACGATGTTGAGGAGCGCGACCTCATCGGCGCGAAGCGGCCAAATCGTGATATTCTCATAGCGCGCGAGATCAACGAAATGTGCCACGCAGAGCGGTATGCCGTCGTGCGCCAGCATATATCCCTCCGCGCCCAGCCGATCATAGCCGAGCGCTTTGCGGAATTGCAGGTCGTTCGTCGCGGCAATGTGCAGCAACCCGGCGTCGTCGAGCCGCGCGAAATCCACGCCGTCGGGAAGCGGCAGCACAGCATCCGGGCAGGTCGATTCATAAATCCAGTTGAACCGGTAGTCCTGCACCACGTGGCGAGCGAGCCGCTTGGCGAGCTGGGTTATCGACGAACTCATCGCGCGCGGGACCACTGGCGCTCGTAGCGCAGCGTCGCGGCTGCCTGTTCGATGACGCGTCCGATCGTGCGTACCGGATTGGCGGGCAAGCGCGACGCCTTCGGTTGCGACGGTGCTGCAATTGCCGGATCAAGATCGGTGAAGCCGATGCTCCGCACATCCGGATTGCGCGCGATTTCCCGGCACATCGCCGTAAAGCGCGCCATCACCGCGCGATTTGGTCGACGGCGATCACGCGACAGCATCTCGAAACTGTGGCTGACGATGACGAACGCGGTTTGGCGCTGCTGTGCTGCGTGGCGCAACGCATCGGTCATCTCCCACCGCGACAGCGCGCAGACTTGCGCGGGTCGAATCTGGCCGGACGACGCGAAGATTCCGGAAACCGGCACCTCTATG
Source organism: Sphingomonas sp. (assembly GCF_040398505.1). GTDB lineage: Bacteria > Pseudomonadota > Alphaproteobacteria > Sphingomonadales > Sphingomonadaceae > Sphingomonas. The sequence continues at coordinate 2,055 of NZ_JBBATX010000103.1, read as the reverse complement.
ACACCGTGCCGCCGGATCGGTGTGTGATCGTCTGCGGTAAGCCCGATCCTGCATGGCGCGCCGAGATACGCTGCGTTGAAACTGCTGTCCCACGCAATCCCCAGGTCGGCCAGCGCGGCCAGCGTCCTGTCGTCGGCACCATAATTGCCGGCACGAAACGCGATCGGGCGCGGCACCCCGGCTTGCTCGAGCAGCGTGCGCGCGAGCCTGAGCAGGGTGGTTTGATCGGCAAGATCGAAGTCGCCGATACTCCGGCCGCGCCGATCGCCCACCGGCGCGCTTTTCGCCCATGCCAGCCACTCGGTATGCACATGGAGCTGCACCTCATGGTGCCGTTCCAAAATGGGGCCGACAATGTCAGCGATAAGCGCCGCGCCATGGGCCAGCGCCGGCATCGGATCGACGAAGAACACGCCTTTCAGGCCATGTGCTTCCAGTTGATCCATTTGCCAACCGATTCCGACCGTCCCACCAGGCACGACACCAAGGACTGAATTTTCGAAATTCTCGCGCGCCGACATCCCCCGCTGATGGAGGCCTGCGGAGAGTTCGGTGTCGATCGTGATGAGAACGTCAGTCATGGGCGTTACAGCGTGGCATCAGGTCTTTGCCTATCGCACGCGCGCGTTAAGATCGGGGTAATGGACAGTCCGCGTTTGACGTGCCCGCTTTGCGCACTAACCATGGCGGCATGGACATTTTCGCACCTTCCCGTCGCGCGGCCCTTGCGGGACTTGCCGCCAGTGCCGCACTTGCTGCCGCACCTCAGCGTAGTTTAGCGGCCGTACCGACTGCCGCCGCGCTGCTCGATCGCCTCGCCTGGCAATTGCTCGATCTCCAACCGACCGAGGCCACCCGGCTCGGCGTCGATACCGGTGGCCATGCCGCGTTGCGCAGTCGCCTTGATGATCGCTCGCCAGCGGGCGTCGAGAAGAGCCGCGCATTCCTGTCGCAGGCGCTGGCGGCGCTGGGGCGGGTATCGCGCGCCGGGCTCGATCCTGCGACGCTGACCAGCCTCGCAGTTGCCGAAAGCGCGTTTCGCACCGCGCTTGACGGCATGACGCTGCCCTATGGGGTCGCGACGATCGGCAATTGGCGCAACACGCCCTACACCGTGATCCAGAATGTGGGGGCGTGGCTCGACGTGCCGCAATTGCTCGATGGCGATCAGCCGGTGCGCGATGCGGCCGATTGCGCGGCCTATCTCGCGCGGCTGTCCGCGACGGCGGCGCAACTCGACGGCGAGACGCTGCGCGGGCGGATCGCGCGGGGAAACGGCCTCGTTCCGCCCGCCTTCCTGCTCGACAAGACGATCGTTGGTGTCACGCGCACCGTACGCGAAGCGGCGACCACCGATGGGCCGCTGATCGGTCCGCTGGCGCGCAAATCGGGCAAGATTCCGGGGCCGTGGGTCGATCGCGCGGTCAAGATCGTGCAGGAATTGGTCGTGCCCGCGCTGGAGCGTCAGCTCGCGGAACTTCGGGCGCAACGCGCGCTGGCGACCGACGCGGCGGGGCTCGGCGCGCGGCCGCATGGCGACGAATGGTATGCGTGGGGGTTGCGGGCAAGCACGACCACGCGGCGGACCCCGGCCGAGATCCACGCGCTGGGCGTCGCGCAACTGATCGACCTGCACGCGCGCATGGATGTCATTCTCACGGGCTTCGGGCTGACCCAGGGCACGATCGCCGAGCGCGCGACGGCGTTGCAGCGGCGACCCGAAATGGTCTTTCCCAATGACGATGCCGGACGGCGGCAGATCGTCGCGTATATGCAAGGCAAGATCGATGCGATTCGCCCGCGACTTGCCGATGCATTTCGCCGCACCACGCCCGGCATTCTCGAAATCCGTCGTATGCCGCTGGCGCAGGAGCCGGGGGCGCCGGCCGCTTATGGTGGCCCGGGCTCGCTCGACGGATCGATTCCGGGGCGGATCTGGGTCAACCTGGGCGATCCTTCGATTCACAACAAGGTGACGATCCCCGATCTGGTGTTCCATGAGGGGATCCCCGGCCATGTCTGGCAAGGCGAATATGCGCAGAAATTGCCGCTGCT
>NZ_JBBATX010000102.1:0-8639 GCF_040398505.1 Sphingomonas sp. | reverse complement strand
ACCGCATCGGCGGCAAGGCGCTCGGCATTATCGGCATGGGGCGGATCGGCCAGGCGGTCGCCTTGCGCGCGCGCGCCTTCGGCCTGTCGATCCATTACCACAACCGCCACCGCCTCCCCGCCGTGCTCGAGGCGCAGCTCGCCGCGACGTGGCACGAAAATCTCGACGCGATGCTCAGCGGCATCGACATCCTGACGCTCCACACCCCGCGCAACGCCGACAGCGAAGGCATGATCGACGCCCGCCGCATCGCCTTGCTCCGCCCCCACGTCCACCTCATCAACACCTCGCGCGGCGGCATCGTCGACGAAGACGCGCTGGTCGCCGCGCTGGAGGCGGGCGCGCTGGCGGGTGCGGGACTGGATGTGTGGAAGCACGAACCCCAGATCGACCCGCGGCTGCTCGCATTACCCAACGTCGTGATGACCCCGCACATGGGGAGCGCCACCTACGAAGGCCGTCTAGCCACCGGCGACAAGGTCATCGCCAACATCCGCATGTGGGCGGATGGTCACCGGCCGCCGGATCAGGTGCTGGAGGGGTGGGCTTAGGTTAATGGCTGTGAGCGGATATTCGGACTTTTTCGCTACGAAAACCCGCAAACTCGCGCAACTCCGTTAGAAATTATGAACGGCTTCCACTCGTCTGGCTGAAGCACGTATGCGGGGACAGGCGGGTCTAGCCCAAACATCACTACTCCTGAGCACAAGGCAACGTAGCGATGAGCGCCGTCAACAATCTGATCGCCCCCGACCAAGCCCGTACATACAATAAGTGGTTTCAGATCGTTACGAACAGTATGGTTAAATATGTGGTCCGGTTCAACCGCGCCACTCTCAACAAGACGAGCCGCTCGATCCAAATCTATCGGCATTCTGAAAATTTCACAGTTTTGTTCGGCCCAAGATCGCATCGATGAGATATCAAAAAACATCGGATTACCTGAGCCGTCATCGTCAAGTCGATAAACCTCGGTGCCTTCGCCGCCTCTCGCAATTTTGTTCTGAAGTATCTTCCGCACGAGCGGGTTGCGTAGTTTTTTCTTAAGCTGAGTTTTCTCCTGTTGCCGCTCTTTCCTCGTGCTCACCGCTCCAACTCCGGTCAAACGTGATTTCACGACCAGTGCCCAGATTGGCGCTTGTCCCGACCCATATCTATCAAGCGCTTGCCAGATACCGGATCATAGCAAGAACAAATCACGCTTAAGCGTTTCAGTCAACCCGGCTCGCCGGATGCACCAAAACATCCGTCGTCGTAAAATCCCGCCCCGCAAACAGCAGCGCCTCGCCCCGCTCCTTGGCAACGGCATAGACCATCAGATCAAGCAAGTTCAGCACGCCGCCACGCCCATTGCCCTTGCCGTAGCGAAGCTGTGCCTCTGCGGCGATGGTTGCGTGACGAACATTCCAGGGAAGCATTTCCATGCCGAGACGCGTCAGCCGAGCGAGCAGCGCGTCTGCCTGATCGCCAAGATCAAAACGCGCACCCCGCGCGACGGACAGAAATTCCAAATGTGCAGGCGCGGGTAGAAAGACCGGTTCGTTCAGCAATGCCACAAGCAGCCGCTTGTAGCCAACTTCCTCGGCCAGCACAGCGATCAGTGCCGATGTATCGACGATCAACGCGGCAGTCCGTACTCGTCGTATAGTTCGTCGTCGATCTCGGCCATCGTCGGGTATTTACGCTTCGGCACCGAGTCCAAGATTGCGTGTATCTCGGCGATAATCGCCTCCCGATCGCTCGGCGGTGGCAAGGGCATCCGCTCTAGCGCTTCCTCAATCACTTGCGCCTGACTGCGCCCATCGCGCGTCAGCAGCGCAAGCCTCTCCGCCGCCTTGGTAGAGCGGATCGTGATCGGTTGCTGGCGGCGGCGGGCGGTCGTGGTGGCCATGGTTCAATCATACTATAATCGTAGGCACCGTACAAGCACGCGTACAAGCACGCACTCCCGGCCAATGGTGTCCTACACCTACAACGCCGTGTTATGCTGGGTCCGCTCTTTCAAACCGCCGATCCTGCCCGCCCCTTCAAGGCCCACGCTCCCGGCGCCGTATCGATGCTCGATAGTGCGACTCGTGTGACTTTAAGCAGACTGCATCAACGCTCGATGGTGCGACTCAAGTATGACTTTAAGCCCACCCGACCCCAACACGCCGGAGGAAGATCACCCCCCAACCCCCTCACCGTGCATGGAAAAAGTCATAAAGCTGCTGCACCACCGCCGCGCTCACCCCCGGCGCCTTCTGCAAATCCTCCAAACTCGCCCCACGCACCGCCCGCGCCGTCCCGAAGTGCATCAGCAGCGCCTTCTTCCGCGCCGGACCGATCCCCGGCACATCGTCCAACGGTGACGCCCCAATCGCCTTCGCCCGCTTCGCCCGGTGCGCGCCGATCGCAAACCGATGCACTTCGTCGCGCAGCCGCTGGAGGTAGAACAAAACCGGCGCGTTGACCGGCAATTGGAACTCGCGCCCGTCGAGCAAGTGGAACACCTCGCGCCCGTCGCGCCCGTGCAGCGGCCCCTTGGCGATGCCGACCAGGCACACGTCCTCGATCCCCATTTCCTCGAGCACCGCCTTCACCGCGTTCAATTGCCCGCGCCCGCCGTCGATCAGCACCAGATCGGGCCAGTCGCCCGCGTCGCGATCGGGGTCCTCGTTCTGGGCCCGCGCAAAGCGCCGCTGGAACACTTCGCGCATCATCCCGAAATCGTCGCCGGGGATCGTCTCGGGGTTCTTGATGTTGAACTTGCGATACTGCCCCTTGCGGAAGCCCTCGGGCCCCGCGACGACCATCGCACCGACCGCATTGGTGCCCTGAATATGGCTGTTGTCGTAAATCTCGATACGCTGCGGCGGCTCGGCCAGATCGAACAGTTCGGCGACTTCGCGCAGCAATTTGGCCTGTGTCGTGCTCTCCGCCAGCCGCCGGTCGAGCGCTTCCTCGGCATTGCGCTTGGCCTGATCGAGCAACCGCCGCCGCGTCCCGCGCTGCGGCATCGACAGCGACACCTTGAAGCCAACCCCCGCCCCCAGCGCCTCGCCGAGCAACGCCCCCTCCTCCAACTCGCGGTCGAGAAAGATCGTCTTGGGCGGCGGCACTTCCTCATAAAATTGCGCGAGGAAGCCGGTGAAAATCTCGTCCTCGGGCACGTCGGCGGTGTGCGCCGGGAAGAAGCTGCGATGCCCCCAATTCTGCCCACCGCGGATGAAGAACGCCTGGATGCCGATCACGCCATTCTTGTTCGCCATCGCGAAGATATCGACATCGCCCATCCCCTCGGCATTGATCGCCTGCGAGCCTTGAATGAAGGTCAGCGCGCGCAGCCGGTCGCGCAGGATCGCGGCAAGCTCGAAATCCATCGCCGCCGCCGCCGCCTCCATCTGCCCGCCCAGCTTGGCCTGCACTTGCGTCGATTTGCCCGCCAGAAACGCCTTGGCGTCACTCACCAGTTCGGCATAGCCGTCCGGATCGATCCGCCCGACACACGGCGCCGAACAGCGCTTGATCTGATAGAGCAGACACGGGCGATCGCGATTCTTGAAAAAGCCGTCGGTGCAGCTGCGCAGCAGGAACAATTTCTGCAACGCGTTGAGCGTGTTGTTGACCGACCCGGCGCTGGCGAACGGCCCGTAATAATTGCCCTTCGCGCGCCGTGCGCCGCGATGTTTCTGGATGCGCGGGAAGTCATGATCGACGCGCAACAGAATGAACGGAAAGCTCTTATCGTCGCGCAACAGCACATTGTACGCCGGGCGATAGCGCTTGATCAGCTGCGCTTCGAGCAGCAGCGCCTCGGCCTCATTATTGGTGGTGACGATCGTCATGCTGCGCGTCTGCGCCACCATCCGCTGGAGCCGCTTGGTCAGGCGCTCGACTTGCGTGTAATTGGTCACGCGGTTCTTGAGCGCCTTGGCCTTGCCGACATACAGCACGTCGCCGCGCGCATCGAGCATCCGATAGACGCCGGGGCGGACGGGGAGCGTCGCCAGCACGTTGCGGATCGCGGCGATCCCCGCTTCGAGATCGGGCGCATCGCTGCCGCGGACGGTGTAAGTGGCCTGGTCTTCGTTGAAGCGGGTCGGGGCGTTGGGATCGGACATTATCGTTTGATCTAGGCATTCGCGCGGACGGATGCCACGCCCTTCATCGCTATAATCCGCCGCCGCGCGCTGCTATGGGCGCGGTTATGTATATCTCGATCACCGGGCTCAAGCTCAACGGCCCACTCTCCGCGCCGCGTTTCTGGTGGCATGCGCTGCGCTCGATGGCGCAGGCGTAGCGCGCGCCCGGCAATATCTCGGCCGATGCACGGCTGATCGACGGCATCCACCACACGCTCACGGTGTGGAGCGACCGGGCGGCAATGCTGAAATATCTGCGCAGCGGCGCGCATCTGCAAGCGATGCGCGCGTTCCACGGCATCGCCACGGGGGCGGTGACGGGATATGAGGCCGATGCGCCACCGACCTGGGCAGAGCTTCCCGCGATCTGGCGCGACCGCGGCCGCTGGGTGACGCCGGGCAAGGCCTGAAGCCCTGCCCGGCTACCGGTTTACTTGATCGCGGCGAGGTCGGCCTTGACCTTGGCCAGTGCCGCATCGCTCAGCGCGCCCTGCGACATCGGCTGGACCTGATTGAGCGACATGCCCTTGAACTGGTCGTACATCGGGTGCGACGTGATGTTCTGCAAATCGGTGTCGAGCACCGCCTTGGCGGCAGGATCGGCGGCGATCGTCTCGATCGGCGTGTCGAGCGTGAACTTCGCGGTGCCTTCGGCGGCGGGCGCAGCGGGCGCGGCAACCGCAGGCGCGGCGGGCGCAGGGGTCGTCTGGGCGGCGAGCGGGGCAGCCGTCAGGGCAACGATCGCGGCGAGGATGACAGACTTCATGGGGGAGCGTCTTTCGAAAAGAAAAGCGGCGCGAATCGCCGCAATCCGGTGTGTAGCCGGATCAGTAGCGAAACGAAATGGACCCCGGCATCGCGCGGGGTCGTCAGGCGTCAGTTGAGGCGGCCGAGCCCGGCGATCGTGCGATCGACCAGCGCCTTGTCGGCATCGGCGCCGTGGCGCTCGGCGATGATCGCCGCAGCGGCCCGCGTTGCCGCATCGGCGGCGAGCGCGCGGACCTCGGCAATCGCGCCGCGCTCGGCGGCGGCGATCTTGTCCTCGGCCATCGTCTGACGGCGCGCGATCAGGTCGGTCAGATCGGCTTCGGCCTTGGCGAGCATCGCGGCGGCTTCGGCTTCGGCCTGTGCGACGATCGCGGCAGCGTCCCCGGCGCTGCCGGCGTTGCGCGCCTTGGCTTCGGCGAGCTGCGCCTCGGCTTCGGCCCGCAGCTTCGACGCTTCGTCGAGCTGGTTCCGGATCGTCGCGATCCGCGCATCGAGCGCGCCCGCGATCATCTTGGGCACCTTTTGCCAGATCATGATGCCGATCACGACCAGCATCGACAGCGCGACGAACCCCGCCGCCGTGACGCCTAAAAAGGCGGGTTCGTGGTGCAATTCGGCAACGCCGGTCTGCGCAACGGTGTTGAGCGTGGTGGCCTCAGCCCCGGGATTAACCATGTGCTAATTCTGCCTTGACCCGCGTCGCGATCGTCGCGCGATCGACCGCCACGCCCGAAAGCTTGGCGACGATCTGCGCGACCGCATCGGTGGTCGCCGTTTCGATTTCGGCGAGTGCCGCCGTCTTGGAACTGTCGATGTGGGCCGTGGCGATCGCAATCTGCGCCGCCATCGCCGCATCGCTCGTCTTCAGGCTGGCCTCGGTGCTGGCGGTAACCCGCGTCTTGGCCGCAACGATGGCGACGGTCGCCGTGCTGCGGGCGGAGTCGAGCCCGGCCTGATACTCACGCTCGGAGGCGAGCGCGGTCGCGCGCGCGCCCTCTGCCGCAGCGATGTCCCCCTGGATGCGAGCGTTACGGTCGTCGACCGTCTTCTCGATCTTGGGGACCATCGCCTTGCCGATCCCGAAATAGATCAGCGCGAAGACGATCGCGAGCCAGAACAGCTGCGAAGCGTAAATCTCACCGATTTGGGAAAGCTGCGGCATTGGACGCGCTCGCTCTTACTTGACGACGAAGAGGATGAGAATCGCAACGACGAACGCGATCAGGCCGAGCAACTCGGATGCCGCGAAGCCGATGAACAAGCGACCCTGCTGGCCGTCTGCTGCGCCGGGGTTACGCAAAGCGCCTTCGAGGAACGAGCCGAACACATTGCCCACGCCGAGCGCCGCGAGACCGACACCGATCGCTGCCAGGCCGGCACCGATGTACATTGCACCAAGATCAGTCATGATTAACTCCCTAGAAATACGGTAAAGTGGTTGTTGAAAACTTTAGTGCAGGTGCACCGCGTCGTGAAGGTACAGCGACGTGAGCAAGGCAAACACATAGGCCTGGATCGCGCAGACCAGCAGCTCGAGAGCGCTGACCCCGATGATCATGATGAAGCTCAGCACGCCGACGACCGAGCCAAGCCCGCCGCCCGCGCTGAAGCCCTGCACCACGAAACTGCCGAACACTTCGAGCAGGATGTGCCCCGCGGTCATCGCGACGAACAGTCGCAGCGCGAGCGAGAACGGCCGCACCATGAACGACACGAACTCGACCGGGATGATCACCGGCATCAGCCACGCCGGCGCGCCGTGCGGCACGAACAGCGTGAAGAATTTGAAGCCATGCTTCCAGAACCCGACCGCCAGCACGATCGCGAACGACAGGAAGGCCAGGATCGCGGTCACCGTGATATGGCTCGTCACCGCAAAGGTGTGCAGCCCCGGTACGATCGACAGCGGCAGAACGCCGACCAGATTGGCGAACAGGATGAAGTAGAACAGCGAGAAAATATAGGGCGCGAACTTCTTGCCGCCGGCACCGATGTTCACCGACACCATGTTATCGATGAAGCTGACGGCGTCCTCCGCCGCAACCTGCCACCGGCCGGGGACGAGCTGGCGCTTGAGGCCGCCCGAGATGAACACAGCGAGCAGCACGAACACGACGACCATGAACAGCGCCGAATTGGTGAAGGACACGTCATAACCGAACATGCTCAGATGGCGACCCAGCACGGGCTCCACCATGAACTGTTCCATCGGATCGATTTTGCCGGCGCTCGCGCTTGCGGCAGTCAAGTCGTTCGCTACGGCGCTCACTGGGCGCGCTCCTTCGAAATCTTTATGATGTTGAGGAATGCCCCGACGATCGCGAGCGTCAGCACGATCAGCAAGCCCCAGGGCGAGGTGCCGAGCCACTGATCGAGCGCCCAGCCCATAATCCCGCCACCGAACAAGGCACCGAGCAGCAACGCAAGGACTTTCGACCCCTGCCCATAGCCCTTCGCTTGCGGTGCCGGGACGCCAGCACGCGACAGTCCGGCCGCTTTTGCCGAAGCAATGCGGGCGTCCAAATCGTCAGTCTGGCGGTCGTCGGCCAAGGGCGGCTATCCTGATAAGAAAACGCCGCGATGCTGTTGGCACCGCGACGATGAACATCGGGGAACAACGATGGCCGGATCAGGCCACCGTTTCACGGTTCGTTTAGGAAGGTGACCGGGGGGTGTCAACTCTTGTGCGGCGCGGCGCGCGATCCGTTGCGCAGCGGCGCGCGGAACGATAGTCTTTGTAACCGATAAGCACCCCTGCCCCCGATCATGCCGGACATCGCGGGCGCTTGCGCCAGCGGCTGCTCGAACAAGGCGGTGACGGGCTGCTCGACCATGAACTCGTCGAGTATTTGCTCGCGCTGGCCATCCCGCGGCGCGACACCAAACCGCTCGCCAAGGCGCTGCTGGCCGAATTCGGCGGCGTCGGCGCGCTGTTCACCGCCGAGGCCGACGCCTTGATGCGCGTTCCCGGCATGGGCGAGACGAGCGCCGCCGCGATCCGGATCGTCCAGGCGACCGCCTTGCGCCTGCTGCGGGCGCAGGCGAGCGTCCAGCCGGTGCTGGCGAGCTGGCAAGCGCTGATCGATTATCTCCATGTCGACATGGCGCACCGCACGACCGAACGCGTCCGCGTCCTCCACCTCAACAAGTGCAAATCGGTTGTACGCGCTTTACCCTCCCACGCGTGATATAGAGCATCCGCTTTCAGGCGAAAAAGCGAACTGTCGGCAAACGCCCAATTGCAGACGTTGCTTGAAAGGAGCATCATCTCGGTCGGGAGATTAATGATGCTTTTGGGACGCTTGATTGCTGCGGCGACGTTGATCGTCGGAGGCGTATGGCTGGCCGCGTCCTACAAAATCATCCCTATTTCGCCGGACGTAGCATCCGCCCTGTACCGAATTTTCTTCGTGCTTCTCGTGCTACGTCAGATCATGAATTGGCGATCTCGGCACATTCACCCACAGACAGAGCCTTCTCCAGCGCGCAGCGCGGTGGGAGTGATTGTTGCGACCGGAGCCGTGGCTGTTTTTGTAACCGCCCGTGGCGCTCAAACCGCTCCACAGTATTTTGTTCCAGCTATCATCGCCGTCAGCACTGCGCTGCTGGCCTTCGTCACATTCCGCTTCGTATCGTCTCGCGCGGATCAGATTGGCGAAGCGAAATTTCACAGTTCTTCCAACGGCAGCTAACCACCAGAATCAGACATTTAGCCCCTAATTTCGGCCTATCAGCATACTGCACCTA
>NZ_JBBATX010000101.1:0-8726 GCF_040398505.1 Sphingomonas sp. | reverse complement strand
TGGCTGGGGCGGCAGGGTTCGAACCTGCGAATGGCGGCATCAAAAGCCGCTGCCTTACCACTTGGCGACGCCCCAACATCCCGGCCGTGCCGGGATCGCGGTGCTTTACGGCGGGGATGCGCGGATGGAAAGGGGGCGACGGCGCTTTTCCACAAGTAATGCGAAGCGACGTCGCGCGCCCGTCAGATCACGCGGTCAAGCCAGCCATGCGGATCGGGCGCGTGGCCGCGTTGAATGTCGATCAGCGCTTGCCGCAAGCGTGCTGTCGTCTGGCCCGGGCCGCCGCTGCCGATCCGGAACTGGCCGTCCTTCAGCTTCATCGTGCCGATCGGGGTGACGACGGCGGCAGTACCGCACGCGAACGCCTCGCGCAGGTGCCCGCTTTCCGCATCGGCGCGGCATTGGTCGATCGCATAGGGTTCCTCGCGCACGACAAGCCCCATGTCGCGGGCGAGCGTGAGCAGCGAATCGCGCGTGATGCCGGGCAAGATCGTGCCGGTCAGCGCCGGAGTGGCGATGCTGCCGTCGTCGAACACGAAGAAGATGTTCATGCCGCCCAGTTCCTCGATCCAGCGGCGCTCGACCGCGTCGAGGAACAGCACTTGATCGCACCCCTGCCGCGTCGCCTCGGCTTGCGCGATCAGGCTTGAGGCGTAGTTACCGCCGCATTTGGCCGCACCAGTGCCGCCGGGCGCGGCGCGGGTATAGTCCTGCGACACCCACAGGGTGACGGCGGGGGCATCGCCCTTGAAATAGGCGCCGACCGAGGAGGCGATCACCGCATAGAGATATTCGGTCGAGGGTTTGACGCCGAGGAACACTTCGCTGGCGATCATGAAGGGACGCAGATACAGCGCGCCGCCGTCGATATCGGGGATCCAGTCGGCCTCTTGCCGGACAATCGCGCGGACAGATTCGACGAACAGATCATCGGGCAAGGGCACCATCGCCATCCGCGTGGCCGAGCTGCGGAAGCGCGCGGCATTCGCGTGCGGACGGAACAACGCCGCGCCGCCATCGGGCAAGCGATACGCCTTCAGCCCTTCGAAAATCTCCTGCGCATAATGCAGCACCGCGGAGGCGGCATCCATCTGAAACGGTGCGCGCTTGACGACCTTTGCATCGTGCCAGCCGTGCGCCTCATTGTAGCGGATCGTCGCCATATGATCGGTGAAGACGCGCCCGAAACCGGGGTTGGCGAGCAGGCCCGCGCGTTCGTTGACGGCGAGCGGCGTCGCGCTCGGCTCCACCACGAAGACGGGCGCGGCATCGGCGGCGATGGCCGGATCGGAAGCGAGGGACATGTTCTGCAGCATAGATGCGACATTCTGTTACAAATTTTAGGGTTGATGGGGTGTACGGGAGGCGTCAAACGCGGTCAACAATGGCCACTTCAATCGCTTCCGCTTCACCGCTCTTCCTCCGCGAAACCGAAATCCGGCGCGGCATGGAGTTACTGTATTTCGCACAAAGCACGCTCGCGCGATCAACCGAGGCGCGGCTGGCGGCAATGGGACTGGGCCGGGCGCATCACCGCGCGATGTACTTCATCGCGCGGCATCCGGATTTGACGGTCAGCGCGCTGCTCGGCTTGCTTGGCATCACCAAACAATCGCTCGGTCGCGTGCTCAACGAATTGGGCGATCGCGCGCTGGTCGAGACGCGCATTGGCGAACGCGACCGGCGGCAGCGCTTGCTGCGTTTGTCCGACGCAGGGGCGGCGCTGGAGTATGAATTGTTCGAAACCGTGCGGCAGCATTGGGCAACCGCCTATGCGCGCGCCGGGCAAAGCGCGGTCAGCGGCTTCTGGTCGGTGCTGGAGGGGATGATCGGCGACGCCGACCTCGCGCGGCTCTCGGGGTTGCGCGATTAATTCCGCGCGGCGGCGGCCATCTCGGCGTTGCGCCGGGTGGCGGCGGCGATCGTTTCGGTGAGCAGCGCTGTCAGCGCACCGTCGGCGTCCAGCACGTCGAGACCCTTGCGGGTCGATCCACCGGGGCTTGCCACGCGCTCGGCCAATGCGCCCGGGCCGACATCAGCGGCGGAGGCCAGCAGCCCTGCCCCCTCAACCGTGGCGAGCGCGAGACGCTGCGCCTGATCCGCGGGCAGCCCCTGCGCGACCCCAGCTGCCGCCAGCGCATCGATAAAACGATAGAGGAATGCCGGCCCGCTGCCGGCGAGCGCGGTGACCGCGTCGAACTGCGCGGGCGCGACCCACTCGACGAGCCCGAGCGGGGCCATCAGCGCGGCGACGGCATTGCGCATCGCGGGATCATCGCGCGATGTATCGAGCGCGACCACGCCCTTGCCGATGCCGACCGGGAGATTGGGCATGGCGCGGATCACCGCACCGGCGCAAAAGCGGCGTGCGAGCGCGATCTCCTCGACGCCAGCGAGGATCGACACCAGCAGCGGCACATCGGCCAGGCGATCGGCGAAACGCGCGGCCACCTCATCGAGCTGCTGCGGCTTCATCGCCAAGATGACGGCATCGGGGAACGCAGCATCCGGCAGGTCGCGCGCTTGCCGCACGCCCTCGGGCAAAGGCCGGTCGCCACGATTGACGACATCGACCGCATTGGCCGCCAGCGTCCCGCTCGCGATCCATTGCCGCAGCATCGCGCCGCCCATATTGCCGCAGCCGATCATCCAGACGCGCGCGATGCGCGTCGGCACCGTGGTCACGCTTCGCCCTGCGTCTCGGTCATCGCGGCGGCGAGCGCTTCCTTGGGAGTCTTGCCGCCCCACAACACAAACTGGAAGACCGGGTAAAAGCGCTCGCATTCGTCGATCGCGCTTTCGACCAGCAATTCGGCCGCGCCGAGCGACATCGTGCCGCCGCCCGAATCGGTCGGGCTCTCGATCATCGCGGCGTGGCGATAGAGCAGGATCCCGCTCGACGACCATAATTCGAAATGGCCGACCCACAATTGTTCGTTGATCAGCCCGATCGCTTCATAAATCGCGACGCGCCGGTCGTCGGCGACGCGGATATCCGGGAAAGCAAGGAACTGGATGACGCTGTCTTCCTCACGCCACAGCGCGCGCAGTTCATATTGCGTCCAGCTGCCCTTGACCTTGGCGATGACCTCATCGTCCTGACGCTCATGTTCCCAGCCATGCGCCGCGAAATAGCTTTCGAGCATGTCGATGGGCGCTGCGTCATCGCGATCATAATCGGCTTCGTCGAGCATCATTGCCTGCCTCCACGGACCGTGCTGCCCCGCAGGGTGGCGCGAAGTCGACGACGAGACAAGGATCGGGTGGGCAACCCTGTAGAGAAAGCTGTGGACAAAATCGCGCTCAGCCTTCGGCTTTCGGCTTTTTGGCCGTTTTCGCCTCCAGCGCGTCGAGCCGCGCGCGCAGCGCATCGGCATCGTCGCGCGCCGCCGCCGCCATCGCTTTCACCGCGTCAAATTCATCACGGCTGACGAAATCGAGCCCGCCAATCCATTCCTTCGCGCGCGCGCGCGCGCCCGCCTCGGCCTCGCGCCCGACGCCGGCCAGCGTCCCCGCCGCGCCGTTCATGAACTTCACGAGATCGTCGAATATCTTGTTGTCGGCTTGCATGGTCAAAAATCCAGTGCGTTATAACTTGATGATCTGGGAAGTGGAGGAGGATGGCGCAAGGGTTTCCGCGCCGGGGTTCAAATCCATGATCTGGTAGTTGAGATAGCCGGCAAAGAGCAACCAGGCGAGATACGGCACCAGCAACACCGCCGCGACAACGCGGATTCGCGCAAAGAGCAGCGTCATCGCGCACGTCAGTACGAACATGACGGCGACAATGCCGAGTGCCCAGGTGACTTGATGCATCCCGAAAAAAACCGGCGACCATGTCAGGTTCACCGCCAATTGCACCCCGAACAGCGCGATCGCCGGGCCGCGCAACCGCGATCCGCGCGCGTGGATGATCATGGCAAGCGACAGACCGAGCAAGATATAGATCGCGGTCCAGGCCGCCGGGAATGCCCAATCAGGCGGCGTGATATCGGGCTTGATGATTGCTGCGTACCACAGGTTTTCAGGCCCCGACGGCGCAAGCCGCGCCGCGGTGAAGCCAAGCAGCAGCACGAACGGAACGGTCACCACCGCCCAACGGAGAAACGACAGCCGCAATTGCTGTTTCGATGCAACTTCTCTCAAGCGTTACGTCCTCCCCCGAATCCGCGAATGCCGCACTGCACTATAGAGGAGGACGCGCGACGATATACGGATATTTTCACGCGCCCGCCGGGGCACCGTCCCGCGTTGCGGCGATCAGGAATTCGATATTGCCTTCGGGGCCGGTGATCGGGCTTTCGACCAGCGTGGCGACGCGCCACCCCTGGCCCACGACCCAGGCCGAAACCTCGTCGCAGACGCGCATGTGGATCGCGGGATCGCGCACCACCCCGCCCTTCCCCACTTCGCTGCGTCCCGCTTCGAATTGCGGCTTGATCAGGGCGAGCAAGCGTGCGGCGGGTTTGGCGAAGGTCAGCGGGCGCTCGAGCACCTTGGCAAGCCCGATGAAGCTCGCGTCGCATACGATCAGGTCAACCGGCTCGGGGATATGCGCGGCGGTCAGGATGCGGGCGCTGGTCTGTTCGAGCACGACCACGCGATCATCCTGCCGCAGTTTCCACGCGAGCTGGTTGGTGCCGCTATCGACCGCATAGACCCGCGCCGCGCCACGCTGGAGCAGCACGTCGGTAAACCCGCCGGTCGAGGAACCGACGTCGATCGCGACCACGCCGGTGACATCCCACCCGGTCGCATCGAGCCCGTGCGCGAGCTTGATCCCGCCGCGCGACACCCAGGGATGATCGCGCCCGCGCACATCGAGCGCGACATCGTCGGCGATCGTCTGCCCCGGCTTGTCGATCTTGCGCGTGCCGACGAACACCAGTCCGGCCATGATCAGCGCCTGCGCGCGCGTGCGACTTTCAACGAGACCGCGATCGACGAGCAATTGGTCAACCCGGATCTTGGTCATGCACGTCTTTCTCTGGCCTGGGGGCGGGCGGCAGCCACGCATCGCCCCAGGCCTTAATCGCTTCATAGGTGGGGCCAAGCGCGCGCCCGGCGTCGGTCAGCCGGTACGCCGCGCGCTTCCCCGTCGGCGGCACGCGTTCGAACACCCCCGCCGCCACGAGAATCCCGAGCCGCGAGGTCAGCGCGGCGCGCGAAATATCGAGCCGGCCGAGGAAATGTTCGAAATGCTCCACCCCGAGGAACGCCTCGCGCAGGATCAGCATCGCCCAGCGATCGCCGAGCACGCGCGACGCGCGCCCGATTGGGCAGGGTGCGCGCGAGGGAGTGTACGCCTTCATCCATGCTCTCCTATCAAGCTTGCGCCGCATCGCCAAAACCGCAATAGTCTACTTTGCAGACTTTATGGAGAATCGCGATGGCATCCGGGTTCGAACAGCGTTTTGCCGACAATGATGCGGCGGTCGCCTATATGAGGAAAGTCGCGGTGGGACAGTCGGGCTTCTCGCGCTTTCTCGGGGTCGAGCTGATCACGTGCTGGGACGGCAAATCCGAACTGCTGCTGCACATCCGCCCCGACATGACGCAGCATCACGGCTTTGCGCACGGCGCGATCGTCGGGCTGATGGCCGACAATGCCTGCGCCTGGGCGGCGAGCACGGTTGCGGGCGATGTCGTGACGGGGGCGTACAGCATCAACTTCCTCGCGCCCGCGCGCGGCACCCGGTTGCGCGCGATCGGCAGCGTCGTGAAGGCGGGCAAGCGCCAGGTGATCGTCCGCGCCGATGTCTGGTCCGAAAGCGCCGAGTCGCCGCCAGTGCTGACCGCTGTGGCACAGGCAACCGTCATCCCGGTCGGATGATAAAGCGTCCGATCCGGCCTCATTTGCGACCAAAGGATGCGCGCGTTTCGGATCATCGCACGCCGCCGTCCGCTCGCCGCAAGGCTATTGTCTATCAATTAGGTGGGAATACCTTTGCAGATGGGAGGCGTGGTCGCGCGGCGTCCCCCTAGAGCACGGGCGGCCACGTCTCCTCCATCCCCATCCCGGGGGCTTTGGGAGCGAATCGATGCGTAGCTTTTCGCGTTTCGACCCCGTTCAACCGACCATTTTGACCGTGCCGGGCTTCGGCGGCTCGGGCCTTGCGGTCGCTTAGGGCGGTCATTTCGTCGATGCCGGACCGCAAGGGCAAGCCGCTGTCCCCCGGCGATGCGCGCTCGATCCTCGCGATCAGCGCCACCGATGCGGCGCAGGCGCATTATTGGCCGGGTTAGTGGGCCCTATTTAACACCGTATCCCGTTCGGCCGGAGCCTGTCGAAGGGCTGCGTGCCACACGTCGGGCAATCCTTGTTGCCCACAGCCCTTCGACAGGCTCAGCACGAACGGGATGCGTTGCGAGATGTGAAGCGCGAGCGACGCTAGTCGAAAAACAAATAGGCCGGGTCGAAATCGGCGAAGGCGCGCAGGCCGTTCCAATCGAGGATTTCGACTTCGCCGTGCCGGAACGCGACCAGGCCCTGTTCGCGCAACTGGCGCAGCATGCGGTTGGCGTGGACCGCCGTCAGCCCGGTCGCGTCCGACAGATCGACTTGCGTCAACGGCAGCGCGAAGCTGCGGTCGGGGGCCATCCCGATCCGCTCCAGCCGAACATACATTTCGCAAAAAAGATGCGCGAGCCGGACAACCGCACTGCGCGCGCCGACCGAGACGATCCATTCGCGATTGATCGCGGCATCGATCAGCTTCGATCGCCACAACAATTCGGTGAGCGTCGGCGATTGCGCGGTTAGCGTACGAATCGCGCTGTGCGGAAACAGCGCGACCTTCACATCGGTCAAGGCCGCAACCGAATGTTCGAGCCGTTTCAGCGGATAGGAGTGCAAATCGACAAAATCACCGGGAATATGGATCGCGAGGATCTGGCGCCGTCCCTCGGGCGTGTCGCGATAGCGCTCGACAAACCCTTCGAGCAGCAAGGTGCATTGCGTGAGCGGAACCTGCTGCCGAACCATGATTTGCTTGGCGGTGAACGTCGCGGTGCGCGCAGCGGCGGATTCGAGCGCCGCCACTTCCTCGCCATCCAGAATGGGGGTGCGATGCGTCTTCAGAAACAGGCTGGTGTACATCAGTATTCCCTCATCGAAACATGCGCATCGGCATATCGATCTGTCCAGTGGGCGACCGAAATGTCGAGAATGCAGCATGCTATGCCGATGTTCGCAGCTGCCGAACATGGCATTGTCGTGCGTGACGGGCCCGACGGTCTGGCCACCTCGCTGACGCCCGATGCAGCGCGGAAATCGGCGCACCATAGTGCGACTGCTGCAGAGATCACGGAGGAGGAACCCGACGCGGAATCGCCTTCGCGTTCATCATGACACGAAGCGGCGCGTTAACCGGGGGCGGTGTACGTCGGATGCTATGCCCTTCCGCAAACTCTTCCTCAGCCGCTGGTCCGCCTTGCTCTGGGCCGCGGGGATCCTGTGGACGGCCGAGGACACGGTCGGGTTCGGACCGCGCGCGGCGACATCCCATCAGGTCGCCGTCACGAACGACACCGACGCGACCGGGGTGGCGGTCAACAGCGCCGATCTCGCACTGCTCGCCAACGTCATGCAGGGTGACTGACCCCGACGAACAGAAACGCCGCCGCCCCGACCAGGCACAGAAACGCGCCGAGGTGGCGCCAGCCGAGCGGCTCGCCCAACACCGTCACCATGAACACGCCGAACACGACCAGCGTGATCACTTCCTGCGTGACCTTGAGCTGCCCACCGCTCCAGCCGGCGGCGAATCCGATCCGGTTGGCCGGGACGGCGAGGCAATATTCGAACAGCGCGATGCCCCAGCTGATCAGGATCACCACGAACAGCGGCTTCGACATGCCGCCCTTCAAATGCCAGTACCACGCCGTTGTCATGAAGCAGTTGGAGGCGATCAGCAGCAGGATCGTCGGCATATGGAATTCCCGTGAAACGCCGACCCTAGCCTCTCGGTGCAGCTTTCAGCATGATAGTACGGATATGCCAGCGGCGTTGTTCCGCGCTCGCACCATCGACATCGGTGCGGTGCAGCGTCACGCTGCCAATCTGATAGACCGGCGCCTTACTCTGCTTCATTCGGGCATAAATCTGCACAGGCACCGTCACGTTGCGCTGCCCCGCCCCGGCATCGATCGCGCTCGGCCCGCCGATATTGGCGTGATATTCGCTGTAGCGCGCAAAATCGGCGGCAAAGGCATCGGCGGTCTTTGGACCAACCACGGTGCCGTCGCGCAACGCGAAGGCTTCACGATATTTGCGCTCGCCGATCAGCGCATAATAGCTCTGAACGACATTGGCAGCCGCTTGCGCGCTGTCAGGGGCGAAGCGGGCTTCGGACAATGGGGTTCGATCATCGGGTAAGCCGCCTGGCGTGCCCGGTGGCGGTGGAGCGAGCGGGGCGGGCACCTTGACCGCGACGGGCGCCGCGGTGTTTGGCGCGTCGGTCTCGGCGATCACGACCGGCGCGCTTTCCCTGGCACTGGCACCATAGGCATCGACCGCGCCTTGCGCCTGCAACGCGGCCGCAGTGATATCGACGTTGATATTAGTATCGTCGACAGCAGGCGCACACGCCGCTGCGAACAACACGGACAAGAACAAAAGCTGGGTACGCGGCATAAAAGCTACTCGCCGGAAAAAGAACGCCTGGGGCGATGGAATTCCTTAACGATGCGCCACGCCGCCCGTTCCGTACAATCGACCCGGTCCC
>NZ_JBBATX010000100.1:3618-8749 GCF_040398505.1 Sphingomonas sp. | reverse complement strand
GCGCCGCGCCAGCGCCGCGGGCGGAACGGGCTGATCGGCGTCAGCGCCAGCATGTTCGATCCGAGCGGCAGGATCGGCCCTTGCGCCGAAAGGTTGTACGCGGTCGACCCGGCTGGCGTCGCCACCAATATGCCATCGCACGCCAGTTCGGGCAGGACGATCCGGTCGTTGACGGTAACCTCCAAATTCGCGGTCTGGCGCGTTTCGCGCAGCAGCGAGACTTCGTTGATCGCGGGCAAGGAGAATGTCTCGCCGGAAACCGTGATCGCGGTCATCGCCAGCGGCACGACCTTGAACGGCTTGGTGCGCTCAAGCCGGGTGTCGAGCCCGTGCGCCCGCCATTCGTTCATCAGGAATCCGACGGTGCCGAGGTTCATCCCGAACACCGGCACGACCGGTTTGCGCCGTTCGAGCATTGCGTGGAGCGTTTGCAGCATGAAGCCATCGCCACCCAGCGCGACGATCAGATCGGCATCTTGCGGCGCGACCCAATCATGCGCGTCGGCGAGCATTGCGGCCGCCGCCTGCGCGGGCGGCGTCGGGGAGGCAACGAGCGCGCGGCGTTGCGGCAACGTCATCCGCCGGTGACGCTCATGTGGCGGGCGACGGCGGGCGCCGCGGCCGAGATATCGAAATCATGGCGCGCGGGCTTGGTCAGCATCGCCGCGTCGAGCGCGGCATCGAGTCCGCCAACGCCTTCGCCGCGCAGGATCGCTTTCAAATCGACCTGATCGTCATGGCCGAGGCAGGTGTAGAGCACCCCCTCGGTGGTCAGCCGAACGCGGTTGCACGTATCGCAGAAATTCCCGGTCAGCGGTGAGATCAGGCCCAGCTTTGTCTCCGTCCCCGAAACGCGCCAATAGCGGGCCGGGCCACCGCTGCGATACGGGTCGCGCAGCAAGGCGAAGTTGCGCGAGAGATCGTCGAACACCGCGGTCAGCGGCAGGAAGCGGTCGGTGCGATCCTCGTCGATCTGGCCGAGCGGCATCGTCTCGATCAGCGTCAGGTCGATGCCTTCCTCGACGCACCAGCGTAGCATCGGCGCGATTTCCTGTTCGTTCAGGCCCTTCAGCGCGACCATGTTGATCTTGACCGCGAGCCCCGCATCGCGCGCGGCGCGAATGCCGCCTATCACGCGCGCCACATCGCCGTGACGGGTGATGTAGCGAAACGTGTCGGGATCGAGGCTGTCGAGGCTGACATTGATCCGGCGCATCCCCGCCGCAACGAGCGCGGGGGCATGTTCGGCCAGCGCATTGCCGTTGGTCGTCATCGTCAGTTCGTCGAGCCCGGCTCCGATATGCCGCCCGAGGCGCTTAACCAATTGTCCGACATCGCGCCGCACCAAGGGCTCGCCACCGCTCAGCCGGATCTTGGTGATGCCGCGCGCGATGAAGCGTTCGGCGATGATCGCGATTTCCTCGAGGCTCAGCACCGCCGCCTTGGGCAGGAAGGTCATCTGTTCGGCCATGCAATAGCGGCAGCGCAGGTCGCAGCGATCGGTCACCGAAATCCGCAAATAGCTGATCGTACGGCCGTGGCGGTCGATAAGGGCGGGGCCAATGTCCATGCTGTGTGGAGCTAAGCGTTCGCAGGGGCGGTAACAAGGGCGATTAACGGGGCGATTAACGGGCGCGATTAACAGGGGCGAACGCGTGCCCCTTCTTTAACCTGCCGTCCCGCATTAGGGTCGTGCCATGCCCGCCGCTCCAGCCCCGCTGTTCATCCTGTCTTTTCGGCAACGCGATGAGCTGGCGTCGCTGGCAGCGGGTGCCGGCTGGCAAGTCGTCGCGGCGCGCCGCGTGGGCGGGGCCGAGCGGCGCTTTCTTTCCAGCGGCGCGGCGGTCGCGGTGATCGACGCGCGCGGTGCCCCGGGCGACGGGCTGGCGGCGGTGGCAATGCTGGGTGACGCGGTCGAGGCGAATGGCGGCGCGATGCTCGCGTTGGTGTCACGCGGCGAGACGGCGATGATCGCCGCTTTGTTCGATGCGGGCGCGACGCATTTCCTCGCAAGCCCGTTCAGCGACGCCGAATTACTGCAGGCATTGCGCTTCGCGGCGCGCCACGCCGAACGGATGGCGCGTGAGTGGCAGGCCGGGCCGTCCTTCGCGCCGCTCGGCTGGCGCTATGATCTGGTCACGCGCGTTTTGATCCTGACGCCGGGGCTGTCGGCGTTGCTCGGGATCGAAGACGAATTCGGGGCGCGCGCCTTGCTGCGCCGGCTCGATCCTGGCGACCGCGCCGCAGCGCTCACGGCCTTGCGCCGGATGACCCGCGCCCGGCCTGCGACCGCCTTCGCGCACGATGCCACCAGGGTCGGGCGGGTCGTGCAGCATCTGCAACTCGACATTGCGGCACAGCATATCGATGCGGTGGTCGAGCCGCTCGGCAGCGCGCCCGAGCCTGCCGCTGAGATGCGCGAGGCGCTGGCGGGCGCACGCGATGCGGGAAGCGCGCGACGCTGGCTGACGCGACGGCTGGCGAACCCTGAGGCGATACCGCTGCACGCGATGCTGATCGCGCTCAACCGCTTCGACATGGTCAACACCGCCTATGGCCGCACCGCGGGCGATGCGCTGCTGCGGTCGGCGCAGAAGCGGATCGACGATGTCGTCCATGAAGTGCTGGGCCGCGATGCGCTGATCGCGCGGATGAGCGGATCGACCTTCGTCGTCGCCGCGACCGCACCGCGCGCGCGGATCGACCTCGCGCTGGAACGCATCGCCGGCGAGCTCGCGCGGCCGTTTGTGACGGGCGAATCGATCGCGGTGCTCGGCTGCCGGATCGGGCTGGCCGAGGCGCGTCCCGACGATAGCGCCGCCACCCTGCTGCGGCGCGCGAGCGAAGCGCTGGCGGAGGCCCGCGATTCGGACAGCGCGACAATGCGCGTGGCCGATAACGGGGCGGAACATGGGACTGCACCGATCGACCGGCTCGCCGTCGATCTCAATCGCGCGATGGAACGCGGCGAAATCGGGATTCTGTTTCAGCCGCAAGTCGCGGTCTCCAGCGGCGCGATCGTCGGGGTCGAGGCGCTGGCGCGGTGGGAACACGGCGTGCTCGGGTCGATCGGGGCGGAGACGCTGTTTGCGGCCGCGGCGCGCGCCGATCTCGAAATCGGGCTGTCCGACCATATCCAGAAACTTGTGCTGACGCAGGCGGCGGCCTGGCCTGCCGCACTGGCGGGGGTGCGGCTTGCGCTCAATTTGACCGCCGCCGACATTGCGCGGCCGGGATTTGCCGATTTGTTCCTCGACCGGGTCGACGCCAGCGGTTTTCCGCGGAACCGTCTCACGCTGGAAATCACCGAGAGCGGGTTGATCGAGGATCTCGGCATCGCCTCGACGCTGTTATCGGTGCTGCGCGGGGCGGGATGCCGCATTGCGATCGACGATTTCGGGACGGGCTATTCGAGCCTCGCTTATCTGAAGGCGCTGCCGCTCGATTATCTCAAGATCGACAAGAAACTGGCGCAGGACATTACCGGATCCCCGCGCGATCGGATCGTCGTGCGCGGCGTGATCGACATGGCGCGCTCGCTCGGGCTGACGGTGATTGCAGAAGGGGTTGAGACCGACGCGCAGCTCGAAGCGCTGGCGAAGGAGGGGTGCCAGATCTTTCAGGGGTTCCTGTGTTCCGAGGCCGTATCGGTAAGCGCGCTCACTGCGCTGGTCGCGAGCGCTGCATCAACGGCTTCTCGATGAAGCGATAGGTGAAGGCCGAGAGCGCGATCGTCACTGCGATCACCACGGCTTTGCGCCACAGGCTGTGATCGACCGACCCGATCGTGCGCGCCGCGAGCGTGAGGACGGGCACGTGCAACAGATAGATCGCATAGGACCAGCGCCCGAACGCCTGGAGTGGCACGCTCGACAGGATCGTGTGCGTGCGCGATCCGAACCAGATCGCCGCCACTGCGAACACCGGGATCAGCGCTGCCAGCAAGGGATAGCGCGCCGCGATCGCCATCACGCCGAGGCAAGCCGCAAACAGGCCGAGCACCAAGCGCGGGCGAGCGGGGGCGGCGGGCGATATCTGCCATAGCCGCGCGAGCAGCATCCCCGTCGCCAGCCCGAACACGCCGCGTGCCAGCCGATTATCGGTATGCAGCGCGACCGTCGCCGCGCACGTCGCACATCCGAACAACGCCAGCGCGAACAGGATTGCGACGGGCAGTTTCGTCGATCGCGCCACGATTGGCAGCAGCGGCAGGACGAAGACGGGCAGGAAAAGCTCGAGCGGAATACTCCACGCCGCAAAGTTGATCGAAGAGCGATTGATGACCGTCTGCACCATCAGCAGGTTCAGAATGATATTGCGCAGCGGAAGGGCGCGTCCGAGCACGATCATCGCCACCGTTCCGATCAAGTACACCGGCGCGAGCCGCCGTACGCGGCGTATGAAATAGTCGAGCAAACCAGGCCGGGCGCGGTCGAGCGCGAGGAACAGTACGAACCCGCTGAGCACGAAAAACACATCGACGCTGACCGACCATGCCCAGTTATGGTTGGGCAACCAGCCGAGACTGAGCGCCGACACCGCCGGATTGAGGCCCAGGTGCAACACCATCACGATCAGCGCGAGCACGCCGCGCATCCCGTCGAGATCGGTGAAATGTCCGCGCTGCGGCGACGTCTGCATCGGTACAAGCGCTCCCCGCCGCTTCGCCGTCGTGCTACGCAGCGTGCCGGTGAAAGTCTATCGCGTGGAGCACGGGTATGTGGAAGCTTCTAATGGCGTGCATGCTGGTGTTGTCAGCGCCGGTCATGGCGCGGGGGGCACCGACTCCGCAGGCCGCGGTCGAAGCGGCGATGGCCGACAGCGCGGCGGGGTGGTATGCGGGCGATCTGCCGCGCTTCATGGCGATCTATTCGGACGCGCCCGACACCAGCTTCGTCACCAAAACCGGCGTGTTGCGCGGCAAGGCAGGTATGGCCGAGCGCTATCGCATCAAATATGATTTCGCCAATGCCGCCAAACGCGGCGTGCTCGGCTTCGCGACGCTCGATTTCCGGCTGCTTGGTCCTGCCCATGCGCTCTACATTGGCCGCTACACGTTGACCGCCGCCGATGGCAGCGTGCAATCGGGGATGACCTCGCTGGTGTTCCGCAAGGAGCGAGCCGGCTGGCG
>NZ_JBBATX010000100.1:1366-3518 GCF_040398505.1 Sphingomonas sp. | reverse complement strand
TCCTCTACCCCGCCGCCTTCGCCAGCCCCTTGGAAAGCTGCAACGCGCCGTGGAGCCGCGCCTTGGGGTCGCCCCAGCTGCGTGTCACCACCAGCTTGCTGTCGGGCCGCAGCCGCGCGACGCCGTCGAGCTTGGCGACCCAGGCGAGCAGCCCTTCGATATTGGGCGGGCTGTTGTCGAAGAAGGTGACGAGCGCGCCCTTGGGGCCGACATCCATCTTCGCGACCGCCGCCTTTTTGGCGTTGAGCTTGATCTCGATGATGCGGATCAGATTGTCGGTCGGATCGGGCAGTTTCCCGAAGCGATCGATCATCTCGGCGGCAAACGCCTCGAGCGCGTTCTGGTCCTCGACATCGTTGAGACGGCGATACAGGCCCATCCGCAAATCGAGATCGGGCACGTAATCCTCCGGGATGAGGATCGGCGCGTCGACGGTGATCTGGGGTGAGAAATCCTTCGGGCGCAACCGCTGGCCACCCGCCTTGGCGTCCATGATCGCCTCTTCCAGCATCGACTGGTAGAGTTCGTAGCCGACTTCCTTGATATGTCCCGATTGCTCGTCGCCGAGCAGATTGCCCGCACCGCGCTGATCGAGATCGTGGCTGGCAAGCTGGAACCCGGCGCCGAGCGTGTCGAGGTCTGACAGGACCTTGAGCCGCTTCTCGGCGGTTTCGCTCAGGATGCGGTTTTCGGGCGTGGTGAGATAGGCGTAGGCGCGGGTTTTCGCGCGCCCGACGCGTCCGCGCAGCTGATAGAGCTGCGCCAGGCCGAAGCGATCGGCGCGGTGGATGATCATCGTGTTGGCGCTTGGAATATCGAGCCCGGATTCGACGATCGTGGTGGAGACCAAAACCTCGAACTTCTTGTCGTAGAACGCCGACATGCGCTCCTCGACTTCGGTCGGGGCCATCTGGCCGTGCGCGACGACGTAGCGGATTTCGGGGACCTGTTTGGTGAGGAATTCCTCGATATCGGGGAGATCCTTGATCCGCGGCGTGACGAAGAAGCTTTGTCCGCCGCGATAATGTTCGCGCAGCAACGCCTCGCGCAGCACGATTGGGTCCCACGGCATGATGTAGGTCCGCACCGCAAGCCGGTCGACCGGCGGGGTCTGGATCACCGACAGCTCGCGGATCCCAGACATCGCCATTTGCAACGTGCGCGGGATCGGCGTGGCGGTGAGTGTCAGGACATGGACGTCGGTCTTCAGGCCCTTCAGCCGCTCCTTGTGGGTGACGCCGAAACGCTGTTCCTCATCGACCACGACGAGGCCGAGCCGCTTGAATTCAATCCCCTTGGCGAGGATTGCGTGCGTGCCGATCACGACGTCGATCTGGCCGTTGGTCAGGCCCTCCTTAGTCGCTTTCGCCTCCGCCGTCGGCACGAGTCGCGACAAGCGCCCGACATTGAGCGGAAAGCCTTCGAAGCGCGCGGTAAAATTGTTGAAATGCTGGCGCGCAAGCAAGGTCGTCGGGCACACGATCGCGACTTGCTGCCCCGACATCGCCGCGGCAAACGCGGCGCGAAGGGCGACTTCGGTTTTGCCGAAACCGACATCGCCGACGACGAGCCGGTCCATCGGGGTGCCCTTGGCCAGATCGGCCATCACATCCTCGATCGCGCGATCCTGATCCTCGGTTTCCTCGTACGGGAAGCGGTCGACGAATGCGGAATAGCCACTGTCGCGTTCGATCGTCTCGGCGGGCCTGAGCGCGCGTTCGGCGGCGGTTGCGATCAGCTCACCCGCGATTTCGCGGATGCGCTCCTTCATCTTCGATTTGCGGCGCTGCCATGCCTCGCCGCCCAATCGGTCGAGGCTCGCGCCGTCGCTGTCTGAGCCGTAGCGGGTCAGCACTTCGAGATTTTCAACCGGCACAAACAGTTTGTCGCCACCGGCATAGGTCAAAGCGACGCAATCGTGCGGCGCGTGACCGACCGGGATCGAGGTCAGCCCCTCATAGCGGCCGATGCCGTGATCGGCGTGGACGACGAGATCGCCCGGGGTGAGCATCGCCAGTTCGGCGAGGAACGCATCGGCCGATTTCTTGCGCTTCGCGCGCCGCACCAGCCGATCGCCGAGCATGTCCTGCTCGGTGAGCAGCGCGACTTGCGGGCTGGAGAAACCGTGGTCGAGCGGCAGGACGAGGAGTGC
>NZ_JBBATX010000100.1:0-1266 GCF_040398505.1 Sphingomonas sp. | reverse complement strand
TCGACCAGCTTGAGGTTCTCGGCCCCATGATCCTTGAGCAACCCCGCCAGCCGTTCGCGCGCGCCGGTCGAATAGCTGGCCAGCACGGCTTTGCGTCCGTCGCGCTGGATCGTCTTGAGGTGCTGGACCACCGCCTCATAGACGTTCGTGCCATTCGCGCGCTCGGCGCCGAAATCGCGCGGGCCATCGACGCCGAAATCGAGCACCGTCGCGCTCTCAGGCTCGTGGAAGGCGGTGATGCGGTGCGCGGGCGCGGCGTCGAGCCGGTCGGCCAGATCGGTCGCGGTCAGATACAGCGCGTCGGCGGGGAGTGGCCGGTAACTGCCGGGATCGCTCGACTGCGCCTTGACGCGGTTGCCGTGATAATCAGTGATCGCCTCGAACCGCGCCTCGGCCGCCGCGACCGCGCCTGAATCGCGCAGGATTACTGCGTTATCGCCGAGATGGTCGAACAGCGTCGACAGCTTCTCCTCGAACAGCGGAAGCCAATGCTCCATCCCCGCGAGCCGCCGCCCGTCGCTGATCGCCTGATACAGCGGGTCGCCGGTCGCGGTCGCGCCGAACCGCTCGCGGTAGCGCGCGCGGAAGCGTTTGATGCTGTCCTCGTCGATCAGCGTTTCGGACGCTGGCAGCAGCACGAACCCGTCGATCCGCCCGGTGGTGCGCTGGTCGGCCGGGTCGAAGGTGCGGACGCTTTCAATCTCGTCGCCGAAGAAGTCGAGCCGCAGTGCCTGTTCCTCGCCGCTCGGGAACAGATCGACCAGACCGCCGCGCACCGCAAATTCGCCGGCATCGGCGACGGTCTCGACTCGGACATAGCCGTTCGCCTGCAATTGTGCGGCAAGCCGGTCGCGCCCGATCCGTTCCTTCGGCGCGAGGCGCGCGACGAGCTGACGGATGCGGAACTGGGTGAGCGTGCGCTGCGCGACGGCATTGACCGTGGTGAGCAGGAGCTGCGGGCCTTTCGGCACCTGCTGCAAGCGGTGCAGCGTGGCCATGCGTTCGGCCATCACGCGAAGCGTTGGGGAGGCGCGATCGTAAGGCAGACAGTCCCAGGCCGGAAACGTCAGCACTTCCAGTTCGGGCGCAAAGGTCGGCGCGGTCGATGCGATCGCGCGCATCGCGGCTTCGTCCGGCGCGACGAACACGGCGCGGGTTTTGGCGGCACGCGCCAGATCGGCGAGCAGCCACGGTTCGAACCCGGCGGGGACACCGGCGAGCGTCAGGGGGGTCTTGGCGGTGAGGATCTTGTTGAGGTCGGGCATT
>NZ_JBBATX010000099.1:0-8792 GCF_040398505.1 Sphingomonas sp. | reverse complement strand
GCGGGCCAAGCGGGCCGGGTGTCAAATTGGCCGAACGCGCAACGGCAAGCGCGTCCGAAGCGGAAAGTTCGGACCGATCGCCAGTCCCATGCGCTGCCATGCGGGCTTGCCACCGGGCTACAAGCGGCTTTCCTGCAAGGATCTCGGGACCACTCGCAACATGGCCGTTGAGCATCCACAATGGAAAGTACGCGCCAATATCAGCCCATTCGGGCGCATCGCCGAGAAGATAGCGGCGTCCATCGGCGAGCTGACGTTCGATGAGCAGCGCATGTGCGGCCAGTTGCGCGCGAAAATATGGCGCATCGGCTTCGAACCGCGCAAAATCGAGAGTGGTGAAATAGGCGCTGCGCTCGATCAGCAGCCCGGCGGGCATCGCCGCTGCCCCCTCATGCATTGCCAGCGCCGCGCCGGGCGGGAACAGCGCATCGTCGCTCCAGTGCTGTAGCCCAAAATTGACCAGCGGCCCCGACTGCAACAGCGGCGGGCACGGGTGGCGGCGTTCGATCTCGGCGATCACTTGCCGCGAGTCGCAATAAATGTCGGCGCCGATCTGGAGCACCGGCGTGCCGCGATACCCGCCTGTCAGCGCAATCAGATCGGGCTTGGGCATCGCCATCGGAATCAGGACCGAGCTCCAGGCGAGCCGCTTGATCCCGAAGGCCAATCGGATCTTCTCGGCGAAGGGCGAGGGGTCATGGTGATGCAGAATGAGGCGGTCGTCGCTCACGCATCAAGCTCGGCATAGACTGCGTCGTCGTCGATCATCGAGGCAAACACCACGATCGGCAGCTTGGTCAAGGTCCCCGTGGGGGAACCATCGCGCAGATCGAAGCGAACCCCATGGAGCGGACAAAAAATATGTGGCCCCTTAATCTTGCCGCCTTCCAGCTTGGCGCGTTGATGGCTGCACATATTTTCGACCACGAAGGTCCCCGATCGCGAACGGCATACGAGCAAGGCGCGGCCTGCAACTTCAATGGGGGTCCCGCCATTTTCGGCCAGATCAGCCAGGGCCGCAATCCGTACGCGCGCCATGCTCAGCGCCGCTGATCGAAGCGCCGGCCGAGCATCGCCCCGGCAATATTGGTTTTCTGAATATCGATCGCGCCGCCGGCAATGCCCCAGCCCCAGCTATCGCGTAGCCGGCGCTCCATCGGGAAGTCCTTGGAATAGCCATACGCGCCCATCAGTTGCAGGGCGTCACCCGTCACTTCGCGCGCGATCGTGTTGCTGAAGCATTTGCCGATCGAGCTTTCCAGCACCGACGGCAGCCCATCCTCGGCGTTGGACGCCGCGCGCCAGATCAACAGCCGCGCTGCATCGACTTTCATCTGCATTTCGGCCAGCTTCAGCTGCACCGCCTGAAATTCGGCGATCGGTTTGCCGAACTGCTTGCGATCAACGACATACGCCTTGATGTCATCAAGCGCACCCGACGCCTGGCCAAGCGCCATCGTCGCATTGCCGCAGCGTTCAAGATCGAACGCCTCCATCAACTTGCGAAACCCACCGGCGGGAACGACGATATTGTCGAGCGGAACAGCGCAATCGTCAAAGTACAGATCGGCGGACGGAATGCCGCGAAACCCCATCAGGCTCTCATTCGGCCCAAAGGTCAGACCCGGCGTGTCCTTTTCGACCAGCACCGCGCCGATCGCCTTGGCGCCGGGTTCATCCGACAAACGGCAATAGACCAAATATGCGTCGCTATGCCCACCACCCGAGCACCAGCGTTTCGTCCCGTTGAGGATCAGCTTGTCGCCGACCACGGTTCCTTTCGTTTTCAGATCGGTGAGCGCCGACCCGGCCTCGGGTTCGGACATCGACACCGCGATGATCATCTCGCCGCGGCAGACCAGTGGCACCACGCGGTCCCGCAGCGCGGGCGGTGCGAAATGCTCGATCGCACGCACCGGGCCAACCGAGGATTCAAAGACGGGGAAGGCAACGGCCGAGGAAATCTTGGCGAATTCCTCCAGCACGACGAGCGCCTCGATATTGCCCAGCCCGAGACCGCCCAATTCCGCCGGAACGTTGATCCCGAGGAAACCCATTTCGGCGAAGCGATGAACAAGAGCGTGGCTGGGCGGCTTGTTGTCGCGTTCCAATTCGGCCGCAATCGCCGGCAGCTCGGCCTGGGCAAAGGTCCGCGCCGCTACCTGAAGCGCTCTTTGGTCGGGGCTTAATCGAAAATCCACCGCTTCACTCTCTTTCTGGCCTGTCAGGCGTCGACAAAATCACCAAGCACTTGCTTGACCGCGGTTCCGGCTGGCAATCGGTTGATCCCGATCCGGCGATCGAGTTCTGCATGCCAATGATAGATGCGCCGTTCCTGGTAATTCAGCGGCATTCCCTGGAAGCCCCGGCTCTGCAACGATTCCTGGATCTGCGGCGCAAACTGCAGGTCTTCGTACAGGATGCGTTCCCAGTTTTTGATCCGCGTATCCCATAACGGGTTCGCAGCAGCCGGATCATAATCGGGACCGATCCAGGTCGAAACCACGCGGCACGTCGTATCCGTAACCGGCCAGAACTGAAGTAACGGAACACCCGTGTCCGATGGCGGCATCACAAAATTGGGATAGATCAGATAGCTCACATTGTTGTTGGCCGGCACCTCGGTGACCGTCTCGATGCGCGGCATGCCGATCGTCCCGGGATCCTTCCAGTCGGGTCGGCTGTTGGGCGTGATCATTCGACTATGCCCGTTGGGCCACAACGTAATGACCATCCCGCGGTGATCGAGGAAGCGATCGACCGTCTTCTCGTGGATCGACTTGATGTGGTAGACTTCAAGAAAGGCATCAAGCAGCACTTTCACGTTGCAACCGACCTCATAGCTGCGTGAATCTACCAGCCGGAGCGCGCCGAACTGATATTGCCTGAACTCCTCTGCCATCGGGCCGATGTGATCGGCCAAAGGCTCTGCACCGGCGTCTTCGTTAATGAAGATCAGATTGCCGATGCTTTCACACCGCACCGAAACCAGCGAACGACAGGTGAAATCGAGGTCAACAAAATCGCGCTTATCGCGAACCGCGACCAGTTTCCCTTCGAGCGTGTAGCTCCAGCCGTGATAGGGGCAAACAAAGCCGCGCGCTTCGCCTGAGGCCTCTGCAACAAGCGGGGCGCCGCGGTGTTGGCAGGTATTGTAGAAAGCGCGGATTGCGCCATCCAGTCCGCGCACGACCAGAATTGGGGACCCGGGGTTGCGCGTCAGGAACCAGCTTCCCGGTTCCGCCAACTGGTCGGCGTGCCCGGCGTAGAGCCAAGCGCGGCGCCACATCTGCTCACGCTCAAGCGCCAGAAACTCAGGATCGGTATAGCGCGCACCGGGAATATCAGGCAGCGCAGGGAAGCCATCGGGCGGCCCCTTGCGGTTTCGCTCGAACTCCATCGCTTGCCGAAAGTCGCTGGCTGTTGATACGTCCATCATCGATGTTCCAACTTCTGTTGACTTGGAGCTAGCACAGCCTCAGATAAAAACAATCAGGAATGTTTTTTAAAGAGGTTTGGGTTTGGCCTTATCGCTGCATCAACTGACCGCAGTGGACGCGGAACCGCCCGAGCTGATCGACATTGCGAATCGCTTGGGACTAACCAGCGTGTGCCTCTTCACCCATGTGCCGGCCGCGGCCGCGAGCCGCTATCCGTGTGTCAGCGCGCACGATGTCGCCGCTTTGCGCACCAAGCTTCACGATTTGGGCATGACGCTTTCCAATCTCGAAGTCTTCCCCCTCGATCGAAGCGGCGCGCGAGAGGATTTCGAGAGCGGCCTTGCGATCGGGTCCGCACTGGGTGCAGCGCGCGCGACGGCGCACATCCATGATGTGTCGAGCGACCAGGACGCTGTCGATCGCTTCGCCGAATTTGCCGTTCGCGCCGCCGCGCACGGCATTGTCGCGGGGCTGGAATTCAACGCGTTTTCGGCCGTGCGCACGCTGCCCGCTGCAGAGCGGATCGTCCGCGCGGCCGGCTGCGGATCGGTCGTGCTCGACATGCTCCATGCGGTCCGTAGCGGCGCTGCGCCCTGCGATGTGGCGCGCGCCGCCGATCTGATCGGTTACGTTCAACTGTGCGATGGGCCCGCGGCCATGCCGGAGGAACGGCGATGGCACGAGGCGGTCAGGGAGCGATTGCCCGCAGGGGAGGGGAAATTTCCCCTATTGGCCCTTAGCCGAGCGCTGCACCGCGACGTGCTGTTCGATATCGAGGTTCCGCAATCTGCCGCCAGAAGCGCTGGTATGTCCGGCTTTGACCGAGCGCAGCGCGCGGTTGAGGCAAGCCGCCGATTTTTGGCAGAGTGGGAGGAAGCACGCGCATGTTGACCCGACCTGAAATCCTTCAGCACGCTTGGGTGGTCCCAAACCTCGACGCCGCGATCCATCACTGGCACCAAACGCTTGGGGTCGGCCCATTTCTCGTCAATCGTAACCTGCAGATCAGTGCACCGCTGCATCGCGGCATGCCTCGCGCGGTTGCCTTTTCCACTGCGGTTGCACAGTCGGGCAGCATTCAGATCGAGCTGGTTGAACAGCATGATGACGGCCCCTCGGCGTTTCGCGATACCGTCCCGGCGGGT
This sequence comes from Sphingomonas sp., assembly GCF_040398505.1. Taxonomy (GTDB): domain Bacteria; phylum Pseudomonadota; class Alphaproteobacteria; order Sphingomonadales; family Sphingomonadaceae; genus Sphingomonas. The sequence continues at coordinate 4,207 of NZ_JBBATX010000099.1, read as the reverse complement.
ATGACGGCGTTTCATCATGTCGCGATCATCGCGCAAGATTTCGATGCGGCGCTGCGCGCCTATGCCGGGGTCGATATCGCTGCAGAAGGTCGCTTCGGCGACATTCGCTTTGTCTATCTCGATACCAGCGCGACGCTTGGCGCGATGCTGGAGATCCTTGAAGATCGCCCCGGTATCCGGGCCTTTTTCGGCGCCATTCGCAAAGCGCATGACCGCTGGGATGGCGATCCGGCGACACTGATCCGCGAGCTTTAGCTGGTCGTCACGATCGCGCGCGCAAAGCTGAAGCGGGACGCCGGGTCGACGATCTGCAGAAGCTCGACGACATTGCCGTCGCAGTCCTGACCATAGGTCGCTCTGGTCGCAGCGCTCCCCCCGGGCGGGCAGTTGAACCGCATCCCGAGTGCGCTGAGGCGCGTGTAATCGGCAAAGACGTCATCGCTGTAGAGGCAAAGGTGCGTTATGCCATGATCGCACATCCGCGGGCGCACCGGATCGCCCGGCGGCGCGGCGTATTCGAAGGCTTCGATGTAGAGATTGCCGAGCCGGATCATCTCATACCGTGCCGCCGACTGCTCAAGACCGACCATCGTATCAACGCGCGCATTCCCGGCCTTCCATTCGCCGCCCCCGCAGCGCTCGAAGCCGAACCAGCGCGCGTAATGATCGACAAACCGGTCGAGATCAGGCGTCGAGATGGCGAGGTGATGGACGCCGCGAATCATCGCGCCGCCTCGCGCGCGGCCCGAACTGCGGCGGCAATTTCGGCATTGCGGGGGTTGCGGCGCAATGTCAGCCCGCCATTCACCTGCAACACCTGCCCGGTCATGAAACACTGATCCGACGCGAGCCACAACGCTGCCTCGGCAATGTCTTCACTCGTGCCGACGCGGCCAAGCGGATATTCCTTGGCAAACGTATCGAGAATGGCCGCGTTACGCGAGGCGCGTTCGGTCATCGGCGTGGTGGTGAAGCCAGGCGCAATCGAATTTGCGCGTATCCCGCGATGGCCGAATTCGTTGGCAATGCAGCGGATGATATGATCGGTCGCTGCCTTGGTGCCCATATAGGCGGCATGATCCTCAAGCATGATCGATGCCGTCGCGGACGAAATTTGCAGGAGCGAGCCACCGTCGCGCATGCTGCGGAGCATCGCCTGATAGAACAGGATTGCGCCGGTGAATTGCAGCGCGGCAATTGCTTCGAGGTCCGCCCGGGTGGTATCGAGGAAAGGCTTGAGCAGCCCCCAGCCGGTTGCGTTGAGCGCAATATCGAGCCCGCCAAAGCGATTGATCGCGGTCTCGGCGAGTCGCTTGAGATCCTTCTCGCTGGTAATGTCGCAGACCACGGCAGCACCGCCGATTTCTGCCGACAGAAGCTCGAGTTGCGCGGCGTCACGCCCGGCCACCACCAGCATGGCACCTTCCCGCGCAAAGGCACGCGCGATACACTGTCCCATATTGTCCCGGCCGGCTGCGCCGATCACGATGACAACCTTGTTTTTGAACTTTTCCATGCCGCGTTTCCTTAAATTCCCATCAGCCGTGCTTGCAAAGTCTGAAGCAGTGCCGCGTGCCACGCCGGGCAACTCTTGCACCTTATCCGCGAGACTGGCACGTCTGGCCGCACAGAAAAAGACATGGTTGATTGTTTTTTCGAAAACAGTGATGAGTGTTTTCGAACGATTGAATTGGATGTGTGGATGGACAACCCGGCAAAGCCCCACGTACGGCCGGACCCCAATGCCCCGGGCCGTCCAGTCCGAGGGATGAGCGATGAACAGCTCCTCGGTGGCGAGACGATCTTTCGCACGGACTTGCTTGTGGGTAAGCGAATCCTCATCACCGGTGGCGGCAGCGGCATGGGCAAAGCGACCGCGATCCTCGCCGCCCGGCTCGGTGCCCGAGTCGCGATCTGCGGGCGCGACCCCGACAAGCTCGCCCACGTGGCAACGCTCATTTCTGACGCCACAGGGCAGCAGATTTTCACACGCAGCGTGAACATTCGTGATCCTGATGCGGTCGAGACATTCATCGGCGAAGTCCATGACACGCTCGGTGGGATCGACACGCTCGTCAACAATGCCGGCGGCCAATTCCCGCAGGACGCAATCGACTTCAGCCGCAAGGGCTGGTTGGCGGTAATCGACACCAATCTGAACGGAAGCTGGTGGATGATGCAAGAGGCGGCAAAGCGCTGGCGCGACGCCGGCGTGCCCGGCAATATCGTCAATATCGTCGCCAATGTGGAGCGCGGCATGCCGCAAGCAGCCCATACCTGTGCCGCGCGCGCCGGGGTGATCTATCTGTCCAAAACGCTTGCGACCGAGTGGGCACCGCTGAAGATTCGCGTGAACTGTATTGGTCCTGGCGTGATCGAAACCGAAGGGTTCGGCGTTTATCCCGAAGAGGCGCTCGTGCGTTTCCACAAGGCCAATCCGATGAAGATGCGCGGCGATGCGTGGGATATTGCGCAGAAAATCGTCTATCTGGCGTCGCCAGCGGCGCGTTTCATTAATGGCGAACTAAGCATCGTCGATGGCGGGCAGGCCCAATGGGGCGTGATCTGGCCCGGCGGGCTGCCCGACTATTTCAAAGAAGACGGCGCTGCATGACGGTGCCTTTCAGGAGAGAAAAATGACTGGGCGCGTTAACGGCAAAATTGCCCTCGTTACAGGTGGCGGCTCGGGTCTTGGCGCCGCTGATTGTCTTGCACTGGCGCGTGAGGGGGCAACGGTGATCGTCACCGATGTCGCGTTTGACGCTGCACAGCGGGTGGCCACCCGGATCGGAAATGGGGCCATTGCCATGGCGCTCGATGTCTCCAGCGAGGCTGCGTGGCAAGCTGTCATCGCCGATGTCGATCAGCGGTTTGGGCACCTCGACATTCTCGTTAACAATGCCGGGATCGTCCAGATGGCCGATTGCGAAGACGTGACGCTCGAGCAGTTCCGGCGTGTGAACGCAATCATGAACGAAGGCGTGTTCCTCGGCTGCAAATATGCCTTACCCTTGCTCAAGCGCGCCGAAAATGCCTCTATCATCAATATGTCTTCGACCGGCGCGTTACTCGGCTACCCGATCTTTTTTGCCTATTCTGCGGCCAAGGGCGCGGTTAGATCGATGACGAAATCGATCGCCGTGATGTGCCAAGATAAAGGGTACCGGATTCGTTGCAATTCGGTCCATCCCGGCGCGATCGAGACGCCGATGGTACAGGAAGCCGAGGGGCGTATTGGCACAGAAAGACCGGTCGCTTCCGGCGTATTGCCAGCGGGCGAAAAGGGCGCGCCTGAAGATGTGGCAAACATCGTCCTGTTCCTGGCATCGGACGAGTCCCGGTTTGTCAACGGAGCCGAGTTTGTCATCGACAACGCTCTTACGATCCGGGCATGGTAAAGTACCAGTCTTCGCAAAATAACCGTCTGCGGCACAGAGTTTTGCCGCCAGACTCGTTCAGCAATATCTAAATCTCGCGCAAAATATTCGATCAGATTTTTGCTCCATGACCTGCTCCCCGATTTCAGGCCGCTGATACCTTAGCTTCGGTGTCGATATGCCCGTGGCGGGGGCGGTTGGTAAACTCGGCGGGTGCCAACCCGCCAAGGCTGCGGTGCGGACGAACGGTGTTGTAGTCCGTCCGCCATGCCTCGATGATCCGTCTCGCCGCAGCCAGCGAAGGGAACAGGTGCTCGTTCAGGCACTCGTCGCGCAAGCGACCACTGTATCTGTCGACGAAGCCGTTCCGCTGCGGCGTGCCCGGCGCGATGTGGTGCCACGCGACCCCGGTGTCGTGGCACCAGGCGAGGATTGCGCGACTGGGCAGCTCGGTAGCCCGCGACGCTCGGCGATGGCGCTTACCTCGCGGACAACGCACCTTCGACAATCCCGGTGCGGTTCATCTTGGGTGTCGGATCGGCTGCACCAAAGCCTGCATGAGTGTAAAGCTTTAGGCTATCGCTGGAGCAAGCCGTTGCCGATTTAGCTTCGTCATGTCGGCTGGGCGATCGCGCTTTTGCGCCGACTGGTTGCGAAATGCATTGCAGGGGAGGGGGATCCAGTCTGGCATGACAGCTTGTAAATCTCGGATCTAGCCGGCCAGATATGACAATCGCAGCGACAGGCGCCGCGGCTGGCTCGGAATTATTGACAGCTGCCTAAGAGCCCGATTCAAAAGTTTTTCAAGCGTAGCAGTACTTTGCGGTTCT
>NZ_JBBATX010000098.1:0-8988 GCF_040398505.1 Sphingomonas sp. | reverse complement strand
GGGCGCGGATCAGCGACGATCCCGCGACCATCGCGCAACTGATGCCCGCCGGGTACCGCGCGCGGGGAGAGCAGGCGGTGTTGTTCGAAATCGACGCGTGGGACGTCAATTGCCCGCAACATATTCCGCGCAAGATCGACATTGCTGATGTCGAATCCGCGCTGGCCGGGCTGCAGGCGCGGATCGCCGAGCTCGAAGCCGAGAATGCCGCCCTCAAAGGAATCACGCCATGAGCCGTCCCCCGCTGCCGCCCTTCACCGATGAAACCGCTGCGCAAAAGGCGCGCTTGGCCGAGGATGCGTGGAACAGCCGCGATCCGGCGCGCGTCGCCTTGGCCTATACGGTCGACAGCCAGTGGCGGAACCGTGCAGAGTTCATCGTCGGGCGCGACGCGATCGAAGCGTTGCTGACGCGCAAATGGGCGCGCGAGCTCGATTATCGCCTGATCAAGGAGGTTTGGGCGCACGCCGACACCCGCATCGCGGTGCGCTTCGCTTATGAATATCGCGACGATAGCGGCACCTGGTTTCGCGCGTATGGCAATGAGAATTGGCAATTCGATGCCGACGGCCTGATGGAGCGCCGGCTCGCCAGCATCAACGAACATCCGATTGCCGAGTCCGCGCGCACTTTCCACTGGCCGCTCGGCCGTCGCCCCGATGATCACCCCGGATTGAGCACGTTCGGGTTCTAGCGCATCGTGCGGGAGTTGCCCGGATTGGCGCGGCCCGTTACTCCGCACTTTCCTCTCGCCACCGGAATCATCGCATTATGGGCACCGCCGTCGAGCCGCAGCTTCATTATGTGACCGATGCAGACTTTCTGCGCGACGTGCGCGGCGTGGTGCGCAGCGTTGTCGCGGATGGCTGGAAGCCCGATTTCGTCGTCGGGGTCGGGCGCGGCGGGCTCGTTCCGGCGGTCTATGTCTCGCACGCGCTGAACGTGCCGGCGCTTTCGGTCGATCATTCGTCGAAGGTTGCCGCGTTCGGCACCGAATTGCTCGGCAAGCTCGCCGCGAAAAGTGCGGCCGGCACGACGCTGCTGTTCATCGACGACATCAACGACAGCGGCGGCACGATCGACGACATCCGCCGCTTGCTGGTCGAGTATGGGTGCGACGCGAGCAAGATCCGGTTTGCGGTGTTGCTCGACAACATCCGCTCAAAAGCGCGCGTCGAGTATCGATCGCAAACGATCGATCGCGCCGCAGACAAACGCTGGTTCGTTTTCCCGTGGGAGGCGGTCGGCACCGCCGAGACGATCGTCGCGGAAGCCGTGTCGGTGCCGCACCGCCTGGCGTGAACGCCCGCGTTTACCCGCGCTTGACGACGATCACATGGAAAGACCCGGCGATCGCCACGGGCCGACCGCCCGCCGTCGCCGGTGGCGCGAAGCGCGCGGTCGGCAAGTATAGCGTTCCGTCGGCGGGATCGAGCGCGCCGGTGCGCGCGCCGATTTCGGTCTTGATCGTCTGCACGACCGTGCTGCCCCCGGCGGTGTCGAGCGCGATCACCGCCAGCGTGCCATCCTTGCCGCACGGAATGAAGGCGAGCCGGCGGGCGGAGTCCAGGATCACCGCGTCAGGCCCAAGCCCGATGGCGAGCAGCTTGACCAATTTGCCCGTCTTCGTGTCGACCAAGGCGGCCTTACCATTGCCGCACGCGCTCAGAAGATAGCCGGTCTTGGCATCGAAGCCGAGCCCGGTCGGGCCGGTACAGCCCGGCAAGGCGATCGCGGGGCCAGCTTTGCCGGTCGCGAGGTTCGCCGTCTCGATTTCGTTTTCGTCCTCATTATTGACGTACAGCGTGTCGCCCGCGCCAAGCACGCCGAACTCGAGGCCGGGCTTCAGCACGATCGTGCCGGTCACCTTGGCGCCGGCGACATCGATCAGCGACACCGTCCCGGCCTTGGCGTTCATGACGACCGCGCGCTGTCGGGCCATATCGTAGAACGCCGCATCGGGGTCGCTGCCCACGGCAATCTTCGCGCGCTCGGTACCGTTGCGCAGATCGAACAGGCGGACGCTGTCATCGCGCCCGCTGGTGACGAGCAGTGTCGTGCCGCCGGGGATCGGGACCACGGCATGTGCTTTCATGATCGTTCCGAACGAGCGCACCGCATCGCCATTTAGCGGATCGATTTCGGTCACGACATCGCCGTGCGCGACATACACCCGGTGCGTCGCGGGATCGACCTGGACATAGTCCCATCCGCCATCCGGACCGACGATGCTGCGGTTGATCGTGTAAGTGGGTGCCGGGGCGGCAGCCATCATCACCCCGGCGGCGAGGGTGACGAGCAGGCGACGGGCGAAATGCGGCATCGTGGAGCCTTTCGGGCAGGGGAGATACGCTGCGTCTTTGCCGGACGCCACGGCTTGCGGCGAGGCCGAAACGCCGATCCGGCGCGAGGTTGGGATCTTTCATAAATCCGCCGACCTTTTTGGCCCGCGTTAACGAACATTGGGAAATCCTATGCGCATCACGCATTGCGGCGCGCTATGGACGGGGGATGCATGTGCTGCTTGCCGAAGACGATGTCGAAACCGCGGGATTCGTCGCAAGCGGGTTGCGCGCGCTTGCGCACAGCGTGACGCACGTCACGACCGGCGATGCGGCGTTGCAAGCGGCGAACGACGGCGGTTTCGACGCCGTCATCCTCGATCGGATGCTTCCCGAGATCGAGGGGCTGGAGGTGCTGCGTCAGCTCCGGGCGCGCTCCAACCGCGTGCCGGTCCTGCTGCTCACCGCGCTTGGCGGCATTGCCGACCGGGTCGACGGGCTGGATGCCGGGGCGGACGATTATCTGGTCAAGCCGTTCGCTTTGGTCGAGCTGGCTGCGCGGCTGAATGCGCTCGCCCGGCGTTCATCCGGCGCCGATGCGGCGACCCGACTTGAGGTTGGCGATATCGTGCTCGATCTGCTGCGACGCGACGTAACGCGGGCCGGGCGGACGGTGTATTTGCAACCCCGCGAATTTGCGCTGCTGGAGCAATTGATGCGCCATGCCGGGCGGATCGTGACGCGCACGATGTTCCTCGATCTGGTCTGGGGCTTTCATTTCGATCCGCAGACGAACATCGTCGAAAGCCACCTTAGCCGCCTGCGCACCAAGCTGCGCGAAGGCTTTGCCGACGATCCGATCGAGACGATCCGCGGATCGGGTTACCGGATGCGCGTCGATGCTTAAGGTGAAGTCCAGCGCGGCCTATCGCATCGCCATTACCTATTCCGCCGCGTTCGCGCTGGCCGTCGTTCTGCTCGGCGCCGCGATGTACCAAGTGGCCGACGCAGATTTCCGACGCCAGCAAGACGGGCTGCTCAAACAGGAAACGGCGAACCTCGCGCAGGAATATGATGAAGGGGGATTACCCGATATCGTCAGTGCGATCGCAACGCGCGAAGCCGGGAGTTCGATCAAAGCCTTTGGCTATGCGCTGTTCGATCGTTCGGGCCGACGCATCGCAGGATCGCTCGATACGGCCCGGCCGACGCTTGGACTGGGCGCGATCGCGTTCCGGGATCCGATCGAGGGCCCCGACAGCGCCCGCGCTGATTCGCGCGATCTGCGCGACGGGTATCGCCTCGTCGTCGCGCGCGACACCGAAATCATGGAGGGTATCGATCGCACGATCGTCCTCCTGTTCGGCGGCGCGTTCGTTCTGGTGATTGCGTTCGGCGTGGTTGGTGCGGTGATGTTGGGGGGCTATCTGCAAAAGCGGCTCGACCGGATCAGCGGGGTCGCGCGCGCGATCATGGCCGGCGATATGGCGCAGCGCGTCCCGGTCGGCGCGCGCGGCGACGAATTCGACGCCGCCAGTGCCGCGCTCAACATGATGCTCGATCGGATCGGGCAATTGATGGAGAATCTGCGTCAGGTGTCGAGCGACGTGGCGCACGATCTGCGCACGCCGCTGCTGCGCCTCCGCAATCAGCTTGAGCAGGTCGGCACGGTCGAGGGAGCCGCCGCGCGCGCGATCGAGCAGGGCGATGCCGTGCTTGCCTTGTTCGCGGCGCTGCTCCGCATCGCCGAGGTCGAGGGTGGCGGGCTCACGCGCAGTTTCGTGCTGGCCGATGTCAGCGCGCTCACGATCGATATCGCCGAGAGCTTCGCGCCGGCCTTTGCCGATGGCGGTCGCCGCCTTACCTGGTCGGTCGCGCCGGGCATCGCGGTGCTCGGCGAGCGCGAGCTGATCGCGCAGGCGCTGGTCAATCTGCTCGACAATGCGCGCCTGCACACGCCGCCGGGGACGCGGATCGAGATCAGGCTCAGTGCCGACGACAAGACCGCACGCTTGTCGGTGCGCGATGACGGGCCGGGCGTGCCGGTCGCCGATCATGCGCGCATCCTGCAGCGCTTCGCGCGCGGCGAGGCGAGCCGCACGACGCCGGGCAATGGCCTCGGCCTCAGCCTGGTCGCGGCGGTGGCGGCGGCGCATGGCGGTAGCGTTGCGGTCGCCACGAACGATCCGGGCTTGTGTGTGACGCTGACCGTGCCGAAAGTCGCGGCATGAAGCGGTTGCTGATCCCGTTACTGCTGCTGAGCGGATGTGCGGCCTATACCCCCGATCCGCTCGCGATGGTGCCGGTCGAACGGCCGTACCCGACGCCAGTTACGATCGATCTGGCGCGGCCGCTCGACGGGAATGCCGTGGCGACGCTCGCGCTGCTCGCCAATCCCGATTTGCGTGCGGCGCGGGCGCGCGCGGGCGTTGCCGACGCGCAGGCGTTTGCCGCGCGGCTGCTGCCCGATCCGACGCTGAGCATGGGCGTCAGCCAGGTGCTCGCCGGACCCGATCCGTTGCTCGATCTGGCCAGCGCGCTCGGCTTTGATCTCAACATGCTGCGCACGCGCGGAGTCCGCCTGGCGCAAGCGCGCGCGGCAGCGCAGCAAGTGCGGCTCGATCTGGCGTGGAGCGAATGGCAAACGGCGGGGCAAGCGCGGTTACAAGCGGTGCGGATCGTCGCGCTCGAACGCGGCGTCACGCTGGCCGCGGCGTCGCGCGACACGGCGCGGTCGCTGCTCGATCGCACGACGCGGGCGGCGGGACGCGGCGATCTTGCGGCGGATCAGATCCAGGCCGCGCGGCTCGCCGCCGCCGATGCCGAGGTCAAGGCGCGCAGCACTGAGAAGGACCTCGCCACGGCGCGCTTCGAACTGACGCGGCTGCTGGGTTTGCCACCGACCGCGATCCTGCGGCTCGCGCCGATGTCGGACGGTGATCGCCCGTTCGATGCCACACGGCTGTTTGAGATCGCGCGCACCAACCGGACCGATTTGCGCGCGCTGGAAGCGGGCTATGCCGCGCAGGAAGCCGCAGTGCGCAAGGCGGTGCTCGACCAGTTTCCCACGCTTGGTCTCAGCATCGGGTCAAGCCGCGACACGTCGGGCAATGTCATCGTCGGGCCGTCGGTCGATTTCACGCTGCCGCTGTGGAACCGCAATCGTGGCGGCATCGCGATCGAGCGCGCGACCCGCGCTGCGCTCAAGGCCGAGTATGACGCACGGCTGTTCCGGACGCGCGCCGAGATCGCGGCGGCGGTTGCTGGGATCACGATCGCGCGGCGACAGCGTGACGCGGTGCTGCGCGATGTGCCCGCCGCACGCCGCTATGCCGAGGCGACGCGGCGCGCGGCGACGCGCGGCGATCTGTCGATCGCGACCGCCGAGACCGCCGAGCAAGCCGAACGCGACAAGCAAGCGCTGCTTTTGCAAAGCACGCAGGACATTGCCGAGCAAATGATCGCGCTGGAATTGCTCACCGGTACGCTGCGAGAGGCCTGGACGTGACCCCGAAATCGATCGCGCTATTCGCGGCGCTGCTGCTTGGTGCCTGTTCGGGGAGCGCCGAAGAGGAGGCGACCGCGCCCGTACCGGTTGCGCTCGTGACGCTTGGGCGTGCCGAGCCAGGGACGCTGGCCGAGCAAGTGACGCTCTACGGCATGGCCGAGGCCGGGCCGGGCGGCAGACTGACCTTGTCCGCGCCGGCCGAGGCGAGCGTCGTCGCGATTGTGGCGCCGGTCGGCACGCGCGTCGCTGCCGGCGCGGTGGTCGCCCGGCTCGCCGCGTCGCCGACGACGCGCGTCGATTTCATCAAGGCAGGCAGCGACGCGCAGGCCGCCAATGCCGCACTCGCGCGCGCCGAGCGGCTCAAGGCCGATGGTCTGGGCAGCAATGCCGAGGTCGAGACAGCACGCGCGGCGGCGACCAGCGCCAATGCGACCCGCGCCGCGATGGCCGCGCGCACCGGCGGACTGACGCTGCGCGCACCCGCCGCCGGGATCGTCGAGACGGTGACGGCGGCACCGGGCGACCTCGTCCCGCCGGGCGCGGCGGTCGCAACGATCAGCCACGCGTCCGATCTGCGCGCGCGCTTCGGGGTCGATCCCGCGCTCGCCCGCAGCTTGCGTCCGGGAACCGTGCTGCACGTCTCCGCCAGCGGTGGCGCGACCGCATTCGATGTGCCCGTCGAGACGATCAACCCCGCCGCCGACGCGCAGACCCGGCTCGCCTCGGTGTTCGCGCGCCTTCCCGCCGCCATCGGGATCGGCGCGGGCCAGACGCTCAGCGCGACCGCCGACGGAACCGCGCGCGCTTCGGGCAATGCGCAACTGACAATTCCCTATGCCGCGTTGCTCGACGATGGCGGTCAAGCCTATGTCTATGTCGTGGCGCGCGGGGTCGCGCATCGCCGCGACATCACCGTTGGCGTGGCGCGCGGCGACCGCGTTGCGGTATCGGGCGCGGTGCGGGCGGGGGAGGCGGTGGTCGTCGCTGGAGGGACTGCGGTCGAAGACGGCATGACGGTGCGAACCAAGTGACGTCGGCGATCGAGCGGCACGCCCGCGCGCTGTGGCTGGCGGCGGTGCTGGTCGTGCTCGGCGGGGTGTTTGCGGCGACGCATCTGCCGGTCAGCCTGTTCCCGCATATTGATTTCCCGCGTGTCGTCGTCTCGATCGATGCGGGCGAGCGCGACGCGACGCAAATGGCGGCGGAGATTACGCGCCCGATCGAGACCGCGCTGCGCGGCGTTCCGGGCGTCACGCGGATCCGCTCGACCACCAGTCGCGGCGCCGCCGAAGTCGCGCTCGATTTTCCGTGGAAGCAGGACATGGTTGCCGCCACGCTCGCGACGCAAGGCGCATTGGCGAGCGCGCTGCCCGATTTGCCCGCCGGTACCCGCTTCGCGGTGCGCCGCTCCGATCCGACGATCTTCCCGGTGCTCGGGATCGCGCTGACCTCGCGCTCGCTCGACCAGAACGCGCTGCGCCAGATTGCCGAGCTGCAAGTCCGCCCGGCGCTCGGCGCAGTGCCGGGGGTGGCGGGGATCGACATTTTGGGGGGCGCACCGCGCGAACTTGCCGTTGATGTCGATCCGGCCAAGGCGCAAGCGCTCGGGCTCTCGCTCGATGCGATCGCCGCCGCATTGGGCAAGGCGAACAGCGTGACCGGCGTCGGACGCTTGGAGGATCGCCACCGGCTGTATCTCGTGCTCGCCGAAAACCGGCTGGGCGGGATCGCCGATATCGCCGCGACCCCGGTAAAAGCCGGTGGCAGCGCCGGCGCAGGGCTCGTGACGCTCGGGCAGATCGCCGAGATCCATCCTTCGGTCACGCCGGGATTTACCAAGGTCACGTCGGGCGGGCGCGATGCGGTGCTGGTCAACATCCGCCAATCGCCTGACGGCGACAGCGTGCGGATCGTGCAGGAGGTCGATGCGCGGCTGAAAGCGCTGGGATTGCCGCCGAGCGTCACGGTCACGCCGTTCTACGACCAATCCGAACTCGTCTCGGCTGCCGCCGATGCGGTGCGCGACGCGATCCTGCTTGGTGCGGTGCTGGCAGGCGTCGTGCTGTTCGTGTTCCTGCGCTCGGGGCGGTTGATGCTGATCACCGGGCTTATGTTGCCCGCCGTGCTCGCGGGGACGTGCCTGTTGCTGTTCGCGTTCGGCATGAGCTTCAACATGATGACGCTGGGCGGAATGGCGGCGGCGGTCGGGCTGGTGGTCGATGATGCCGTGGTCATGCTCGAACATATCATGCGGCGCTTGCAGGAGGGCGCGACCAAGGTCTCCGACGCTGCGGCCGAAATGGCGCGCCCGTTGTTCGGGTCGACTGCCGCGACGATCGTCGTGTTCACCCCGCTCGCCTTTGTCAGCGGGCTGACCGGCGGGTTCTTCAAGGCGTTGGCGCTGACGATGGTCGCGGCGCTGGGGCTGTCGCTGCTGTTCGCGCGCTATTTGCTGCCGCTGGTCGCCGCGCGCTGGGTCCGTGCAGCGGACATTGCGGCGGCGGATCGTGCGGGGAAGTCGCTCCAGCGGCTCGACCGGATCAATGCCCGCGCCGCCGAACGCGCGCTCGCGCGGCCGGGGCTGTTCGTCGCCTTGCTCGGGATCGGCATGGCGGTGCTTGGCGTTGCGGCGTGGATCCATGTCCCGTCGGGCTTTATGCCCGCGATGGACGAGGGTGGCTTCATTCTCGATTACAAGGCGCAATCGGGCGCGGCCTTGTCCGACACCGACCGGCTGCTGCGTCAGGTCGAGCAGATCATCACCGCCACCCCCGAAGTCGCGAGCTATTCGCGGCGGACCGGCGCGCAGCTTGGCGGCGGGCTGAGCGAGGCCGATGAGGGCGATTATTTCATCCGGCTGAAGGGCGGATCGCGCCGCCCGATCGAAGCGGTGATGGCCGATGTCCGCCAGCAAGTGCAGGCGAAGGTTCCCGGCCTCGCGATCGAGACCGCGCAGTTGATGGAGGATCTGATCGGTGATCTGACCGCCGTGCCGCAACCGGTCGAGATCAAGCTGTTCGGCGACGATCCTGCCGCGCTGAAGGACGCCGCCAAGCGCGTCGGCGCGGACATCGCAAAAGTGCCGGGCATCGTCGAAGTGGTCGATGGATTGCGCGTCGCGGGCGACGCGTTGGTGGTGAAGGTCGATCCGGCGGCGGCGCTCCAGCACGGGCTCGATCCGGCAGCGGTGTCGAGTCA
>NZ_JBBATX010000097.1:0-8995 GCF_040398505.1 Sphingomonas sp. | reverse complement strand
TCAACGCCAGACGCACAGTCGATTTCTGTGCCGAGGAAAAGACTTTCGCGAACCGCATAGCGATCTTCAGCAGAGCCGAGTTCGCGCGGATTATAGAAGGTGTCGTCCACTTCCCGCACTCCTCCTGCTACTCCACCCGCCGTGGATACCCTCATGCGGGCAATGGCAAACGTTTATAACAATTTCAACGCGACTTATGGATGATCGTTTCACGCGCGAAGTTCATCTTATTTTAATTATTACCGAGCGGCGGCAGCGGATCGAAGTGTGTGGCCGGTCCGGGACGGTGGAAACGGGGCGTTTGCGTATGCGACCCGAGACGGCTACCGATTCTCTCGCTACGGCGATGCAAGTCTGTTGGTGCCACAAGAGGAGCGTTGATGCGCGTGCTGCCCGTTCTGATGCTCGCGTTCGCCGCGCCGCTTTCGGCGCAGACCGCGCCGACCGTAGCCCCGCCGCCGCTGACTCCGCAGCAACGCCAGCCCGCCGCGACGATCGTCGCTGAACCCGCCGCGCTGTTCATTGCCGCGTGCGATGCCAATGGGGATGGCCGTACGACACGCGACGAGCTTTCGGCGTGCGTGGCGCGGAGCTTTGCCGACGCCGATAGCGGCCATGCCGGGTCGATCGGCTATATCGGCTATGCCGATTGGGCGCTGAAATGGCTGGGCGATCGCAACGCGCTGCCGAGCCCGTTCGGGGTTGACCGCGACGGCGACAATCGCATTACGCTGCCCGAAATGGAGGCGCAATTCGCGAGCCTGTTCGACCGGTTCGATGTCGACAAGGACAATGCGGCGACGCGCGCCGAATTGCTGACCATCCGCGCCGGCGCTTTCCCGGAAGGCGGGAGCGGCAAAAAAGGCCGTGGACGCGGCGCAGAACCGCGCTAAGCGCCGCGCGTGACCCCGAACTACGCCCTGGTGATCTTCGATTTCGACGGGACGCTGGCCGATAGCGGCGACTGGTTCCTGTCGATCGCCGATCATTTGGCCGAGCGCTTCAAGTTTCGCCGCGTTGCGGCGGAGGAAGTCGAGTTGTTGCGCGGACGCTCGTCGAGCGAAGTGATTCGCCACCTCGGTATCCCGCGCTGGAAGCTTCCCGCGATCGGACGCTATGTCCACGCCTTGCTGGCGCAGCAGACCGATCGGATCGCCTTGTTCGACGGGATCGTGCCGGTTTTGCAGCAGCTCGCGGAACAGGGCGTGCGGATCGCGCTCGTCACCTCCAACGCCGAACACAATGCGCGCGCGATCCTCGGGCCGGCCAATGCCGCGTTGATCGAGCGGTTCGAATGCGGTGCGTCGCTGTTCGGCAAGGCGCCGCGCTATCGCCGCGTGCTGCGCAAGACCAAGATCGCGGCGTCCGACGCGCTTTCAATCGGGGATGAGACGCGCGACGTGGTCGCCGCCAAAAAGGTCGGGATAGATTCGGGGGCGGTGTTGTGGGGCTATGCCAATCGCGCAGCGCTGACGCAGTTACAGCCCGATTTCCTGTTCGAGCGCCCCGATGACGTGCTGCGCCTCGTGCTGGGCGAGCGCGCGGCCAGCGCCGCCTAGGAAAAGCGTGACTTGCGCAGCGCGGTCGCGCTAGTCGCCGATCATGTCCATTGCAGTAGCGGCGCAAGCGCCCGACCCATCCTTTGTCCCGACCAGCCATAAAGGCCTGACCTACCCGTTCGGCGGGGCCGAACCGGCGGCGGGCGCGGTGATGACCGTCGCCCCCGGCGTGCGCTGGGTACGCTTGCACGTTCCAGGCCCCCTGAAACACGTCAATTGCTGGCTGCTCGACGATGCGGACGATCAGGGCGAGGGCGTCGCGCTGATCGATACGGGTATGAACACCGCCGACGCGCGCGCCGCGTGGAAGACGCTGTGGAAAGGGCCGCTGGCGGGGGTGCGCGTCACCAAGATGATCGGCACGCATTTCCACCCCGATCATATCGGTCTGGCTGGCTGGATGCACGACAAGCACGCTTGCCCGGTGGTGATGACGCGCGGCGAATGGCTGAGCGCGCAAATGCTGAGGGCGGATGCGCGCGACGCGGTGCCCGACGACGTGACCGCGATGCGTGTGGCCGCAGGATGGGATGTCGAGCAGATCGCACATGCCGCGACCCGCGGCTGGGCCGGGTTCCGCCAGATCGTCACCGCGCTGCCGCTTGGCTACACCCGGATCAAGGATGGCGACACGCTGCGCATCGGCGCAACCGACTGGCAGATCGTCGTCGGATCGGGGCATAGCCCCGAACATGCCTGTCTGTACGATCCGCTGGGCAAGCTGCTGATCGCGGGCGACCAGGTGTTGCCGCGGATCAGCCCCAATGTCTCGCTTGGCGTGACCGAGCCCAATGCCGATCCGCTCGGTGAATGGTTCGATTCGATTGCGAAATTGAAGCTGCTCCCCGATGATCTGCTGGTGCTGCCGGGGCATGGCGATCCGTTCACCGGCCTGCACGCGCGGCTCGATGCGATGGACCGCGAACATCGCGAACGGCTCGATGAGTTGCACGTTTTCCTCGTCGAGCCACGCCGCGCGATCGATTGTTTCGGGCGGCTGTTCCGGCGCGCGATCGGCCCCGACATGTTGGGGATGGCGACCGGCGAATCGCAAGCGCATTTGCGGCGGCTGGTGGTCGAGGGGCGGGCGACGAGAACGGTCGAAGACGGGGTGTGGTGGTACCGCGCGGCCTAGGTTAGGCTCGTATCTGCGCCGGGGGGCGAATCGCTAGGAGAGACACCGATGTGCGACGACTTCACCGCAGCCGACAATGACGCCCAGCTTGGCGGAGCGGCGGTCACGCGGCGCAGCTTCGGGGCGATGGCAGGCGCGGCAGGTCTCGCGATGCTGCTCCCGGCACCCGCCAATGCCAAGCCGATCTCCGGCAAAGACGTGACGATCGATATGCCCGATGGCAAGGCCGACGCGTATTTCGTCGCGCCTGCGACGGGCAAAGCCCCTGGCGTGCTGATCTGGCCCGACATTATGGGGCTGCGCCCCGCCTTCCGGCAAATGGCCGACCGGCTGGCGCAAAGCGGTTATGCCGTGCTGGTCGTCAACCAATTCTACCGGTCGGTGCAGGCGCCGTTCCTTGCACCCGGTGAAAGCTATGACCAGCCCGAGGTGCGCGCCAAGATCGGGCCATATGTGAAGGCGCTCAGCCCCGAGGGCACCGTCCGCGACGCGCTGGCCTTCACCGCTTTCCTCGACGCGCAACCGCAAGTCGACACGAAACGCGGGCTTGGCACCACCGGTTACTGCATGGGCGGGCCGATGGTGTTCCGCACCGCTGCCGCGAACCCAAGCCGGATCAAGGCAGGCGCGACCTTCCATGGCGGCGGACTTGTCGGCACGCAGCCCGGCAGCCCCAACTTGCTGATCCCGCAGATGAAAGCGCAGCTTCTGATCGCGATCGCGGCGAATGACGATGCGCGCGCGCCGACCGACAAGGACACGCTGCGCGCCAATTTTGCTGCGGCCAAACTCCCGGCCGAGATCGAGGTCTATGCCGGCACGATGCATGGCTGGTGCCCACCCGACAGCCGCGTCTATGATGCCGCGCAAGCTGACCGGGCGTGGGCGCGGATGCTCGCCCTGTTCGCCAAATCGCTGTGATGGAGGGATGTCATGAGCCTCACTTTTTACACCAATCCGATGTCGCGCGGGCGGATCGTGCGCTGGATGCTGGAAGAAGTCGGCGTACCGTATGAAACCGTGGTGCTCGATTATGCGACGACGATGAAGGCCGAGCCGTATCTGTCGATCAACCCAATGGGAAAGGTGCCGGCGATCGTGCATGACGGCCATATCGTCACCGAAGGCGCGGCGATCTGCACGTATTTGGCGGAGGCGTTTCCCGCGGCGGGTCTGGCACCAACGCCGGAGGAGCGCGCGGACTATTATCGCTGGATGTTCTTCGCGGCGGGACCAGCCGAACAGGCCGTTACCAACCGCGCAATGGGGTTTGCGCCGACCGTCGATCAACAGCGCATGGCGGGGTATGGCAATCTCGATTTGGTGGTCGATGCGCTGGAGAAAGCGGTGTCGGCGCATTGCTATTTTGCGGGGGAACGGTTCACCGCGGTCGATGTCTATGCCGGATCGCAAGTGGCGTGGGGTGTGCAGTTCGGATCGCTGCCCAAGCGGGCAGCGTTCGAAGCGTATCTGGCGCGGGTGGTGGCGCGGCCGGCGTATAAGCGGGCGGGCGAGATCGATGACGCGCTGATTGCGGCGGCGACTGCGATGGGGTGATCCTGCGACGCGACTCTGCTGATCGTACCGTAGCCCATTCGTGTCGAGCGACGTCGCTCGACCCGAACGGATGTTTAGCTGGCGCCGTTCGAGCTGGTAGCGGCCGCCCCGAGCCGTCCCGGCAATGCCGCCATCACCGCCGCGCGCCATTCGGGCGTGCCGCTGCCCCAGGCTGCGATCTCGTCGAGCGTGCGGGCGCAACCGAGGCACCGTCCACTGGCCGCATCGATGTCGCAAATATTGATGCACGGACTTTTGATCGCGGGCAGGCGTGCGATAAAGTCGGTCACGCGGTGCGCGCCTATTCGGTGATCTTGGCCAGCAGGAAGCTCGGCATCGGGCCGTTCCAGCCGCCATCGTCGGGTGCGTCGGCGAGTGGTGGCTGCTCGGTCCGGGCCGGACGCTCGTTGCGCGGCGGACGGCTGTCGCGAGCGGGGCGCTCCTCGCGCGGCGGGCGGGCTTCGCGCGGGGCACGCTCTTCGCGGGCTGGGCGCTCTTCGCGTGGGGGACGCGGGGTGCGGGCCGGGGCTTCGGCCTCGACCGGTGTCGGTTCGATTTCGACCGGCGCTGCCACCGGCTTGGCGGCGGGCTTTGCACGCCCACGACCGCGCGGTGCGGCTTCGCGCGGGGCTTCGGCCTCCTCCGCCACCGGCGTATCGCCGGGTTCGTAGCGTTCGATCTTGAGCCCGGTCAGCTTCTCGATATTCTGGATATTCTCGGCATCGTCGGGCGTCGCGAAGGTGAAGGCGATGCCGGTTGCGCCCGCGCGGCCGGTGCGGCCGATGCGGTGGATGTAATCGTCGGGATGCCACGGCGCGTCATAATTGAAGACGTGGCTGACGCCCTTGATATCGATGCCGCGCGCGGCGACGTCGGAGGCGACGAGGATCTTGACCTCGCCTTTCTTGAAGCGGTCGAGCTCGGCGATGCGTTGCGATTGCTCCATATCGCCGTGAATTTCGCTCGAGGCGAAACCGGCGCGTTGTAGCGCCTTGTTGAGCTCGCGCACCGTCGTCTTGCGGTTCGAAAAGATGATCCCGGTCTGCACGTCTTCCGATCGGAGCAGCGCGATCAGCCGGTCGCGCTTCTTGGCGGCGGTGACGGGGACGAGCCACTGCTTGATATTGATATTGGCGGTGGCGGGGCGCGCGACCTCGATCGTCTTGGGATTGTCGAGGAACTTGTCAGCCAGCTTCTTGATCGGTGGCGGCATCGTCGCCGAAAAGAGCAACGTCTGGCGGGTCTTGGGCAGCTTGGTGCAGATTTCCTCGATATCGGGGATGAACCCCATGTCGAGCATCCGGTCGGCCTCGTCGATCACCAGCATCGAACAGCCGGTCAGCAGGATTTTCCCGCGCCCGAACAGGTCCATCAACCGGCCCGGCGTTGCGATCAGCACGTCGACACCCTTTTCGAGCGCGGCGGTCTGGTCGCCCATCGATACACCGCCGATCAGCAATGCCATCGAGAGTTTGTGATATTTGCCGTATTTCTCGAAATTCTCGGCGACTTGCGCCGCGAGTTCGCGCGTCGGCTCAAGGATCAAGGTGCGCGGCATCCGGGCGCGCGACCGGCCTTCGCCCAGGATGTCGATCATCGGCAGCACAAAGGCAGCGGTCTTCCCGGTGCCAGTCTGTGCGACGGCGACAAGGTCACGGCCCATCAGGATCGAAGGGATCGCGCTCGCCTGGATCGGAGTCGGCTCGGTATAGCCGGACTCGTTGACGGCGCGTTGGAGTTCGTCGGAAAGGCCGAGGTCGGCAAAAGTCATGCGGTGTCCGGAAAAAGCGTCCGGGCGAGAGCGCTAGGACCGGTAAAGCGCTTGCCGATCAGGCGCGAAATGTCAAGGTAAACGGGTGAGCGCTGCCCTATCGCTTCGCTACCAAGCGCTTGAATCCGTCGATCCGGCACGCGCTGCCCGAGCGTGAGCGGATCGAGTCGCGGTCGGCGCAGATCATCCCGTCAGCCGTGCCCTTTACATACAGACCCGAATAGAAATCGAGCGCGGGGCAATTGTCGTCGAATCCGGCGCGCAGCCGCGTGCCGTCCGCGACGATCAGATCGACGCTGTCGCGGCCGGTGATGATCGCGCCTTCGAGCGCGTCCATCGGGACGCAACGCGGGCCTTTTTTCTCGGTCCAGCGGATTGCCGGCGGTTCCGAACGCTGCTCGGGGCGCCCGCCGAGAATCCGCGGAATGCGGATCACGATGCGCTGGTGAATCGTCAGCTGTGCGAGTTCCACGCCATCCCATTGCCCGACCTGGGCCGAGGCGGCCGGGGTCAGCATCAGAAGCAGCAGGGCAAGGAAAGCGGCCTTGGGCATAGATCGACGCCAGCGATACCTTCCATGCTTGAACGTCGGATGAATTGGCAACGTGCGAGCCACAATGATAGACCGCCCGCAATGACGAACGCCAGCATGACCGACACCGCCATCGCGCGCCAGACCCGCCTGATCCAAGCCGTGCGCACCGCGCTCGGCGACAAAGCGGTTGTGACCGACCCGCACGACATCGCCCCCTGGCTCGACGACTGGCGCGGACGGTATCACGGCGCGAGCGCGGCGATCCTCGCGCCGGACACGACCGAAGGTGTGGCGACGATCGTGCGGTTGGCGGGCGACTATGGCGTGCCGTTGGTGCCGCAGGGTGGAAATACGTCGATGGTCGGCGGGGCGACGCCGCCCGGCGATGGTTCGGCGCTGCTCCTGTCGCTCCGGCGGATGAACCGGATCCGGTCGATCGATCCGGCGGCGAAGCTGGCGGTGGTCGAGGCCGGGGTGATTCTCGAGACGCTGCACGACGCCGCCGACGCGCAAGGGATGCGCTTCCCGCTGACGCTTGGTGCGCGCGGGAGTGCGACGATCGGCGGCCTGACCTCGACCAATGCCGGGGGCACGCAAGTGCTGCGCTTCGGGACGATGCGCTCGCTGGTCGCGGGACTCGCGGCGGTGCTGCCCGACGGGTCGATCCATGACGGGCTCGCCGCGCTGAAGAAGGACAATCGCGGCTATGACCTGACGCATTTGCTGGTTGGGGCGGAGGGAACGCTGGGGGTCGTGACGGCGGTGACGCTGCGGCTGGTGCCCGCGGTGCACGACCGCGCGACCGGGTGGCTCGCGGTCGAATCGCCGGGCGATGCCTTGAAGGCGTTGCGCGCGATGGAGGCGCAGTCGGGCAGCGCGATCGAGAGTTTCGAACTCGTACCGAAGGTCGCGCTCGATCTCGTGCTGCAGCATATTCCCGGCACCCGACCGCCTTTCGCCGGAGCGCACGCGTGGCTGGTGCTGGTCGATTATGTCGCGCAAAGCGGAAATGTCCCGGCGCAGGCGGCGCTTGAGGATCTGATGCAGGGCGTGCTCGCTACCGGGCTGGCGCAGGACGGGGTGGTTGCGGCGAGCGAAGCGCAGGCCGGGGCGTTCTGGCGCTTGCGCGATTCGATTTCGGAGGCGGAGCGCGCCGAGGGGCCGACCATGGCGCACGACATTTCGGTGCCGGTCGATGCGATGCCCGATTTCATGTTGTACGCGGCGAGCCTCGTCGAGGCGGCGTTTCCGGGTGTTCATGCCAGCGCCTTTGGGCATTTGGGCGATGGCAACGTCCATTTCCACGTCAACGCGCCGCGCGGCGTCGATGCGGCACGCTGGCGCGCCGAGGTGGGCGAGCCCGCCAGCCATATGGTCTATGACCTCGTCGTCGCGGCGGGCGGCTCGATTTCGGCCGAACACGGCATCGGCCAGATGAAGCGCGAGGAACTGGCGCGGCTGTCCTCGCCCGCGCGAATGGCGGCGCTGCGCGCGATCAAGACCGGACTCGATCCGCACGGATTGATGAACCCGGGGAAATTGCTCGGCCTTGCAGAAAGCCCGTCCGCACCATAGAGCCAGCGGCCATTCGGCGTGGCGTGTGCGCGCTTTCATTTTCGATGGAGAATCTACGATGGCCAGCGCGCCGCAATCGCTTCCGCTCTTCTACAATGCGCTCGAACCGCTTTCGAGCGAGACGCATGCGGCGTTCAAATTCCGCATTCTGGATCGTGCGAATTTTCTGGTTGGGCAGCACGCCATCCCGATCACGGTCGACGAATTCGTCGCCGCACAGCGCAGCCTGCCGATCGTCTTCACCACCGGCGACGATTCGATCCCGATCGCGCTGATGGGCCTGAATGAAGGTGTCAACGTCTTCATCGACGACGAAGGCAAGATGTCCGAAGAGCAGGTCTACGTGCCTGCCTACGTCCGTCGCTACCCCTTCATGCTCGCGCGGCTTCGCCCCGATGCCGAGGAATTGTCGCTCTGCTTCGATCCAACCGGCGAAACGATCGGCGCGTTTGACGATGGCGAGCCCTTGTTCGAAGCGGGCAAGCCGACCGAGATCGTGCAGAACATCCTGACCTTCAACGAACAGTTCGAACAGGCTGGCGCGCGCACCGCGAATTTCATGACCGAATTGCGCGAGCTCGGGCTGTTGATGGACGGCGAAGTCACGCTGCAGATGCAGGGCTTCGAACAGCCCTTCGTCTATCGCGGGTTCCAGATGATCAACGAGGAAAAGCTCAACGATCTGCGCGGCGATCAACTGCGCAAGATCCAGAAGTCGGGCCTGCTCGCGTTGATCTATGCGCATATGTTCTCGCTTTCGGCGTTGCCGCAGATTTTCGAACGCCAGGTCAAGCTCGGCAAGGCACCTGCACCGCAATTGGTCGGGTAAGGCGGCGCGGAGCGCGGGGATCGATCGGTATACG
>NZ_JBBATX010000096.1:3447-8998 GCF_040398505.1 Sphingomonas sp. | reverse complement strand
CCCGGTGGCTTCGACGTATAATCATAGGTCACGCGGTTGATGCCCTTGACCTCATTGACGATCCGCGTCGCGACACGCGGCAGGAAATCGCCGGGGAATTGGAACGCCTCGGCGGTCATGCCGTCGGTTGAGGTGACGGCGCGGAGTGCCAGCACATTGTCGTATGTCCGCCCGTCGCCCATCACGCCGACGCTGCGCACCGGCAACAACACCGCGAACGCTTGCCAGATCGTATCGTACAGCCCCGCCGTGCGGATCTCCTCAAGGTAGATTGCATCGGCCTTGCGCAAGATGTCGCAGCGTTCCTTGGTCACTTCGCCCGGAATGCGGATCGCGAGCCCCGGGCCGGGGAACGGGTGCCGGCCCACGAACGCCTCGGTCAGCCCAAGCTCGCGCCCCAATGCGCGGACTTCGTCCTTAAAGAGTTCGCGAAGCGGCTCGACCAATTGCATGTTCATCCGCGCCGGAAGCCCGCCGACATTATGGTGGCTCTTGATCGTCACCGACGGCCCACCGGTAAAGCTGACGCTTTCGATCACGTCCGGGTAAAGCGTTCCCTGTGCGAGGAAATCGGCACCGCCGACCTTCTTTGCCTCGGCCTCGAAAATGTCGATGAAGGCAGCCCCAATGAACTTGCGCTTCGCCTCGGGGTCGGTGACGCCGGCCAGCCCGGCGAGGAACGTTTCCTCCGCATCCACATGCACCAACGGAATATTGTAATGGTTGCGGAACAGCGTGACGACCTGTTCGGCCTCGGCAGTGCGCATCAGGCCGTGATCGACGAACACGCAGGTCAGCTGCGCGCCGATCGCCTCATGGATCAGCACCGCCGCCACAGCCGAATCGACCCCGCCGGACAGGCCGCAAATCACCCTCCCCGCCCCGACTTGCGCGCGGATTTCGGCGATCTTCGCGGCGCGAAACTCCGCCATGGTCCAATCGCCGGTCAAGCCGCAGACGTGGCGCGCGAAATTGGCGATCAGCTTGGCACCATCGGGAGTGTGCGCCACTTCCATGTGAAATTGCGTCGCATAATATTTGCGCGCATCGTCTGCGACGACCGCGATCGGCGATCCGGGGCTGACCGCAACCGGGCGGAAACCGGGCGCGAGTGCGGTCACCTTGTCACCATGGCTCATCCACACCTGGTGGCGCTCGCCGGTCTGCCACACACCGTCGAACAGCGCGCAATCGTCGGTCACTTCGATCACGGCATGGCCGAACTCGCCGCTTTCGCCGAGCGTCACCGACCCGCCGAGCTGGTGCATCAGCACTTGCTGACCGTAACAAATGCCAAGGATCGGCACGCCACTGTCGAGGATCGCCTGCGGAATGCGGGGGGAGCAGTCGTCGAGCACCGAGGCCGGGCTCCCCGACAGGATCACGCCTTTGGGGGCCATCCGCGCAAAGGCCGCATCGGCGGTGGTGAAGGGTGCAATCTCGCTATACACCCCGCTCTCACGGACACGCCGCGCGATCAATTGCGTTACCTGGCTGCCGAAATCGACGATGAGGATGGAGTCTGTCGGTTGGGTCATGCTGCCAGTTAGCAGATGCGGGGGCGCAGGAAAGAGGCTTGGGGGACGAAATGAACGATAGTGACGACCTGAGGGCGGTCGCACGCGCCGGTTTCGAGCCGATGGTGGCGGCGGCGGGACGCGACGGGCGCAAGCTCGCCGCCCTCGCGGGCCTCGCGTTGAAGATCGGACTCCGCGCGCGGGTCTATCCGTTGGCACTCGAAGCGCGCGCGCTCGCACCCGACGATGTCGAGGTTGCCGCGCGCACGCAGCAGCTGATCGGCCACAGCGTACCGCGCTGGCATTTCAACATGCTGCGCGACGAACCCCGCAACGCCGCGTTCGACGCCGCGATCCGGCGCGCGGTGACGCCGGGCACGCATGTCCTCGATATCGGCGCGGGCAGCGGGTTGCTGTCGCTAATGGCGGCGCGCGCAGGAGCGGGACGAGTCGTGGCGTGCGAGGAAAACCCGGCCATCGCCGACGTCGCGACGCGCATCGTCGCCACCAACGGCTATGGCGAGCGCATTCGCGTCGTGACGGGCAATTCCACCGACCTCGACGTCGAGGCAGATCTTGAAGGTTGTGCCGACGTCATCGTCTCGGAAATCGTGTCGAACAATTTGCTTGCCGAAGGCGTGCTGAAGACTTTGGCAGATGCATCGACGCGGCTGCTCGCGCCGGGCGGCCAGATGATCCCGGCCGGGGGCGACGTAATGGTCGCACTCGGCAGCTGGACGGCCGTTGAGGAGCGCGACGTCGCCATCGTGGACGGGTTCGATCTCAGCGGGTTCAACGCGCTGGCGCAGGTCCCGCGCACGGTCCCAGTGGCCGATGCGACGCTCACCCTGCAGAGCGAGGCCGCAGCATTGCTGTCGTTCGACTTCACCGCGCCACCGCCGCGCGAGCCGCACCGTGCGACGCTGACGCTGACCGCCACCGGCGGGCCGATCGGCGGGGTCGTGCAGTGGATCCGGCTGCAACTGGATGCGGAAGGGGTCTACGAGAACCGTCCCGGTCCGACCGCGAAATCGCACTGGGGCGCGCAATATTATCCGTTCGACGCGCCGCTCGATGTGCCCGCCGGGACGGTCGTCCAGATCGCCGGGGTGCATGACGGCCAACGCTTGCTGGTGTGGCGCGAGGATACCGCCTGAAACGAAACAGGAGACGCACCCTTGCCGAGTGCGGCTCCTGTCTAAATCTAAACTGTGGGCGGTTTACGCCGCCTCGTCATACTCGCCGTCGGTCATCACCGGGCCCGAATCCTGGCCCTTGGCTGACACATCGCGATCAACGAATTCGATGATCGCCATCGGCGACGCGTCCGACATGCGGATGCCGGCCTTGACGACGCGGGTGTACCCGCCGTTGCGGTCAGCATAGCGCGCCGCCAGCACATCGAACAGCTTTATGAGCTGCGCATCGTCGAGCAGCCGCGTGTGCGCCAGACGACGGTTGGACAGGCCACCCTTCTTCGCCAGCGTGATCAGCTTTTCGACGTACGGACGCAGTTCCTTCGCCTTGGCGACGGTGGTGGTGATCTGCTCGTGCTTGATGAGGGCAGCGGACATGTTGCGGAACAACGCAATGCGATGTGCCGAAGTACGCTGCAGTTTACGACCGCCTACGCGATGACGCATGATATTGTCCTTCGTTCGTTAAGGAGCCGTGTGAGGTACCCCAGACCAGGTGGCTGTAAGGCCGCAACCCATCGCCTTCTTGCTTACCTTAGCCCTCTCCCGCTTTCGCGGGAGAGGGTTGGGTGAGGGTCTTCTTCTACTACTCGGCCCGCCGCGGCGAAGCCGCGTCGTCGGACGGGTTTCGGCGGTGCCGACCCGCCGGCCGGGCTGGCGTCGTCTCCGGATTAGCTTCGCTAATCCGGTGCGACTTAGCCCATAATCTCTTGTTCAAGCTTCTTGGCAATCTCTTCGATATTCTCAGGCGGCCAACCCGGGATTTCCATCCCGAGCCGAAGCCCCATCGAAGACAGCACTTCCTTGATCTCGTTGAGCGACTTGCGACCGAAATTCGGCGTGCGCAGCATCTCGGCTTCGGTCTTCTGGACCAGATCGCCGATATAGATGATGTTGTCGTTCTTCAGGCAATTGGCGCTGCGGACCGACAGTTCGAGCTCGTCGACCTTCTTGAGCAAATAGCGGTTGATCTGCTGCGTATCACCCGACACTTCGCCACCGGTCGAAGCCGGTACCGCATGGCCGATCGGTGCCGAACGCTGAACGCTCGAATCGTCGAAGCCGACGAACAAAGCGAGCTGGTCCTGCAGAATGCGACCGGCATAGCCAACCGCGTCTTCCGGGGTGATCGTACCGTCGGTCTCGATTGTCAGCGTCAGCTTGTCGTAATCGAGTTCCTGCCCAACGCGGGTGTTCTCGACCTTGTAACTGACCTGCTTGACCGGCGAATACAGCGCATCGATCGGAATCAGGCCGATCGGCGCGTCGGCCGGACGGTTGGCGACGGCTGCGACATAGCCCTTACCGACATCTGCGGTAAATTCCATGTTGAGCGTCGCGCCCTCATCGAGGTGGCACAGCACCAACGACGGGTTCATCACTTCGATGTCGCCCGACACCGCAATGTCACCGGCCTTGACCGGACCGGGGCCGGTTGCCGAGAGCTGGAGGCGCTTCGGCCCTTCGCCCTGCATGCGCAGCGCAATCTGCTTGACGTTCAGGACAATGTCGGTGACATCTTCACGAACGCCGGCAAGCGACGAGAATTCATGCAGCACGTTCTCGATCTTGATCGAGGTGACGGCAGCACCCTGCAGCGACGAAAGCAGCACGCGACGCAAGGCGTTGCCGAGCGTCAGGCCGAAACCACGCTCAAGCGGCTCGGCCACAAAGGTTGCCTTGCGCTTGCCGTCTCCGCCGGGCTTCTTTTCGAGGCCCGACGGCTTCTTCAGTTCCTGCCAGTTCTTTGCATTGACGGACATAGGCTATCCCTTGGTTTTGGGCCGAAATGGGGGGATCCCGGCCATGTTTGGACTCAAATCCGTGCAGCGCGATCAACCGCGCACGGTCGAGACGAAATCAGACGCGGCGACGCTTCGACGGACGCACGCCATTGTGCGGGATCGAGGTCACGTCACGGATCGACGTGATCTGGAAACCGACCGCCTGCAACGCGCGCAATGCCGATTCACGACCCGAACCCGGGCCCTTCACTTCGACTTCGAGCGTGCGCACACCATGC
This sequence comes from Sphingomonas sp., assembly GCF_040398505.1. Taxonomy (GTDB): domain Bacteria; phylum Pseudomonadota; class Alphaproteobacteria; order Sphingomonadales; family Sphingomonadaceae; genus Sphingomonas. Next base: position 4,262 of record NZ_JBBATX010000096.1, on the reverse strand, counting down.
TCCGCGGCCTTCTTGCCGGCGTCTTCGGCGGCAACCTGCGCCGCGTACGGGGTCGATTTGCGCGAGCCCTTGAAGCCCATTGCGCCGGCCGACGACCACGAAATCGCGTTGCCCTGGGCATCGGTGATCGTGATCATGGTGTTGTTGAAGCTTGCGTTCACATGGGCGACGCCCGAAGTGATATTTTTGCGCTCACGCCGCTTAATGCGTTGCGGTTCACGTGCCATTGTCTTGTCCTAACCTTGCTGCAGGAGCGAGCCGCGGTCACCCGCGGCTCAAGCTCACTTCTTCTTACCGGCGATCGGCTTTGCCTTGCCCTTGCGGGTGCGCGCATTGGTATGCGTGCGCTGGCCACGAACGGGGAGGCCCTTGCGATGGCGAAGTCCGCGATAGCAAGCGAGATCCATCAAACGCTTGATGTTCATCGCCACGCTGCGACGAAGATCACCCTCGACCGTATAATCGGCGTCGATCGTCTCGCGGATGTGGAGCACTTCCTGATCGGTCAGGTCTTGCACACGCGCCGTCATCGGGATGTTCAGCTTGGTGACGATTTCCTTGGCCTTGGTGTTGCCAATGCCGTGGATGTAGGTGAGCGCGATAACAACGCGCTTGTTGGTCGGGATGTTGACCCCGGCGATACGTGCCATGAACTTGTTCTCCTGCTCCACAGGGCTGCATGGCTGCAGACCCCATCTCATCGCGTTGCCTACCGTGTAACACGCACAACACCGGCCAGCGCAAACAGCGCCGCCGGAGACCGGTGTTTCGGAATGGTTCCGCGTTAAGCGTCGATTCGGGCGGTGTCAAGCGAG
>NZ_JBBATX010000096.1:0-3347 GCF_040398505.1 Sphingomonas sp. | reverse complement strand
CCTCACAACGCCACCGGCACCACCACCGCCGCGACCAGCCCCGGCGCATTGTCGCCAAGTTCCAGCCGCCCGCCATGCAGCCGCGCGACCGCCTCGACCAGCGCCATCCCCAGCCCCGCCCCCGGCAGGCTGCGCGCCGCGTCGAGCCGCCCGAAGCGACGCAGCGCCTGCGCCCGGTCAGACTCGGCGATGCCGGGACCGCGATCCTCGACCTGGAAACGGGCCTCGCCCTCGACCAGCGCGAGCCGGAGCGTGATCGCCCCGCCCTCCCCGGCATGACGCAACGCATTGTCGATCAGATTGGCCAGCGCCTGGGTAAGCAATTCGCGGTGCAGCACGAGCTGCGGCACCCGGCGCGCGATCACCGCGTCGAAGCGCATTCCCGCATCCTCGACCACCGGCGCGTATAGCTCCGCAATTTCCTCCATCAACGCCGCGGGAGATACGGCCGCAAGCCGGTCGCGCGGCACAGACTCGGCGCGCGTAATTTCGATCATCGTCGACAGCATCCGCATCACCAGATCGGTCTCGATCAGCAGTCCGCCCATCGCCGCCTCGCGCTGTGCCGGGTCGGCCTGCAGCACCGCCGCCTCCGCCTTGGCGCGCAACCGCGCGAGCGGGGAACGCAAATCGTGCGCCAGCCCGTCGGTGACGATGCGCAGCTCGGTCATCAACCGTTCGGTCTTGTCGAGCATCGCGTTGAGCCGCGTCGCCAGCCGATCGAACGCGTCGCCGCCACTTGCCGCGTTCGTGACCCGGCGCGACAGATCACCGCCCGCCACGCCCTCGATCACATCGGCGACGCTGTTCAACCTGCGCCCGACATAGCGCGTCACCACCAGCCCCCCCGCCACGCCGAGCGCGAGCGACAACGCCATCGCCGTCAGCAGCGCCCGCTCGATCCCGCGCTGCTCCTGTTCCCAGTCGTCGAGCAACCGCCCGCTGACCAGCCGGTACGCATCGATCCGCCGCACTGCATAGCCTGCCTCGCGCTCCGACCATGGCTGCCAGTCGCTCATCCGGCCGATCTGAAACAGCGTGGGTTGCAGCGCGGCGACATGCGCAAAATCGGGCCCGCCTCCTGCCACGCGCCGCCCATCGGGCGCGATCACCGCGAGGATGCGCGAGGGATCGGCGGGAGAGCGCCGGTCGGCAATCGTCTTGCCGAGTGCCGTCAGGCCGCCGATGCGATACACCGCAACCAGCGCATCCGATTCCGCGATCGTGTCGCGGCGCAGCGCTTCGATCGCATCGTCATGCACCAGCTTCCACACGAACGCGACGAGCACGACGTTCGACGTAAGCGCCAGCGCGATCGCCAGCAAAGCGATCCGCGTCGTGAAGGTTAGACGCAACGCCACCTCTGCCCGTCAGGCCTCGGTCGACAGCCGGTATCCTGCCCCGCGGACTGTGTGGAGGATCGGTGCGGCAAACCCCTCCTCGAGCTTGCGGCGCAACCGCCCGATATGCACGTCGACGACGTTCGATCCGGGATCGAAGTGATAGTTCCAGATCTTTTCCAGCATCATCGTGCGCGTCACCACCTGCCCCGCGTGCCGCGCGAGATATTCGAGCAGGTTGAACTCGCGCGCGCCAAGCTGGATCGAGCGCCCGCCGCGCGCGACGGTGCGGGCGAGCAAGTCGATCTCCAGATCGCCGACCGACAGCCGGGTTGGTTGCCCTTCAGACGCGCCGCGATCGACCCGGCGGAAAATCGCATCGATCCGGGCGGTCAGTTCGGCAAAGGAATAGGGTTTGACCAGATAATCGTCTGCCCCGGCGTTCAGCCCGTCGATCCGGTCATCGACCGTGCCGAGTGCCGACAGGATCAGCGTTGGCGTTTTGACCCCCGCGGCGCGCACCGCGCCCAGCATCGCCAGACCATTCAACCCGGGCAGCATCCGGTCAGCGATGATCAGGTCAAAGATGCCCTCGCTGGCGAGAAACAATCCGTCGCGCCCGTCCCCGCACGTCTCGACCGCATAGCCGCCCTCGCTCAACCCCTTGGCAAGGTATGCGGCGGTGGCGGCATCGTCTTCGACGATCAGGATCTTGCGGGTCACAGGCGGCATTCCGGGTGGTTTCCCTCCGAGCCTAGACAGAAATGAGGCCGGCGGAAAGCAAGCCTTCCGCCGGCCAACGACACTCCCGGGAGTGCGAGTGCCGATCTCGTGAAATCATATCCAGCCGCGTGCATCGACCGACACCGGATATGCACCGGCGCGGCGCACACTCCGATGACGCGACCGTGAAGAAGCTGTCATGCTTTGAAAAAGGCGTCGCGCGGACGCGCGACGCTCAGGCTGCGTCGAGGATCGCCTCGATCGCGCCGGTCACGGCGTCGATCTCGCCCATCCCATCGACCCGCGCGAGCAGACCCCGCGCGGCATAGATCGGGATGATTGGCTCGGTCTTGGCGCGATATTCGGCCATCCGCGTGCGGACGGTTTCCTCATTATCGTCGGGGCGGCGCTTAAAGTCGTGGCTGCCGCACACGTCACACGTGTCGGCGACCTTGGTCTGCTTGAACACGTCGTGATAGCCAGCACCGCACGTGGCGCAGGTAAACCGCCCGACGATCCGCGCGACGAGCTTGTCCTCGTCCACTTCAAGTTCGATCACGTGGTCGAGCGTTCGGCCATGGCCTGTCAGGATTGCATCGAGCTGTTCAGCCTGCGCCGCGGTGCGCGGATAGCCGTCGAAGATCACGCCCTGGCTCGCCGCGAGCGAGCCCAATTTCTCATCGATGATGCCCGACACGATCTCGTCCGAAACGAGCTCGCCGGCTTCCATCACCGCCTTGGCCTTGAGACCGACCGGGCTACCCGACTTTACCGCGGCACGCAGCATATCGCCGGTCGATAATTGGACCATGCCGCGATCCGCTTCCAAGCGGCTCGCCTGGGTGCCTTTGCCCGCACCCGGCGGTCCCAACAAAATGATGTTCAAGCCGCCACTCCCGTTTGGCTGGTCCGTCTCGCTTAGCGGAGACGTCCGCCCTTCAGCTTCGCCTTCTTGATCAGATCACCATATTGGTGCGCCAGCAAGTGCGACTGGATTTGCGTCACCGTGTCCATGGTGACGTTGACGACGATCAACAGGCTGGTCCCGCCAAGGTAAAACGGAATCGACAGCGCAGAGACGAGATACTCGGGCAGCAAGCAGATGATCGCCAGATACCCAGCGCCGATCACGGTGATTCGCGTCAGCACATAATCGAAATAATTCTCGGTATTCTTGCCCGGGCGAATGCCGGGGATGAACCCGCCATAGCGCTTGAGATTGTCGGCGGTCTCTTCCGGATTGAACACGACCGCGGTGTAGAAGAACGAGAAGAAGATGATCCC
>NZ_JBBATX010000095.1:8292-9687 GCF_040398505.1 Sphingomonas sp. | reverse complement strand
GCTGACAATGCGGAGAGGTCGGCCCCCGGGCGCCAGGTCCGGGCCCGCTTAGTCCTCCTGCCGCGTCAGCCACTCTTCGAGCCATTTGATCGTATAGTTGCCCGCAAGGAAATCGGGATCCTCGATCAGCGCCTGGTGCAGCGGGATTGTGGTTTTCATGCCGTCGATCACGAATTCCTCGAGCGCGCGGCGCAGCCGCCGGATCGCACCCTCTCGCGTGGTGCCATAGACGATCAGCTTGGCGATCATCGAATCGTAATAAGGCGGCACGCGGTAGCCGGCATACAGCCCGCTATCGACACGCACGTTCATGCCGCCGGGGGCGTGGAATTGCTTCACCAGCCCGGGCGACGGCGCGAAGGTACGCGGGTCCTCGGCGTTGATGCGGCATTCGATCGCATGGCCGCGGAACTGCACGTCTTCCTGCCGCAGCGTCAGCGGATGCCCCTCGGCGATGCGGATCTGTTCGCGCACCAGATCGAGCCCGGTGATCGCTTCGGTCACGGGATGTTCCACTTGCAGCCGGGTATTCATCTCGATGAAGAAGAACTCGCCATTCTCCCACAGAAATTCGATCGTGCCCGCACCGCGATAGCCCATATCGGCCATCGCCTTGGCGCAGATCCCGCCCATGCGTGCGCGATCTTCCGCGCCGAGCACCGGGGAGGGGGCCTCTTCCAGCACCTTCTGATGGCGGCGCTGCAGTGAACAGTCGCGCTCGCCGAGATGGATCGCATTGCCCTGTCCGTCGCCGAACACCTGGAATTCGATATGGCGCGGGTTGCCGAGATATTTTTCGAGATAGACCGTCGCATCGCCGAACGCGGCTTTCGCCTCGCTTCCGGCCTGCTGCATCAGCGTCTCGAGTTCGGACTCGGACGTGCAGACCTTCATCCCGCGCCCGCCGCCGCCCGATGCCGCCTTGATGATAACCGGATAGCCCGCCTCTGCGGCGATCGCCTTGGCTTCGGTAATATCGCTGATCGGCCCGGGCGAGCCCGGCACCAGCGGCAGGCCGAGCGCCCCGGCGCTGCGTTTGGCCTCGATCTTGTCGCCCATCGTGCGGATATGTTCGGGCTTGGGTCCGACGAAGATGATGTCGTGCGCTTCGACGATTTCAGCGAATTTGGCGTTTTCGCTTAAGAAACCATAGCCGGGATGGATCGCATCGGCGCCCGAAATTTCGGCAGCCGAAATGATGTTGGGGATGTTGAGATAGGATTCGGTCGCCGATGGTGGTCCGATGCAGATCGCCTGATCGGCGAGCCGCACGTGCATCGCATCATTATCGGCGGTCGAATGCACCGCGACCGTTTGAATGCCCATTTCGTGGCACGCGCGGTGAATACGCAGCGCGATTTCGCCGCGATTGGCGATCAGCAGTTTCTTGATCTC
>NZ_JBBATX010000095.1:3152-8192 GCF_040398505.1 Sphingomonas sp. | reverse complement strand
AGCGGTTGGTCGAATTCGACCGGCTGGCCGCTGGTGACCAGCACCATCTTTACGACCCCGGCAGTGGGCGCGAGAATCGGGTTCATGACCTTCATCGCCTCGACGATCAGCAAAGTGTCGCCAGCTGCAACGGTGTCGCCGACATTGACGAACGCCTTCGCCTCCGGGTTGGGCGAGAGGTAGGCGGTGCCGACCATCGGCGATTTGACCGCATTGGCGGTCGACGGCGCGGCCGAGGGCGGTGCCGCGCCAAGCTCGGTCGGTGCCACGATCGGGGCCGCGACCGGTGCCGGGGCATATTGTACTGACTGCGCGATGGCGGCGGCTTTACGCGCGATCTTGATCTTGCGCCCGCCATCCTCGACTTCGATCTCGGTCAGGTTGGTATCATCGAGCAATTGCGCGAGTTGGCGCACCAGATCGACGTCGATCCGCATTGCGTCCTGTTGTTTGTCTTCGGCCATGCGCCACATGCTCCCCTTATTCGGCTTCTGTCCTGTCAGAGTCGCGCGGCGGCTTCAAGCGCCAGCAGGTACGAAAGCGCGCCAAAGCCGCTGATCGTGCCGTGCGCGACGGGGGAGATACGGCTGATATGGCGAAAGGCTTCGCGCGCGTGCGGGTTGGAGAGGTGGACTTCGATCACCGGCGTGGCGATCGCCTTGATCGCGTCATAGAGCGCGATCGAGGTGTGCGTGAACGCGCCGGCGTTGAGGATCACCGCTTTGGCCGGGAGCGCCTGCGCCTCGTGCAGCCAGTCGATCAAATGCCCCTCGTGATTCGATTGGCGCAAGTCGATCGCGAGGCCCAAGGCGCGTGCCCGGTCCTCCAACTGCCCGGCAATGTCATCGAGCGTGTCGTGGCCGTAAATCTCCGGCTCGCGCGTGCCGAGGAGATTGAGGTTCGGGCCGTTGAGGACGAAGATCGTGTCGGACATTGCGGGCTTTCGGTTGAACGGTGCTGGTCCAGCGCTTAGGTGACGAGCCTACCATAGCCCGTTCGCCCTGAGCTTGTCGAAGGGCTGTTCTTTCTTCCTCGCGGGTGGAAGAGGAGAGCAGGGCGTCGATATGCTACCCGAACGGGAACTTCAGGATCGTGCAAGCTCACACCGACCAAACCCTCTCGATCCAGGTCAATGGCGAGCCTCGCCGCGTTCGCGCCGGGATGAGCCTGGCCGATCTCGCCGCCGAGCTCGGCCTTGCGCCCGAAAAGGTTGCGGTCGAGCGGAACCTGTCGGTCGTGCCGCGATCCACACTGGCGCAAGTGCTGGTTGAGGATGGTGACGAAATCGAGATCGTCCACTTCGTCGGCGGCGGCTGATTCGTGCTGTGCTCCTGCTAAGGCAGGAGCCTAGGGTATCGTGCGTTGCGCGAGCGGCGTGGGTTCCTGCCTTCGCCGGAAAACAAGAATGAATCTGGGATTTGAAATGCATATCGCCACCCCCATCGTTGCTGCCGACACCTGGACCGTCGCGGGCCGTACCTTCACCTCGCGCCTGATCGTCGGCACGGGAAAATATAAAGATTTCGCGCAGAACGCCGCCGCGCTCGAGGCATCAGGCGCTGAAATCGTGACGGTCGCGGTGCGTCGTGTGAACGTTTCCGACCCGAACGCGCCGATGTTGACCGACTTTATCGACCCGAAAAAGGTCACCTATCTCCCCAACACCGCCGGCTGTTTTGATGCCGAATCGGCGATCCGCACGCTGCGCCTCGCGCGCGAGGCGGGTGGTTGGGATCTGGTGAAGCTCGAAGTGTTGGGCGAGGCGCGGACACTCTATCCCGACATGGTCGAGACGCTGCGCGCGACCGAAATCCTCGCCAAGGAAGGCTTTCTGCCGATGGTCTATTGCGTCGATGATCCGATTGCGGCGAAGCGGCTGGAAAATGTCGGCGCGGTCGCGATCATGCCGCTCGGTGCGCCGATCGGCTCGGGCCTCGGCATTCAGAACCGCGTGACGATCCGCCTGATCGTTGAGGGCGCGAGCGTGCCGGTACTGGTCGATGCCGGGGTCGGCACCGCGTCGGATGCGGCGGCGGCGATGGAATTGGGCTGCGACGGCGTGCTGATGAACACCGCGATCGCCGAAGCCAAGGACCCGGTGATGATGGCGGCAGCGATGAAGGCCGGGGTTGAGGCGGGGCGGCTGGCCTATCTCGCCGGGCGGATGGGGAAGCGAATGTATGCCGATCCGTCGAGCCCGCTTGCCGGGCTGATCTGAGCGCCAATTGTAACTTTGCGGCGCCGATGTTCGAATTGGAGGCATGATGCTGCTCATCCGCGCGCTCCTGTTCCTCGCCCTCGGTGCGATCGGCGGTTGCAACGCCGTCGCGCCGACGCAGAATGCCGCTGCGCCGTTCGTGGCGACTTCGCGTACGCTCACGCTGAAGGCGCAGGATGGCGTGACGGTCTATGCCCGGCTCTACCCGGCCGAGAGCCCGAAGGCCGTCATCCTGCTGTTCCACCAGGCGGGATCGAGCAAGGACGAATATGCGACGATCGCGCCGCGATTGGTCGCGGCGGGCTATAGCGCGCTGGCGATCGATCAGCGTTCGGGCGGGGGGCCGTACGGCCCCAACGAAACCGCCGCGCATATGAGCGGCAAGCCCGACTATTTCGCCGCCGCGCAGGATTTGCAGGCGGCGGTCGATTGGGCGCAAGCCCAAAAAGTGCCGGCGGTGATCTGGGGCAGCAGTTATTCCGCGTCGCTGGTGTTCCCGCTCGCCGTAAAAAACGCAGGCAAGATCAGGGGTGTGCTCGCCTTTTCTCCCGGCGAATATTTCGATGACACGCATCTGGTCGAGGCTGCCGCGGCGCGCGTGACGGTACCGGTGTATCTCACGTCCTCCCCTGATCCGGAGGAAGTCGCGGCGGCCAAGGCGATTGCCGATGCGGTGCCGTCGGGTCTCGCGATGCGCTACGTCCCGACCGAGGGCGTTCACGGTGCCTCGACGCTGATCGCGGCGAAGGACCCCAAAGGTGCCGAGACCAATTGGCTGCCGGTGCTGTCATTCCTGAAGAAAATCGCGCCGTAAAAAAGCGTTCTGGCGCGCATCGCGGCGCGGAACCGCGCAGACTTTCGGCCGTTCTTTACCCCATGAGTAGGAGATGCCGACGCGCGGCATCGCTCTGAACCGAAAGGATATTTTCCATGGGTGAACTCGTCGACAAGATCAAAGGCAACGTCAACGAAGCGCTTGGCAAGGCCAAGCAGCACAGCGACAATCCCGATACGCAGGCCGAGGGTGTCGCGCAGGAATTGAAGGGCAAGGTCCAGCAGACCGCCGGCAAGATCAAGGGCGCGCTCGGCGACGATATCTGAGCCGAACCCCTGCGCTTGCAGAGAGGCCGCACCGTCAGTTCGGTGCGGCCTTTTTTGCGTTTGCGGTTACCGCGCTGAGCGTCGTTCCGGCGGTGATCTGCTCGATATCGGTCTTGAGATGGAGCAAGCGCACGCCCGGCTGCGCCATTGCGCGGGCGAGCGCGGGGGCGAAGTCGGCGGTCGTCTCGACCGTCTCCGCCCAGCAGCCATAGGCGCGGCCAAGTGCGGCGAAATCGGGATTTTGCAGCCGCGTGCCACTAACGCGATCGGGATATTCGCGCTCTTGATGCATCCGTATCGTGCCATAGCCGCTGTTATCGATCACCAGCACCAGCATTTTCGCGCCGTGCGCGACCGCGGTGGCGAGTTCCTGCCCGTTCATCAGGAAGCACCCATCGCCCGCGAGCGCGACGACGGTGCGGTCAGGATGGCGGAGCGCTGCGGCGGTGGCGGCGGGGACGCCATAGCCCATCGCGCCAGCGGTGGGGGCGAGTTGCGTGCCCGGCCCGGCATAGCGCCAATAGCGGTGCCACCAGCCGCTGTAATTGCCCGCGCCGTTGCAGATGATGCTGTCGGCGGGAAGCTGCTCGCGCATCGCCGCGACGCAGAGGCCGAGGTCGAGGGTTACGCCTTCGCGCGGGGCGGGGGTGGACCAGGCGAGGTATTCGGCATGGGCTTCGGCGCCACCGTCGAATCGTCCGATACCGTCGGGCAAGTCCTCCAAGTCCATCGCGAAGCTCAACATCGTCGCGCAGATCGCTTGGTCAGCACGATACACACTGTTCAACTCGGACGGATCAGGGTGGACGTGGACAAGCGTTGAGTTGGGGTGCTCTGGCGTTATCAAGGTGTAGCCATCAGTCGTCGCTTCGCCCAATCGGGGGCCGACCACGATCAACAGATCGGATTCCTTGATACGCTTCACGAGCTGTGGGTTCGGCCCGTATCCGAGGTTTCCGGCATAGCACGGCGAAGTGTTGAGAATTGCATCCTGACGCCGGAACGCGGCCGCCACAGGGATACCAAATCGTTCGGCAAACGCGGTAAAGCGTTCTGCGGATAATCCATTCCAACCCGCGCCGCCGATAATCGCCACCGGTCGCTCCGCACCGTACAGCCAGTCGGCTAGACGGTCTTGAATGTCATGCGGGTTTGACGAAATGGCGGGAGGCCAGACCCGCGGCCGATCCACCGTGACCACCTCGTCCAGCAACATATCCTCGGGCAGCGCCAGCACCACCGGCCCCGGCCGCCCGCTCATCGCGACGTTCCAGGCGCGCGCGACATATTCGGGGATGCGGCGGGCGTCGTCGATCTTGGCGGCCCATTTGGCGATGGGACCGAACATCGCGGGAAAATCGATCTCCTGAAACGCCTCGCGGTCTTTCGTGCCGCGGTCGACGTCGCCGATGAACAGCACCATCGGCTGGCTGTCCTGCATCGCGACGTGGACGCCGATGCTGGCATTGGTCGCGCCCGGCCCGCGCGTGACGAACGCTACGCCCGGTCGCCCGGTCATCGCGCCATCGGCGCACGCCATGAAGCCGACGCCGCCCTCCTGCCGACACACGACAAGATCGATCTCGGGCGTATCGTGGAGCGCGTCGAGTACGGCGAGGAAGCTTTCGCCGGGGACGGTGAAGATGCGGTCGCAGCCCTGCGCGACGAGCTGATCGACGAGGATACGCCCGCCGGTGCGGGGGAGGGGGGAGGTGGTCATG
>NZ_JBBATX010000095.1:0-3052 GCF_040398505.1 Sphingomonas sp. | reverse complement strand
GAGCTGATCGACGAGGATACGCCCGCCGGTGCGGGGGAGGGGGGAGGTGGTCATGGCCGGTTTCTAGCGGGGGACGCTCGGCTTCGCTAGGCCACTCGCTCCACCCCGGCGAAGGCCGGGGCCTAGTCGCGGAGGTGGAGGTTATCGGGCGCGGCGCTCGAACTGCCAAACTGCGCCCCGGCCTTCGCCGGGGCGGAAGGAGTCGGCGTGAAATGTCGGAAATTCTTACAAAGCCGTGCGACTGCGGAACGCGTTAACCACCGAACCCTGCAGAAATCCGCGCCCCGCCAAAACTGGCACACCGCCTGCATAGTCTCCGGCACGCCGAGCGGTAATCGCTTCAGCAGGGCGGGCCAGCGCTTTCAGTCTCGCGCAGGCCCGCCCGACCCGGCTTCTCAATCGGTCTTCACCACACCGCTGTCCGCGAACAATGTCGCCAGTTCGCCGCTTTCGTACATCTCCATCATGATGTCCGATCCGCCGACAAATTCGCCCTTCACATACAGCTGCGGGATGGTCGGCCAGTCGGAGAATTGCTTGATCCCCTGGCGCACGCCCTGGTCCTGCAGCACGTCGACGCTGTCGAATTCGGCGCCGAGATGGTTGAGGATCGCCACCGCCCGGCTCGAGAAGCCGCACTGCGGGAAGAGCGGGCTGCCCTTCATGAACAGCAATACGTCGCTCTTGCCGACCAATTCGGCGATACGGACCTGGTCTGGATCGGTGCTCATTACATTACTCCTGAGGTACGGCGGTGGAGAGTTGCAGCGCGTGGAGCACGCCGCCCATCCGGTCGCCAAGCGCGGCATAGACCGCGCGTTGCTGTTTCAGCCGGGGCATTCCCCGAAAGCTTTCGGCGGTGACACGCGCCGCCCAATGGTCGCCGTCACCCGCCAGATCGGTCATTTCGACCGTCGCATCGGGAATGCCCGCGACGATCAGCGCGACGATTTCTTGCGCTTCCATCGGCATTATTCGGAGCTCATCAACTGGCGGCGTGCCTCGACCGTCTGATCCTCGATCGCGCGGCGAATCGCGGCTTCGTCGATCGTCACGCTGGCGGCGGTCAAGTCGCTGACGAGCTTGCGAATCACGTCCTCGTCACCGGCTTCCTCGAAATCGGCCTGGACGACGGCGGTGGCATAAGCGTCGGCTTCTTCCTTGGTCAGGCTCATCAGCCCCGCCGCCCACTGCCCGAGCAGCCGGTTGCGCCGCGCGGTGATGCGGAAGGCGATCTCCTCGTCGCGGGCGAATTTGGTTTCGAAGGCGCGCTCGCGATCGTCGAAGGTGCTCATATACGGTCCCCTTGGGCCTATTCGAATGCAGACCCTGAGATAAGCGCGCGCGACCGGCTGCGCAACGCCCCGCGCGCTTCCGCGCCAAAACCAATGCCGCGCCATGCAAAACGCCCGATCGAGCGTAGCTGAATCGGCACAAGCGGGTATAGACCGCGGATCGACCCGCCTTTTGGGATGTTACCGCAAGCATGGCGACAACGCCCGAACGACCGACGCAGAGCCGTTTTTTCCGCCGCAGCGACGAGGCCGATTTCGCGCATCCGCTGCCCGAGGCGTACCGCACGCTGAAAGTATGGGAAACGGGCGATGCCGCGCGGCCGCGCTGGCGGCAGTGGCTGGGCTTTGCCGGGCCGGGGTTCATGGTCTCGGTCGGCTATATGGACCCGGGCAATTGGGGGACCGATCTCGCCGGCGGCAGCCAGTTCGGCTATGCCTTGCTGTGGGTGATCCTCGCCTCGAACCTGATGGCGATCTTCCTGCAAATCCTCTGCGCGCGGCTCGGCATCGTTACCGGGCGCGATCTCGCGCAATCGTGCCGTGATTATTACCCCAAGCCCGTCGCGATCGCTTTGTGGCTGCTGTGCGAAGTCGCGATCATTGCGTGCGATCTGGCCGAAGTGGTCGGCTCGGCGGTCGCGCTGAACTTGCTGATGGGGATTCCCTTGGTGTGGGGGGTGATCGTCACCGGGCTCGACGTGCTGCTGTTGCTGCTGCTGATCAACCTTGGCTTTCGCAAGATCGAGGCGGTGGTGATCGCGCTGGTCACCACGATCGCGGCGTGTTTTGCCTATACGATCCACCTCGCCAAGCCGGATTGGAGCGCGGTTGCGCTGGGGGCGATCACGCCGGACATCCCCAATACCGCGGCATTGCTGGTGTCGCTCGGCATACTTGGCGCGACGGTGATGCCGCACAATCTCTATCTCCATTCCTCGATCGTGCAGACCCGCGCGTTCGGCAAGGGCAAGCGTGACGTCAAGGCGGCGCTCGCCTTCAACACCGTGGATACCGTGCTGGCGCTCGGCGCGGCGTTCTTCGTCAATGCCGCGATCCTGGTGCTCGCCGCCGCCGTCTTCTGGCGCAGCGGCGTGGTGGTCGACGATTTGCGGCAAGCGCATGAATTGCTGCGACCCGCGCTCGGCGGCGTGGCGGCGACGGCGTTTGCGGTCGCATTGCTCGCCTCGGGCCAGTCGAGCACGATCACCGGCACGCTCGCCGGGCAGATCGTGATGGAGGGCTTCCTGCGGATCCGCATCGCGCCGTGGCTGCGGCGGCTGGTGACGCGCGGCCTCGCGATCGTGCCGGCGCTGGTGGTGATCTCGGCGACCGGCGGCAAGGATACGGTCGAATTGCTGGTGATCAGCCAGGTCGTGCTGTCGATGCAGCTCCCTTTCGCGATCTTCCCGCTGATGATGGTGACGAGCAGCCGCCAGCGGATGGGGGACTATGCCAATCCGTGGTGGGTGAAGCTGCTCGGCTACGCGATCTGCAGCGTGATTGCGGGGCTGAACGTGTATCTGCTGTGGCAGACGATCGGGCCGGTGTGGGTTTGCGCGATTGCGGGGGTGATGCTGGGTTTTGCGGGATGGGTGCGGTTCGGGTGGCGAGGCACGGCAGGACAGATATTGGAGCGCTAGACCGTTCGCTTTTGCCCCGATGGCCGGCATTGCTTCGTCTGACGCAGCTACTCGGCTTGCAGTTCGAAACAGAACGCCGTTCCGCGCGCGTCCGTTTCGACCGACAATATGCTCCCA
>NZ_JBBATX010000094.1:0-9774 GCF_040398505.1 Sphingomonas sp. | reverse complement strand
AGCTGGCGGAGACGGAGGGATTCGAACCCTCGGTGGGAGTAAACCCCCCACGGCGGTTTAGCAAACCGCTGGTTTCAGCCACTCACCCACGTCTCCGGATCACAGCGAGACGCGGCTATAGCCGCGCCTGCGTTTGTGATCAACCACGCATGATAAAGGCGCTAGGCGCGAAATCGACTCGGTTGGTCGCGCCGTTCATTGTCGGGACAGGCTGCGCGGCGCTACCGTTGCTTCCTCAGTTCCGGGGGAGACGATGATGCGGCGGCCAACGACAGAATTTGCAAGAAAGAGCGTCATGCTCGTCGTTGCGATTGCGACGGCGAGCGCGCCGCTTGCCGCGCAACACGTGCGCACGATCGATCCGAATCAGGCGATCGATGCGGATTTGCGCGCGCGCGGCACCCCCCGCGCGCCGCAAACCAGCGATCCCGCCGTGCCGTCTGCCACACCGACCGACCCCAACCTCCAGCGCTATCCCGATGCGCCGCAATCGAGCGATCCAATGCCCGCCCAACCGGCACCAGCGCCAGCAGCGGCGGGTGAGCAAGGTGCCCAGACAATCGCGCGCGACGGGGCCGATGCCGAATCGGCGGCGAGCCAGACGTTTCAGGAGCAGGAGTTGCTGCGCGCCGCCGAGACCACGTTCGGCAAGGGCGCGTCGGGGTTGGCTGGCATCCTTGAGCGGACGCTCAAGGAACAGGGCCGCCCCAATGCCTATATCGCCGGACGCGAGGCGTCGGGCGCGGTCGTCGTCGGTCTGCGCTATGGCAACGGCACGTTGTTTCACAAGGTCGAGGGTCAGCAGCCGGTCTATTGGACCGGTCCGTCGGTCGGGTTCGATCTCGGCGGCGACGCCAACAAGGTCTTCGTGCTTGTCTACAATCTCTACGATACCGAGGAATTGTATCACCGCTTCCCCGCAGCCGAGGGTCGGCTCTATTTCGTCGGCGGGTTCGCCGCGACCTATTTGCGGCGCGGCAATACGGTGCTGATCCCGATCCGGCTGGGCGTCGGCTGGCGGCAGGGCGTCAACGTCGGCTATATGAAGTTCAGCCATAAATCGAAGTGGTTTCCGTTCTAGGCGCAGCGCGGCAGGTGGCAACGCCCGCCTGACTCGCGCAAGCCCGGCCGACGGGGCTTGCCCCGGTCGACGACGCGGGCTTTGCCCGTGTCCTGCACACGCGCTACGCTGCTCTGATGCTGCTCGCCACCACCCGCCAGATCCTCCGCGCGCTCCTCGCCGCTGCCTATCTCCTGGCCGGCGCGCTCCACATCCTCAAACCCGCGCCGTTCCTCGGCATCACCCCCGCCTGGGTCCCCTACGCCCCCCATGTCATCCTCATCACCGGCCTGTGCGAAGTCGCAGGCGCGATCGGGCTGTTCGTGCCGCGGCTGCGCTGGTGGGCGGGTGTGCTGCTGGCGGCCTATGCGGTGTGCGTCTATCCGGCGAATGTGAAACACGCGCTCGATTATATCGCGTATGGCACTGGCGGCCTGAGCCTGTGGTACCATATCCCGCGTCTGGCGTTTCAACCGGTGATCGTGTGGTGGGCGTTGTTCGCCGGCGCGGTCATTGACTGGCCGTTCAAGCCCCGGAGTGCGCGCGCATGAGCATCGACGACACGATCATCGACACCCCCGATGGCCCGATGACCTTCGCGCAGTGGAAAAAGAAGCACCCGGTGCAAATCCCCTCGCGTCGCACCAAGGGCAAGGATCTTCCGGTCAAGGTCAAGCGCTTCACCGATCCGAAATAAGCGCCGGTTTCAGGCCGGATCGACCAGCCGCCAAGCGAGCGTTTCCCCGGCATGGAACGGCACCACCGCCGTCTCTCCGGCACCGACACGATCGGGCACGTCGACCGCACCGCGCTCTAGTGTCACTGTGCCTTCATTGAGCGGCAAGCCATAAAAGCGCGGGCCATATTCGGACGCAAAGCCCGCGAGCCGGTCGAGCGCGCCCTCCTCGTCAAACACCGCTGCATAGCTTTCGAGCGCATAAGGCGCGTTGAAAATCCCCGCACAGCCGCACGCCGCCTCCTTACGTTCAATCTCGTGCGGGGCGCTGTCGGTGCCCAGGAAGAAGCCCGGCGCGCCCGAAACCGCGGCTGCGCGCACCGCGAGACGATGCCGCTCGCGCTTCACCACCGGCAGGCAATAGGCATGCGGGCGAAGCCCACCGTCGAACAGCGCATTGCGGTTGAGCTGAAGGTGCTGCGGGGTGATCGTCGCAGCGACGTTCGGCCCGCTCGCCGCCACGAAATCGACCGCCTCGGCGGTTGTGATGTGTTCGAACACGATCTTCAACGCCGGGAAATCGCGCACTAGCGGCGCGAGCGTGCGCTCGACGAACACCGCCTCGCGGTCGAAAATGTCGATCTCGCGGTCGGTCACTTCGCCGTGGATCAGCAGCGGCATACCGATCCGTTGCAGCGTCGCGAGCACGACGCGCAGTGCGCGGATATCGGTCACGCCGTGGCTGGAATTGGTCGTCGCATGCGCCGGGTACAGCTTGCACGCGGCCCACACACCGTCGGCAAAGCCGCGCGCGATCTCCTCAGCATCGGCATCGTCGGTCAAGTAACACGTCATCAACGGTGTAAAATCGATGCCCGCAGGCACCGCCGCGAGGATCCGCGCGCGATAGTCTTCCGCCGCCGCGATCCGCGTCACCGGGGGCGAAAGGTTGGGCATGACGATCGCGCGCGCGAACTGGCGCGCGGTATAGGGTACGACCGCGCGGAGCATCGCGCCATCACGCAAATGCACATGCCAGTCATCGGGGCGGCGGATCGTCAGGCGCTCGGTCATATCCTTGCCTAGCGCGGCCTCGAGCGAATCGCCAGTCGCGCCATTGCGACCGCGGGTTACGACGCCTAGCTAAAGGGCATGACAGCCACCACCCTCCCCGATCGCGCCGTGCTCCGGGTGGCCGGAGACGATCCGCGCGGCTTCCTGCAAGGCCTCGTCACGCAGGACACCGCAAGCGTCACCCCGACCACGCCGCGTTATGGTGGCTTGCTTACCCCGCAAGGCAAGGCGCTGTTCGATTTCATCCTGTGGGCTGACGCGAACGACGCCGTGGCCGAGACGCTCCTGATCGATTGCGAAGCCAGCGTCGCCGATGCCCTCGCGCGCCGCCTCACGCTATACCGTCTGCGCCGCGCAATCACGATCGAGCGCACCGAGATTGCCGTGCATTGGTCCCCTGAACCCGGTCAGGGCATTCCTGACCCGCGCCTGCCAGAGCTCGGCCACCGTTGGCTCGGCGAACCCGGCGCGCTCGCCACCGATTGGGTGCAGCACCGCCTCGCACTCGGCGTCACCGAGGGCGTCGCCGAACTCGGCAGCGACCAGACGCTGTGGCTGGAAACCAACGCGCGCGAACTGAACGGCGTCAGCTTCACCAAAGGCTGTTACGTCGGGCAGGAAAACACCGCGCGCATGCACCATCGTGCCAAGGTCAACCGCCGCCTGGTCGTCGCACCCCTGACCGAACCCGGCGACCGCACCCGCGCAACCTATCCCGAACTCGGCCTGATGGTCGAACTCCGCCGCGTCGAGGCATTTGGTGATGCGATGATACCTGCGTGGTTGGCAGCGGCGCTTGCCGAGACCGCCGAAGCCTGATCCCCTTTCCCGACGGAAAGGGGCCGTGCGTCACCGCCCGATCGAACTATACGCGAATCCGGCCTTTTCCACGTCGCTCGCGCGATAAACGTTGCGCAAATCGACCATGACCGGCGCTGCCATGGTGTCCGCGAGGCGCTTGAGGTCGAGCGCGCGGTAAATGTCCCATTCGGTGACGATCACCACCGCATCCGCGCCTGCCGCCGCTTCATAGGCGTCGCCGCAATAGGCCACGTCAGGCATCATGCCCTTGGCGATTTGCATCCCCTCGGGATCGTGCGCGCGCACATTCGCGCCCGCATCGCGCAAGCTCTGCACAATCGCCAGACTCGGCGCGTCGCGCATGTCGTCGGTATTGGGCTTGAAGGTCAGCCCGAGCACCGCGACGGTCTTGCCTTTGGCGTCACCGCCCAGCGCGGTGATCACCTTTCGCCCCATCGCGCGCTTGCGCGTGTCGTTGACTTGCACCACCGCCTCGACGATCCGCACCGGCGTTTCATAATCCTCGGCGGTCTTGAGCAAAGCGAGCGTATCCTTGGGGAAGCATGACCCGCCATAGCCAGGCCCGGCATGCAGGAACTTCGACCCGATCCGGTTATCGAGCCCGATCCCGCGCGACACATCCTGCACGTTGGCGCCGACCGCTTCGCACAGATCGGCGATTTCGTTGATGAAGGTGATCTTGGTCGCGAGAAACGCGTTGGCGGCATATTTGATCAGTTCGGAAGTGCGCCTGCCGGTGAACAGGATCGGACTCTCGTTGAGATAGAGCGGACGGTAGACATCGCGCATCACTTGCTGCGCGCGCGCATCCTCGGTGCCGATCACGATCCGGTCGGGGCGCTTGAAGTCGCCGATCGCCGCCCCTTCGCGCAGGAATTCGGGGTTGGAGACGACCGCGATCGGGAAATCACCGGCCAGCTCGCTCAAAATCTCCTCGACCTTGTCGCCGGTCCCGACCGGCACGGTCGATTTGGTCACGATGACCACCGGCCCGTCAATCGCCTCGGCGATTTCACGCGTCGCGGCAAAGACATAGGACAAATCGGCATGGCCATCCCCACGCCGCGAAGGCGTGCCGACCGCGATGAACACCGCATCGGCCCCGGCGACCGCCGCCTTGAGATCGGTCGTGAACTTCAGCCGGCCGGCGGCAACGTTGGTCGCGACCAGCGTGTCGAGCCCAGGCTCGAAGATCGGCATCTTGCCCGCTTGGAGCGCTGCGATCTTGCCCGCATCCTTGTCGACGCAAATCACGTCATGTCCGAAATCCGAAAAGCATGCGCCCGATACCAGGCCGACATAGCCCGAGCCGATCATTGTAATCCGCATGATGCTCCCCTTACCTCGCCAACGGTCGGCGCTCCGTGTTTCGGATCGCCCGCCCCAGTGTCGCCGCTCGCTCTAACCGATCACTTCGCAAATGCCAGCCCTGTGTGCGCTGCAACATGGTCGCGCCGGGATCGTGCGATCAACACCGAGACGAAGATCGAGAGCGTCGTACCACTCGCACGAAAAAGGGGAGACCAGCCATGGCTGATCTCCCCAATTTTTCGACATTAGGTCGGGTCGGACTTAGTTGCCTGAACCCGGACCGTAAGTCACTTCGACGCGACGGTTCTGAACCTCACGAACGCCATCGGCAGTCTCGACGCGCGGACGGCTCTCGCCGAACGCTTCCGAGGTGATGACGCCAGCAGGGATCGAATGCGCGGTCAGGTAAGCCTGAACCGAGTCATCGCGACGCTGCGACAAGCCAACGTTGTAAGCGGGCGAACCCGACTTATCGGCGTGACCGGCCAGCATGACCTTCGCGCTACCGCAGTTCTGATACTGCGCAATCGCGCCGTCCAGAATGGCTGCTGCCTCAGGCGTAACGTCCGACTTGTCCCATTCGAAGAACACGATGAACGGGCCAGGCGAGCAAACCGGAGCTGGCGGCGGCGGCGGAGGGGTAGGCTCCGGCGGCGGCGGTGGGGGCGGGGGTGGCGGCGGCGGGGGCGGCGGGGGTGCCGCCGGCTCGCCGAAATTGTAGGTCAGGCCACCAAGCAGGCTGTGCGTACGGAACTTACCGTTGAACGACGTCCCTGCCACGTTGACCAACTTGACGTTGTCCGCAGTAAAGAAACGATACTTCAAGGTTGCATCGATATGCTTCGTGATCGGCGCGCGAACGCCGGCCAGGCCCTGATAAGCGAACACAGTGTCGCTGTCGTCGAGGAAGTTCTGACGCGTGTTGAGCTGCGCTTGCACCTTCACGCGGGCAACGCCGACACCGCCGCCGACAAAGCCTTGGATGCCATCGTCGTCACCGAAATCGATGAGGCCGTTCACCATGAAGCTTAGCGCCGAACTGCGGCCGCCGGCATAGTCATAGGTGCCTGGAACGAGGAGCGCAGTGCGTCCCGTCGCTGCAAGAACCGGAGTCGAAACGCTCGAGCGATACGAATCGATTGTCGCCGCCTTGTAGCCGACTTCGGCTTCAAGCCGGAAGCGGCCCAGGTCATACCCGATCACACCATCGACGTCGTAGCCGTAATTGTGATCGACGTTACCAGCGGCCTTAACGGTGCCGATATCAAACTTAATGTCTTCCACGATCATGGCGCCACCTTCGACGCCCACGTACCACGAATTATCGCGTGCGAGGGCTGGTGTGGCGACGAGAGCAGTGGAGGCAAGCGCCATAGCAACGGCAAGCTTCCGCATAAAAATCCCCTTCTTCTGGTTGTCACTCGGACAGCGCTAACTCCCTACCCAATGCTTGGTTTCCACGCAAGCGCACAAATACACGGGCTGTGGCCGATCGGCCACAGCCAAGGGGAGCAGTGGCCGTCGGGCCCGCAGGGTCAGCGCGCGATCAATCCGTGTGTTCGCAGTGCAGCAAGAATCGAGATAATCGCGGCACGCGCCGCTGCATCCGTGGTGCTACCACCCGCGGGGTCGGCGATCGCCGCTTGCCGCGCACCAACCACCACATTTCCGCCCAGCACCACCTCCGTTCCGCTGACGCGCCCGACGGTCCACGCCCCGTCTGAAAAGCGGGCAATTGCGCCGTCGACAAGGCTCCAGGCGGCCATGCCGTCGCGCGCCGCGATGAAGCGCCAGCCCGCCTCACTCCATCCGGCAAGCGCCTGTGCCTGCCCGGTCCACGCCCCGCTCGGCGCGGTGCCGATCACCCAGCATATGCCGGCCACGGGCGCTGTCGGCGGCGCGTTCATCCCCACCGATTCGACCACTGGCTGCACCGCAAGATCGAGCAGCGTCAGTGCTTCGTTATGAAACATTTCCTTCTGCGCCTGCCCGCTCTGCAGCAACGGCAGGCCCAATCGCACGCTTGTTTCATCGCTCACGCTCGCTCTCCCTTACATCGTCCAGTCCGGAACATGGATCGACGCAGCGGTCGATTCGCCGTGCGCGCCGACCTGCCGGACCGCAAGCGTCACCCCGCTCGCCCGCTCCGCGCGCGCCACCACGAACAGGGGCGCTATGGTCTCGATCGTACGCGCACGCCCGTCGCCCGATACCAAAGTCACCCTGTACGCCTCGCGCTCCTCGCCCAGCGGGGCATCGACTCCATCGATCCAGCGCCAGCCAAGTCTGCTGCGGCGCAGCCATCGCACTGCAGCATCACCGTCGCCAATTTCGCGCCACTTCAGTCCAGCCGGCGAAGGCGGCAGGATCGAACCACCGCGTACCGCCACCCTAACCTCCGCCGGCGCCGCGACGTCGCCGGGTCCCGAAGCGATGATCCGCACCTCGCCGCCCAACGTCGAAAGCGGAAGGTCGAGCGACAGGACCGATTGCCGTGGAGCAGCAAATGCCCCGCCACCGTTGCGGTCAGCGCTTGCCCGGCCGAACGCGCCTGCACCAGCGCCAGCACCTCGGGCGCGGCGGCAATCGGCGCATCGCCCACCGCATCGGCGATCATCCGCACCGCGCGTTGCGCAATCGCATTGCGCAAATATAGCGCGCGCATTTGCCCCTCATAGCTCATCGGGACATCGCCCACCGCCCCAGCCGCGAAGCGCGCGCGTCGAAACTCGAGCGCCGGACGCGATTCCTCGCGCCCAGCCGCCTTGCGACCGAACATTTTCATACTGCGGTCCTTTATGTGGAGCCGCGCGCCTCAGCGCGCGCGCGCAAACCAGATCACGTGCCGCGGACCCTTGCCGTTCGACCGCGCCTTCACCGCAACTTCCTCAACCGCGAAACCCGCGTCGTTCAGCCGCCGCACAAACTTCGCATCGGGCCCGGCCGACCACACCGCGAGCACGCCGCCCGGTGCCAGAGCCGCCTTCGCCGCCGCCAGCCCGCGCGGGGCGTAGAGCCGGCCATTCTCGGCGCGCACCAGCCCGTCGGGGCCATTGTCGACGTCGAGCAGGATCGCGTCATAGCCCCCCGCACGAATGACATCCGCGACATCGCCCTCGACCAGACGAACGCGCGGATCATCGAGACACCCCGCCGCCACCGCCGCCATCGGCCCGCGCGCCCAGGCGATGATCTCGGGCACCAATTCGGCCACCGTCACCACCGCCGCCGGACCCACCGCACCCAGCACCGCGCGCAGCGTAAACCCCATGCCATACCCGCCGATCAGCACGCGCGGCGCCTTCACGCCCGCGATCCGCTCCAGCGCCAGCGTCGCCAGCGCGATCTCCGACCCGTTCATCCGCGTGCTCATCAATTCGTTGCGGTCGACGACGATCATGAAATCGCCGCCGCGCGCATAGAGCGACATTTCGTCCCCGCCGGGGATCGTCGCCCGACCGATCAATTCGCGCGGCACCATCAAATTCTCCAAAGCGCCGCAGGCATCGGCCTTATCCGTCTCGTGTCTTCTTGCTTTGTGCCTTTGTGTCTTTGTGTGAGAAAATTCCACCTCACACAAAGACACAAAGCCGCAAAAGCTTATGGCGCTAGCGCGCGGCCCCCGCCGCGTCTCACAACTGCCGCACCCGCGCCGCCTTGCGCTTCTTGAGCAACAGCTCGCGCAGCGCCCACACCAAGGCATCCGCCCGGTCGGGCGATCCGCCCGGCCCGTCATACCCCCCGCCGATCACGAAGCCGCACAGTTCGTCCTCGAGATCGGGGAACGCCCCGACATGACTGACCCGGCCCTGCTCGTACAGCATCGACACCGGCTCGGCCCGCAGCGTTTTGCCCTGCGCGGCATGGACCAAAGCCAGCGGCAGCGCAGCATCGGCCGCGAACAAAACGCTCGCCACCATCGAACCGCCTTGATTCTTCTCGGCGATCACGCGGTCCGCCCGATGCCGCGTGGCACAGCGCACCACCGCGCGCGCCCAGCCCTCGGGCGAGAGACCCCGCACGCTCGCATCCTCGAGCACATAGCCGCGTCCCTCCTCGCCCAGCCCCACCGCAACGATCCCGCACGCATCGCCCTCCGCACTCGCCGGCGGATCGACCGCCACGACGCTGCGCACCAGCGCCGGCGCGGCGCCCACGCGGCACGCCTCGAACATGCTGCGCGACCACAACGCCCCCACCACATCCTCGAGCAACTCCCCCGCAATCTCCTGCCGCCCCAGCCGCGTGCCACCGAACTGCGCTTCGATGCTGCTGAGAAAGCTCCCCGGCAAATGCGGATTGTCATGGCTCGACCCGCGCGTCTCGACCGTGTCCTTCGACGCCATGATCCGCCGCAGCAGATTGATCGGCCTGGGCGTCGTCGTCACCAGCGTCCGCGCGTCCTCCCGCCCGCGCATCGTCAGCATCAGATTGTCCCACGCCGCATCGCCATAGCGCCACTTGGCCAGCTCGTCGCACCACGCCGCGACATGCTCCGGCCCGCGCAATTTCTCGGGCGCCGCCGCCGAAAAGATCGCCGCCACCGCGCCCGTCCCGAAATGCACTTCGCCCGCCTCGCGGCGATAGTCGATCGTATCGCCGCCCTGCGCCACCGCGAGCAGCCCCGATTCGCCCTCGATCATCACGCGCCGCACGTCCTGCGCGGTCGCCCCGACCAAGGCGATCCGCGCTTTCGCGGTGGTCCGCGCGATCTCGCTCACCCACTCCGCCCCCGCCCGCGTCTTGCCAAAGCCTCGACCCGCGCGGATCAGCCACACCCGCCAATCCCCCGGCGGCGCGATCTGCCCGCGATGCGCCCACAGCCACCAGG
>NZ_JBBATX010000093.1:0-10141 GCF_040398505.1 Sphingomonas sp. | reverse complement strand
CATCAGCGCCCTTGGGAATCCCAGATCGATTCAAACATGGGGTGACAGACTCTAAAGGCTGATTGGGCGGCCCGCATCGGCAAAGGCCTGCGCGAGCAGCGTGATGCTCGCGAGCACGCCGTCGGGGCGGCGCACGCCGATCAGGTCGCCGAGCAACAGCCGCGCGCTGTCAGGTGCGGTCTCGGCGCGGGCGAGGATCGTCAGGACGGTGGTCTCCGACCCCGTCATCCGCAGGCAGCAGCACGGCGCGATCGTGATCGGGCAAGTCGCGGCGTGCGCGAGGTCGGCCATCATCGCGCGCAGCAGCACCAGCGGCCGGCGAAACCCTGCGCCGAACGCCTGCAGCAACAGCGCCGCGGCCGCCGCATCGTGGAGGCCGTGCGCGCCGATCCGACGGAAGGCAAACAGGGCCAGCCGGGCGTTGGGGTCCGACGGCAGCGGCCCCTTCAGGCTGGCGGCGAGGGCGCTGGGATGCTGAGCGGGGGAGGGGGCGGGCGAGGGGGCAGGCGAGGTCGTCATGAGAGGATGCTCCGTTGCGGCGGTACATTCTCCCGTAATCGCTATTGCAAGTCAATCGCAATAAAGGTCAGTCGGGCGCTTCGCCGTTCGCCAACAGCACCGCGCCCGCGAGATAGAGCGAGCCGAGGATCAGCACGATCGGGGGCTCGGCCTGGTCGGCGATTGCGGTGATGTCGGCGAGCGCGGTCGGCACATCGGGCGCGGTATGGGCGGCAATGCCGAGATCATGCGCGATCTGCGCGAGCGCGGCGGGGGTGTGGTGGTCGTGGCCCGGCGTCGGCACGACGTGGAGCGTCGTCGCCAAGGTCGCAAACGGGGCGAGCAGTCCTGCGGGATCCTTGTTCGCCAACATGCCGAGGATGAGATGCACCTCGCTGCGCCCGATGCCGGGATGCGCGATCGCCTCGAGCGTCGCGGCGATCGCGGCGGCGGCGGCGGGGTTGTGGCCACCGTCGAGCCAGAGCTGGCTGCCGGGCGGGAGCAGGGCGGTGAGCGGGCCGGGGTGGAGCCGCTGCATCCGCGCGGGCCAGCGCGTCGCAAGGGCGGCGGTGCGATACGCCTCGGGCGGGATGTTCAGCACGCTTTGATGCCGCAGCATCGCGATGGCGAGGCCGAGATTCTCCGGCTGGTGCGGGCCGGCCATCGTCGGGAGCGGGGTTTCGACGGGGCCGTTCGCATCAGAGTAGGTCAGCGTCTCGCCGACGCGCAGGTGCCAGCCGCTGTCGAGCGCGCTGACACACGCCCCGGCGCGCGCCGCGACCTCGGCCACGCGCGCGGTGACGCTCGGGGGATAGTGCATCGTCACCAGCGGAACGTCCGGCTTGGCGATCCCGGCCTTTTCGCCCGCAATCGCTTCCGCGGTGTCGCCGAGGAAACTCTGGTGATCGAGGCCGAGTTGCGCGATCCCGGTGACGATCGGCGTCGCGATGACGTTGGTCGCGTCAAGCCTGCCGCCCAGGCCGACCTCGATGATGCACGCGTCGGCCGGCGTGCGGCTGAAGGCGAGGAAAGCGGCGGCGGTGGTGACTTCGAAGAAGCTCGCGCCGATGCCGTCGGCGTGGTCGAGGACTTCCGCCAGCAGGACCGCGAGCACATCGTCTTCGATCAGACGGCCCGCGATGCGGATCCGTTCGTTGAAGCGGACAAGGTGCGGGCTGGTGTAGACATGGGCGGTAAGCTCCGCCGCCTCGATCGCGCCGCGCAGGAACGCGCAGGTCGAGCCTTTGCCGTTGGTGCCCGCGACATGGAGGACGGGCGCGAGGCGGTGCTGCGGGTTGCCGAGCCGATCGAGCAAAACGGTGATGCGGTCGAGCCCGAGGATATCCGCGCCGGGGGACAGCGACCACAGGCGGTCGAGCTGGGCTTGCACGGCGGGGTGGGTGGAGGTGGCGTGGTCGGGCATCAGTTCTTCTCCCTCTCCCCGGTTGCGGGGAGAGGGTCGGGGAGAGGGGCTGTCCTGGGAGCCCCCGTCCGCGTTACTTCCCCTCTCCCGCGCTTCGGCTACGCCTCGCTTGCCCTCTCCCCTGAAGGGGAGAGGGAGATTATGCCGCCGCCTGCTTCACGCACAGATAATCGATCAGGCTCGCCAGCGTCGCGCGCAGGTCCTTGCGGTGCTTGACCATGTCGATCATGCCGTGTTCGAGCAGATATTCGGCGCGCTGGAACCCTTCGGGCAGTTTTTCGCGGATCGTCTGTTCGATCACGCGTTGCCCGGCGAAACCGATCAGCGCGCCGGGCTCGGCGATCTGCACGTCACCGAGCATCGCATAGCTTGCGGTGACGCCGCCGGTGGTCGGGTCGGTCAGCACGACGATATAGGGCAAGCCGGCATCGTGCAGCATCGCGATCGCCACCGTCGCGCGCGGCATTTGCATCAGGCTGAGGATGCCCTCCTGCATCCGCGCGCCGCCGGCTGCGGTGAAGATAATATAGGGGCAGTGCGCGCCGATCGCGGTTTCGATGCCGCGCACGAAGGCTTCGCCCACCGCCAGCCCCATCGATCCGCCCATGAAGGCAAAGTCCTGCACGCCGATGACGGCGGTGCGCCCATCGATCTTGCCAATCGCGGTGATCAGCGCGTCGCCTTCGGAGGTCGCGAGGCGGGCGGCCTTGATGCGATCGGCATAGCGCTTGGTATCGCGGAATTTCAGCGGGTCATCGGGCACCTTGGGCAATGGCACGATCGTGTACGACCCGGCGTCGAACACATATTCGAAGCGCCGCAGCGGGCCGATGCGCTCGTGATGTTCGCAATGCGGGCAGACGTGGAGATTGTCCGCCAGCTCTTTCACGAACACCATTTGCCCGCAGCCCTTGCACTTGTGCCAAAGGTTGTCGGGCGTGTCCTTCTTGACGGGGACGACATACGCAAGCGCGTTGCGGACGCTGGTGAGCCAGGTCATGCGGCTTCCTTGGTTGCGGCGCGGATCGCCGTCGCGAGGGAATCGATATAGGCGCGCACATAGGCCGGTGCGTCAACACCGTGGGTTGCGACCAACTCGACGATCGCCGAGCCGACCACGACGCCATCGGCGACGCGGGCGATCGCGGCGGCCTGTTCGGGCGTGCGCACGCCGAAGCCGACCGCGACGGGGAGGTTGGTGTGCGCCTTCAGGCGCGCGACGGCTTCGTCGATCGAATTCTGCTGCGCCTGTTGCAGCCCGGTGATGCCCGCGACCGAGACGTAATAGAGGAACCCGCTCGCGCCATCGAGCACGGTCGGCAGCCGCGCGGCGTCGGTGGTCGGGGTGGCGAGGCGGATCGGGTCGATCCCGACGGCGCGCAAGGCGGGGCCGAGTTCAGGGTCCTCCTCGGGCGGGATGTCGACGCAGATGACGCCGTCGACGCCCGCTTCGTGCGCGGCGGCGGCGAACCATTCGGGGCCGCGGATCGTCATCGGATTGGCATAGCCCATCAGCACCAGCGGCACCTCGGGGTGGCGGAAACGGAACGCCTTCGCGATCGCGAGAATGTCGGCGGTTTTCGTGCCCGCGAGCAGACTACGGATGTTCGCGGCCTGGATCGCGGGACCATCGGCCATCGGATCGGTGAAGGGCATCCCAAGCTCGATCACGTCCGCACCGCCCTCGACGAGCGCGTCGAGGATGTCGGCGGTCGGGCCGTCCCCCGCGGTGACGAAGGTTACGAGCGCGGGGTGGGGTTTGGCGAAGGCGGTGGCGAGGCGGGTCACTTAGCCCAGCCCTTCATTGGCTTTGGCCAGATACGGTCGAACAGTTTGGGTGTCGTCATGAAGACGACAGCACCCAACGCGCCGCCTAATCCAAAAGTCCACGGAAGTGCTCGCGTGATGAAGTGCGCTATCGCGATCACGGCAATCAGAAATGCTCCCACGAAGGCAATCTTCGCTACGCTCCGCTTCATATCTTCACCCCCAACGCTTCCGCGACGGTGAAGATATCCTTGTCGCCACGCCCGCACAAATTGGCGAGGATGATCTGGTCGCGGTCCATCTCGCGTGCGCGCACGGCAACTGCGGCGATAGCGTGGGCAGGTTCCAAAGCGGGGATGATGCCTTCGGTGCGGCATAGCAATTGAAACGCATCGAGCGCTTCGGTGTCGGTGACCGAGGTGTATTCGACACGGCCGATCGAGTGCAGCCACGAGTGCTCGGGTCCGATGCCGGGATAATCGAGCCCGGCCGAGATCGAATGTGCCTCGGTGATCTGGCCGTCTTCGTCCTGCAGCAGGTACGTCTTGTTGCCGTGGAGGATGCCGGGGGAGCCACCCGCGAGGCTGGCGGCATGTTCCTTGTCGAGCCCGCGCCCGGCCGCTTCGACGCCGAGCATCATCACGTCGCCATCGTCGAGGAAGGGGTGGAACAGCCCGATCGCGTTCGACCCGCCACCGATCGCGGCGACGAGCAGATCGGGCAGGCGGTTGATGCGGCTGAGCATCTGCGCGCGCGCCTCGGTGCCGATCACGCTTTGGAAATCGCGGACCATTTCGGGGTAGGGGTGCGGGCCGGCGGCGGTGCCGATGATGTAGAAGGTGTCATGGACGTTGGCGACCCAGTCGCGCATCCCCTCATTCATCGCATCCTTGAGCGAATGCGATCCGCTCGTCACCGGGCGGATTTCGGCACCCAAGAGCTTCATGCGGAACACGTTGGGCGCCTGCCGCTCGATATCCTTGGCGCCCATATAGATGATGCACGGCAGGCCGAAGCGCGCGCAGACCGTGGCGGTGGCGACGCCGTGCTGGCCAGCGCCGGTCTCGGCGATGATCCGTGTCTTGCCCATCCGCATCGCGAGCAGGATCTGCCCGATGCAATTGTTGATTTTATGCGCGCCCGTATGGTTCAGCTCGTCGCGCTTGAACCAGATTTGCGCGCCTTTTCCGTCCGGCGCGCCTTCGCGCAGCGCCTCGGTCAGGCGCTCGGCGTAGTAAAGCGGGCTGGGGCGGCCGACATAATGTTCGAGCAGATCGTCGAACTGGATCCTGAACGCCGGATCGGCCTTGGCGGCGCGATACGCGGTGTCGAGTTCGAGCACGAGCGGCATCAGCGTCTCGGCGACATAGCGACCGCCAAAAGCGCCGAAATGGCCACGATCGTCAGGTTGCGTGCGGAAGGAGTTGGGGGCGTTCATGGGAGTGCGTTTAGCATCTGGCGCGGGCGTGTCGAGCGGTGGCCGCAAGCAAAGCCCCCTCCCATCTTCATGGGAGGGGGTTGGGGGAGGGTCTTCTTCTTTCGGGGGCAAAAGAAGAAGACCCTCCCCCGCCCCTCCCGCGAAGGCGGGAGGGGGGAAGAAGAGCGCGATCAGAGGTCGTTCACCGCCCGCAAAAATGCGCCGATCTTGCCCACATCCTTGATTCCGGCCGCGCTTTCCACCCCCGACGACACATCGACCAATGTTGCGCCTGTGGTCCGCACCGCCTCGGCGACGTTGAACGGATCGAGTCCCCCCGACAGCGCCCAGGGCAGCGGATGGCGGAAGCCGTCGAGCAAGCGCCAGTCGAAGCGCACGCCCATCCCGCCGGGCAAAGCGGCTCCGGGCGGGGTCTTGGCGTCGTAAAGGACTTTGTCGGCGACCCCGGTGTAGGTCAGCGCCGCGTCGAGATCGTCGCGCGTCCGCACCGCGACCGCGATCCACACCGCAAGCCCGGTGCGCGCCTTGATCGCGGCGGCCCGCTCGGGCGTGGTGTCGTGCAGTTGGAGGATATCGAGATGTCCGGCGGCAACCGCCTGCTCGATCAGCGCATCATCGGGGTTCACAAAGACGCCGACGCGCTGAACGTGGGCGGGCACGCGCGCGGCGAGTTGCGCGGCACGGGTCGGCGAGAGATTGCGCGGCGAGGGGGCGAAAAACACCAGCCCGACATGACTCGCCCCGCCGGCAAGCGCGGCGTCGAGCGTTTCGGGGGTGGAGAGACCACAGATTTTCGCGGTTGGGGGCATGGGGCTTCCTTGCGCTTTGGCTGCACGAACGCAAGGTGCGCTGCGCTTACAGCTCCACCCCGGCGGAGGCCGGGGCCCAGTTGCGGGACGAGAAATTGAGAGCGAGGCGCTCGGTTACCTGAGCCATCGCGACTGGGCCCCGGCCTTCGCCGGGGTGGAGCCGGTCAGAGCGTCGCTTCGATCTCGCGCGCCGCCACATCCGGATCGGCCGCTTGCGTGATCGGGCGGCCGATGACGAGGATTGACGCCCCCGCGTCGAGCGCGGCGCGCGGGGTGACGACGCGCTTCTGGTCACCGACCGCGCCATTCGCTGGACGGACGCCGGGGACGACGAAGAAGCCCTTGGGCCAGAATTTGTGCGCGGCGGCGACTTCCTCGCCCGAACAAACGACGCCGTCGACGCCGGCATCCTTCGCCAATTCGGTCAGGCGGAGCACCTGATCCTGCGCGCTGTTCACGCACCCGATCGATTTCAGGTCGCTGCCATCGAGGCTGGTCAGCGTCGTTACCGCAACGACCTTGGTGCCAAGCGGGGCGGCGGCCTTGGCATCCTCAAGCATCGCGCGGCCGCCCGCAGCGTGGACGGTGAGGATCGCCGGATCGAGTCCGCGCAACGCCATGATCGCCTTGGCGACGGTGTTGGGGATGTCGTGCAGTTTCAGGTCGAGGAAGATCGGCAAGCCGAGTTCCGCCATGTCGCGCACGCCGCTGCGCCCGTTCGCCATGAAGAATTCGAGGCCCAGTTTGATCCCGCCGACATGGTAGCGGACCTTGGTGGCGAGCGTGCGCGCCTTGGCGAGATCGGGTGTGTCGAGCGCGACGAACAGGCGGTTGTTCATGCCGGGTCTGCCGGTGGTGCGGGCGTGCCGACCGGATCGGGGGATAAGGCGGTAGCGCTCTGCAGCGACGGTGTCGGCGGCGCAAGGGCGCTGCGCAGGTCGTTGAGCGTGCGTTCCGCCGTTGCCAGCCGGTTGCGCATCCTCCAGCGCAGCGTCGAATGCCATGCCAGCGTCGGGACGAGCCCGGCGAGGAAGGTCAGCAGCAGCAGCAGCGGCAAGTTGATCAGCGCCTCCATCCCGCCCCACAAATGGATCGTCACGCTGGTCCAATTCCCCAGCGTAAAGATCGCCGCGATGAAGGCGAGCAGGCACCAGAACAGGATTTTCAGAAATTGCATCAGGCGAGGTTAGTGCGATCGCGATACGATTGCCAGCCTGCTCCTCCCCTCCCTGGAAGGGAGGGGATTGAGGGGTGGGTTGGTATGGGCGACGGAAAGCCCTCTCCACTCCGACCCACCCCCAGCCCCTCCCTTCCAGGGAGGGGAGGACATAGCTAGCCAATCTCCCGCCGCAACGTCTCGAACAGGCCCGGAATCATCGTCAGCTTCGGCGCTTCCTCCTCAAGGATGGCGCGGAATGCCGCGCGTTTGATCTCGGCGGTGCGGCCGGGTTTCAACCGCATCGTCGGATCGAGCGCGGAGAGCACGATGTCGACCATCCGTTCGGCCCCATGGAGGCGGCCCCACAGATAGTCATTCTCGCGATACGCGCGGCTGAAGAACGCGCCGAAGCTGTTGAACTGAATCCCTTTCAGCGTCGCCGCAGCGCCCCCGCTACGGATGCTGATGGCATCGTCGGGGGCGATGCGGTCGACTTTGATCGCATCGAATTCGTCGAGCCCGTCGCCTTGCAATAGCGGCAAGGTGGCGACGTCGAAATACGGAAAACCGAGATAGCTCAGCAGGATCGTCCGTTTTACCTCCCGTTCCAGGCCAGAAAAGGCGATGGCGAGCCGCGCCTCGGTGCGCTGGTCGAGCGTCTTCAGGTCCATCGCCGCGCCAAGCTTGTCGAGCAACGGCCCGGCATCCCCGCGCAGCAGCCGCACGTCCTTGCGCAAATGCGTGTAGCGCTCGGTGCGCTTGCACTCGAGATAGTCCGCCAGGCTCGCATAGATCGCGTCGCGGATCGGCGCGAGTTCGGCTTCGGGCTGATCGCCCTCCAAATCGGTGATTCGCCGCGCGAGCAAGCGCAGGCGGCGCAAGCGGAAGCCGAGGTCGAAGGTGCGCAGGAAGGCGATCGTCGTGGCGCTCGCGCCGCCGGAAAAGCTTGGCGTCATGTCGTCAAACCCGCGCTCAGTCACGGCGTCCGCGATGTGCGCCCGAATCCCGCGCCAGCGCTGCGGCCCCGGTTCACCGCCGGCATGATGCAGCAGATCGGTGATCGTCTCGACCACGCCGGTGATCTTCAAATGGCCATAGGCGGCATAGCCATAGCCCGCGCTTTTCGCTGCTGCCGCTTGCGCGCGTTGCCGCCAGGTCGTCAGCCGCGCTTGCGTCGGCGAATCGAGGAACAGCGTATAGCCGAACAGCGCCTCGACCTGTTTTTCGACCTCGGGGCGGATCCCGGCGATGATCGCACGCATCCGTTCGATCTGGCGCGAGCGTTCGGCGATCTCCTCCAGATTGTCGCGGATCGGTTGCTCACGGGGGAGTTCGGAAATCGCACCGATGATCGTCTGAAAGAAGCCGGGGGGCTTTGCGTCGTGCGCGCCGAAGTGGATCGAGCCGCCGGGGTGCGGATCGATATAGACGAAGCGCCGGTCGACCTGGCGGCGTGCGGGGCGTTCGCGCAGCGCCTCGATCGCCGGACGGAAGGGCGCATTGTTGAGCACCGAGCCATCGATCAGCACCGCGCCCTCGGCGGCGTTCGCGGCGAACTGGCGCGGCAGAACGCGTTTGAGGAAGGCCGCGCGATTCGCCCAGGATTCTTTGCGTTCGGCCAGCACGCGGTCGAGCTCGCCGACCATGAAGGGCGGGAAGGCACCGGGAAAGCTCGACGTCGCGCGCGCCGCAAAGGCAAGCTCCGCCGGGTGCGCAAGCGTCTCGCTGGTCAGCCCGTGATCGCTGAACGGCACGATCACGCGATGTTCGATCTCGACCACTTCGGGCGGGGAATTGAGCGTGAGGCGTTCGGGATGACCGCGGAAATCGGTGACGGTCACGAACAGATCGAGCGGTTGCCCGTCGGGCAACAGCCGCGGTTCGCGCGGGGCGGCGGCCATCGCAGCGAGCGCGTCGAGGATCATGCCCGTGAAAAGCTCGCCCCCGAACGGCGGCTCGAACCAGCGTGAGCGGATAAAATGCGAGAGCTTGGCGCGGACTTCCTCGCGCGCGCCGGGTTCGACCGTCGCATCGATCGTGTCGCGCCGCGCCGCCATCCACGCCAGCGGGAGCGCCCAGGCCTTGGAAAAACGATGGCTCGGCGCTTGTTTGGGATCGATCAGCGCCTCGATATCCGCCGAATCGAGCCACAGATCGGTCAACGGTTCGAGGCTCTGTCCGGTGCTGATCGCTTGCGCGAGGAAAACGCCGTTGATTCCCCCGGCGCTTGCGCCCGCGATAATATCGACGAGGACGCGCAGTTTGAGGCCGGTTTCCGCTTCGATTTCTTCGAAAAGCGCGCGGTACACGTCCGGGCTATCCTCCGCCGGAGCGGTTCCGGCATGGAACGCCCGACT
The DNA here is from genome assembly GCF_040398505.1 of Sphingomonas sp. Lineage (GTDB taxonomy): Bacteria > Pseudomonadota > Alphaproteobacteria > Sphingomonadales > Sphingomonadaceae > Sphingomonas. Next base: position 690 of record NZ_JBBATX010000093.1, on the reverse strand, counting down.
GGCGCGCGCCAGCCGCCAGATTTCCTTGGTGATGCCGTGCATGTAAACGGCCAGGCTGATCCCGCCATAGCAGACGAGTGCAAGGCGGAGTTCCTTCTCGCGCGTCACGGGCGTTGCGTCACAGCCGGGCCATCATAGCGGCTCCAGCACCGCCCAGATCGGCAAATGATCCGAGGCGCGCCGTGCGGCAGGGCTGGCATGGACGCCGCAGTCGAGCACGCGAAAGCCGCGCGTGAAAATGCGGTCGAGCCGGCCGATCGGCCGTCGTGCGTGGAAGCTCGGTCCGGTCGGCACGTTGTCAAAGTCGCGCCCGAAATCGCGCAAGCACCCGGCACTGCGCGTCCATTCGTTGAAATCGCCCATCAACACGGTCGGCAGACTGGCAGCGCACGAATCGACATGCGCCAGGATCGCACGCGCTTGCCGCCGCCGCCAGAGCCCCGACAAATCGAGGTGCATCCCCACGACCCGGATCGGTGCCGAATGCACCACGAGATCGGCGCGGATCGCGCCACGTGGCTCGAGCGCGGGCAAATGCACGGCCGCGCTGGCGTCGACTGCGCAGCCCTTGCGCGCCAGCAAGGCATTGCCGTGCCACCCGATCGTGCCGCCATCGTGCGCGATCGGCACCGCTTGCCACGGGGAATGGTCGTCGAGCATTTGGTGCGGGATGACTCGCGTCTTCGCGCC
>NZ_JBBATX010000092.1:7234-10494 GCF_040398505.1 Sphingomonas sp. | reverse complement strand
GCCAGCCATAACCACCCGCCAATCAGCATCGCCCCGCCAATCGGCGTAATCGCCCCGAACCAGCGCGGCGCGCCCAGCGCCATCAAATACAGCGTCCCCGCAAACACCGCCCCGCCGCCGATGAACAGCCACGCCGATCCGCGCGCCTCCATCCGCAGCGCGACCAGCGCCGCCACCGCGTGGATCAGCTGATAGTGCGCGCCGGTCTTGAGCCACTCCTGCGCTTGCCCGCTCGCGCCGTGCGCGCCGAACGCGCCCGCGCCGACCGCCAGCGCGCCCGACAGCGCCGCCAGAATCGCGATCCAGTTCATCCCGTCTGCTCCTCGGCCAGCCCGCCGCGTTCGGGCTGCGTGATAATGATGTTGCGCGCCGCGCGAATGTCGCCCGCTTCGACTTGCGCGCGCAGGCGTTCCTTGTCGCGACCGCGATACAGATCCTCGGTGCGATCGATTTCCATGTCCTCGACGCCGAGGCTCTTGAGCGCCATCCGCGCCATTTTCACCGCCGATTCGAGCACTTCGCGCACCACCCCGTCGAGCGGTGCGCCCTTCAGCTTGATCACCGCGCGCCGGTCATACGCGCGCACGAAGATCGAGGCGTGCGGGAACGCCTCATGCACGCCCTCGATCAGCTCGGGCGAGAGCTGGTCGCCGTCCATGCAGAACATAATCAATTCCGCCTCGCCCGCGCCGGCCTGCCGCAGCAAATCCATCCGCGTGCCGTCGCCATAATAGACTTTCGCGCCAAAGTCGGACGCCACATCGATCATCTCAATATCGGTGTCGATCAGCGTCACCGGCACGCCTTGCGCGATCAGCATTTGCGCAACCGTCTGCCCGAAACGCCCATAGCCGACGATCAGCGCGTTCGATCCGTCGGCCTTCGGCCCCTCGCGGTCGCCCTGCTTGATCGGCTCGGCGCGGATGCGCTGCGTGATCATCATCAGGAACGGCGTGGTCACCATCGACAGCGTGACGATCGCGCCGAACAGGCTGGCGGCTTGCGGTTCGATCAGCATCGCGCGCTGCGCTTGCGCGAACAGGACGAAGCCGAACTCGCCGCCCTGGCTCAGCAGCAGACCCAAAGCGAGCGCGCTGCGCCACGTCATCTTGAACGCCATGCCGATGCCGAAGATGATCACCGCCTTGGTCGCAATGAGCGCGAGCGCCATGCCGATCACGAACAACGGCCGCTCGGCGATCGCGTTCAGATCGAGCATCATCCCGACCGCGACGAAGAACAGCCCGAGCAGGATCGAACGGAACGGCTCGACATCGGCCTCAAGCTCGTGCCGGTACGGGCTGTCGGCCAGCATCACGCCCGCCACGAACGCGCCGAGCGCGGTGGAGAGGCCGAGCGCTTCCATGATCGCCGCCGCCCCGATCACGGTGAACAGCGCGGCAAACACGAACATCTCGCGCTCGCCGAGGTTGCCGATGATGCGGAACAACGGGCGCAACAGGAAGCGCCCCGCCAGCACCAGCCCGCCAATCGCCCCGACGGTATAGAGGAACAGCAGCCAGCCCGGCGGACCACCCGCATCGGCCGGATTGCGCGACAGCACCGCGACCAGCGTGATCAACGGCACGATCGACAGATCCTGGAACAACAGGATCGAGAAAGCGCGCTCGCCAAACGGCGTCCGCAGTCGCCCGGCCGATTGCAGCATCGGCAGCACCTGCGCGGTCGACGACAAAGCAAGCGGCAACCCCAGCACCAGCGCCGCCGCGAGCGAGAAATGCGTCCCGAGATAGACCACGCCCGTCACCGCGATTCCGCAGGCAATCACTTGCAGCAGGCCGAGCCCGAAGATTTCCTTCTTCAGCGCCCAGAGCCGCGTCGGATTGAGCTCGAGCCCGACGATGAACAGCAGCAAGGTAATGCCGAGTTCAGCAACGCCGATCATCGATTCGGCATCGCCAACCAGCCGCAGCACGTGCGGCCCGACCACCGCGCCCGCGACGAGATAGCCGAGCGTCGCGCCGAGCCCGAGGCGGCGGAAGATCAGTACGAAGACAAGCGCGAACCCGCCGAGGACAACGCCGTCGCGCAGCCACGACTCGCTCATGCAGGCACCTTTGCGGCGGCGGCAGCGGCGGCTTCGGCCGCTGCTTCGAAGGCGAGCCGGATCGAGGCGTGCCGCGCGCTGTGCGGCAGCACAGGGGTGAAGAGCGCGAAACCGGGCCAATCGGGCAATGGCCCGGTGCCGCCCAGCCACGCCGCAAGCTGATCGCGCGCGGCGGCGATTTCAGCGGGGGTCTTGCCGATCACTGCCGCGCCCAGGAGCGACGCCGACGCCTGCCCGAGTGCGCACGCGCGGACCAGCAGGCCGAGCTCGGAAACGCGGCCTTCGGCATCGGTGTTGATGTCCACCGTCACCCGGCTGCCGCAGATTGGTGAACGCTTTTCGGAGGAGCCCATCGCATCGGGCAGGCGGGCATGATGCGGGATCGTCGCGGCGAGCCGGAGGATTTCGGTATTGTAGAGCGGCGCGTTCATGGGGGCGATGTAGGGGCCTGACGGCCGTTCGTCACCCCATGCTTGTTCTCCCCTCCCTGCAAGAAAGGGGTCGAGGGTGGGTGGGTATGGGGCAACCACAGCGCTTGATAACGGGCCGACCGACCCCCAGCCCCTCCCTTTCAGGGAGGGGAGGAAGAAGACGCCTCGCTCATATTCCCCAAATCACGCGCCGTGTCTGCTTTTCCGAACACCGGCTTGCCCTTGCGACGGCGGTCGACAAAGTCGGCGATCGCGGCGCTGGTTTCGTTGAGCAGCGGATAGACGCGCGCCGAGGTCAGCCATTCGGGCCGGTGCGTCGGGCCGCCGCGTACCGTGTCGGTCATCAGCACGACGAGCAGGAACGCGAGGCTTGCTAGAATCAGACCTTTGAGCGCGCCAAAGACGAAGCCGAGCGCACGATCGACCGGACCGAGCACCGAATCGCGCGTGCGCGCACCGATTGCGTTGGCGACCATCCGCCCGCCGAAATAGGTCCCGCCCGACAGGATCGCGAAGGCCAGCACCGCCGCGCCCGTTGTCGTGCCGACCACGCCGGTCAGCGCATGCGTCAACGGCACGTGGAACAGCTTCAGCGCGAACACGATCCCGACCCACGCGAACAACGACAGCACTTCGGTGACGAACCCGCGCACGATGCCAAGCGTCGCCGCGCCGCCGACGGCAAGCAGGACAAGGATATCGAGCGCGGTGAGGTTCATGGGCGCGCGTCTTATGCGAGTGGGACGGCGAGGTCGAGAGGG
>NZ_JBBATX010000092.1:3770-7134 GCF_040398505.1 Sphingomonas sp. | reverse complement strand
AGCACGGCCTCCCCGACGACCGCCGCGCGCGCTTCCTCCTCGCTCGCAAACACCCGCTTGCGGCGGCACACGCTCAGCCGCGTGCGCATCGTCAGCGCCCCAGCATATGGTCGACAAAGCCGCCGAGCGTCCTGAACCCGGTGAGCGTCAGCCCGCTTTTGTCGTCCGCCACCGCCGCCGGCACCAGCGCGCGTTCGAACCCCAGTTTCCCCGCTTCCTTCAGCCGCAGCGCCCCGTGCGCGACCGGGCGGATTTCGCCCGACAAGGCAAGTTCGCCGAACACCACCGCGTCGGCCGCGACCGGCCGTTCCGACAACGCCGACACCAGCGCCGCCGCCACCGCCAGATCGGCGGCAGGGTCCTGCACGCGGTATCCGCCCGCGATATTGAGATAGACTTCGCTCGACGAGAAGCTGAGCCCGCAGCGCGCCTCGAGCACCGCGAGCACCATTGCGAGTCGCCCGCTGTCCCAGCCGACCACTGCGCGCCGCGGGGTCGCGCCGCTCGCCAGCCGTACGACCAGCGCCTGAATCTCGACCAGCACCGGTCGCGTCCCCTCAAGCGCGGGGAACACCGTGGTGCCCGTCACGCCTTGCTCACGCTGCGTCAGGAACAAGGCGGAAGGATTTAAAACTTCGGCCAAACCCTCCGCCACCATCGCGAACACGCCGATCTCGTCAGTGCCGCCGAAGCGGTTCTTGATCGCGCGCAGGATGCGATATTGGTGGCTGCGCTCGCCTTCGAAGCTCAGCACGGTATCGACCATATGTTCGAGCACGCGCGGCCCCGCGATGCTGCCATCCTTGGTGACGTGCCCGACCAGCACCACCGCCGTGCCGCGTTCCTTGGCGAAGCGGATCAGTTCCTGCGCCGACGCGCGCACCTGGCTGACGGTGCCGGGCGCGCCCTCGATCAGATCGCTGTGCATCGTCTGGATCGAATCGATCACGAGCAAGGCAGGCGGCGTGCCCTTGCCCAGCGTGGTGAGGATATCGCGCGTCGAGGTCGCCGCCGCGAGCATCACCGGGGCATGTCCCAGCCCGAGCCGCCGCGCGCGCAGCCGCACCTGATCGGCCGCTTCCTCGCCCGAGACATAGGCGACCGGCAGCCCGGCCAGCGCCATCTTGGCGGCGGCCTGCAGCAACAAGGTCGACTTGCCGATCCCCGGATCGCCACCGATCAAGGTCGCCGATCCCTCGACGAACCCGCCGCCCAATGCCCGGTCAAACTCGGCGATTCCCGACGGCATCCGCTCGGGCAGACTGATTTCGGCATCAAGCCCGACCAATTGCATCGTCCGCCCGCCGGACTGGAGATTATGCTTGGCCTGAAACGGCGTGACGGTCGCCCCGGCCTCCTCGACCAGCGTGTTCCACGCGGCGCAATCGGCGCATTGCCCGGCCCAGCGGTGCGACACCGAGCCGCAAGCCTGACAGACGTAGCGTTTTTGGGGTTTGGCCATGTGGTGAGCGTCTATCTAATTCCCCTCCCGCTTTCGCGGGAGGGGTTAGGGGAGGGTCTTCTTCTTTCCGCCATGCGAGCGGCAAGTGCCAGGCGAATTGCCTCCAGCACGCCGTCGCGGTTCTCGACGACGTCGCCGTTCCAGAAGCGAAGCACGCGATACCCCCTCGCCTCCAAGAAGCGCGTACGAGAGGAATCCGTCGCCTCGTTATGCCGGGCGCCGTCGAGTTCGACGATCAACCTTGCTTCGACGCACAGGAAATCGACGACGAACGCGCCGATGGTCGCTTGAAACCGGAACTTGAACCCGTCGCACTGGCGGTTCCTGGTCGCCTGCCAGATTGCATTCTCAACATCCCTCCGCTCACGGCGAAGGCGCGCGGCGTGGGGGATCATCTGGCGGCGGACTGGGTACATGTGGCAAGCTTATTTTAAGAACGAAGGAAGAACAAGAAGAAAGAAGAAAACCCTCCCCTACCCTCCCGCGAAGGCGGGAGGGAGAATTAGAACCATCACCCGTTGTTAGCAGAGAGGCGAGAAAAGTTGCGGGAGATAGTCACAGCCCTCCCGCTTCGCTATGGCGACCCCGATGCAAGCTTCCGACCTCCGCGTGGCACTTTTCAGCGGCAACTATAATTATACGCGGGACGGCGCGAACCAGACCCTCAACCTCCTCGTCGGGCATTTGCTCAGCCGCGGTGTGAAGGTGCGGATCTATGCGCCGACCAGCCGGACGCCGGCCTTCCCGCCGACCGGCGACCTGGTCAGCGCCCCGTCGCTCAAGATCCCGCTGCGCGGCGAATATAAGCTGACGCGCGGCATGGGGCACCGCGTGCGCCGCGATCTCGACGCGTTCGCGCCCAACATGATCCATGTCTCGGCGCCCGATCGGCTTGGCCACAAGGCGCTGAACTATGCCGAGGCGCATGGCATCGCGAGTGTCGCCTCGTACCATACGCGCTTCGAAACCTACATGCAGTATTACGGTCTCGGCTTCCTCGTCCGCCCGATGATCAACATCCAGAAGCGCTTTTACAGCCGGGTCGACGAAGTCCTCGCCCCCAGTCAGATGATGGGCGAAATCCTGCGCGACTGGGGCGTGCAGACGCCGGTCACGCGCTGGTCGCGCGGGGTGAACCATGCACGCTTCACCCCCGCGCGGCGCGATCTGGCGTGGCGGCGCAGCCTGGGGATTGGCGATGACGAGATCCTCGTTGGGTTTCTCGGGCGGCTGGTCAAGGAAAAGGGCCTCGACGTGTTTGCGCAGGCGATCCGCGCGCTCGACGCGCGCGGCGTGAAGCATCGCACCTTCGTCGTCGGCGAAGGCCCGGCCAAGGACTGGTTCGCGCACCATGTGCCCGATGCGGTCTTCGCGGGGTTCCTGACCGGCGACGATCTTGGCCGCGCGGTCGCCTCGATGGACGTGTTTTTCAACCCGAGCCTGACCGAAACCTTCGGCAACGTCACGCTGGAGGCGATGGCAGCGGGTGTCCCGGTCGTCGCGGCGCGCGCGAGCGGCGCGGTCGGGCTGATCGACGACGGCGTGACCGGCTTGATCGTCCCGCCGACCGACATTGCGGGCTATGCCGATGCTTTGCAGCGCTTTTGCGAAGACGATGCCTTCCGGACTGCGGCCGGGGCAGCGGGCCATGCCGAGGCCGAGACGTATCAGTGGGACCGGATCAACCAGGTCGTGCTCGATACCTATTTGCGGGTACTGGAGCGGCGGGCGCCGGGCGGCGGCACCTGATGCCTCCCCTCCCTGTCAGGGAGGGGAGCCGCTATTCCCAGTCATAGGCCAGCGGCGCCTCGCGAAACGCGAAGCGATCGACGTGACGGGCAACCGCGCCCTTAAGCCCGTCGAGCTGTTCTGGCGAGGTCGCGTCGATCCGCACGTCCAGCG
>NZ_JBBATX010000092.1:0-3670 GCF_040398505.1 Sphingomonas sp. | reverse complement strand
TCGTGCAGCGTTTCCTTCGCGACCTCCTCATGCCGCAGCCGGTGGATCAGCACTTCGCGCAAATTGCCCATCGCGCGGCGGACCGATGCGCTGTCGGTCCGCGCCCGTTCGGCCCCGACATCGGCAAGCCGCGCCATCAACGCGGCGACCAGCTCGGCCTGTTCGGCGAGCTGCGCCGTGCCTGCGTCGGTCACCGCGAACAGCTTCTTGGCACCCTCGGCCTGGCGCGCCTCGATCAACCCCATATCGTCGAGCAAGGTGAGCGTCGGATAGACCACCCCCGGGCTCGGCGCATAGGCACCCCCGGTCAGCTCTTCGACCTGACGGATCAGATCATAGCCGTGGCGCGGTTCGTCGGCGATCAGCTTGAGCAGGACGAGCCGCAGCTCGCCGCTGTCGAACATCCGCCGCCCGCGCGGGCCGCGTCCCCCGCCATCACGGCCTTCTCCGCCACGGCCAGCGTCATCGCGACCACGACCGAAGCCGCGATGCCCGAAACCGCCACGCATCATGCCCATCCGGCCCGGATGACAGCCACGGCCGCTGCGTTCTACAAATACAAACATATCGTTCCCTTTTTATAACACGATGGCGCTAAGATATATCTTTGCTCAAGCGTTTTAAGATATATCTTTTGACTATTTTAAAAGCGCGTTTCCACCCCGGCGAAGGCCGGGGCCCAGTTGAGACGGCCGAGAGAGTCGAGCGCTGCCCTGCCAATCCGAAGTCGCGCTACTGGGCCCCGGCCTTCGCCGGGGTGGTGGCCACGGGCTATGGGCTGGCCCCACGTCACCGCACCCCCTATCTCTCTCGAATGCCCGATCTCTTCGCAACCTTCGATCCCCCTGCCCCCGATCAGCCGCGCGCAACCGCGCCGCTCGCCGATCGGCTGCGTCCGCGCACGCTCGCCGAGGTGGTCGGGCAGGATCACATCACCGGCCCCGAAGGCGCGATCGGGCGGATGGTCGCGGCGGGGCGGTTATCGTCGATGATCCTGTGGGGTCCGCCGGGCACGGGCAAGACGACGATCGCGCGGCTGCTCGCCGATGCGGTGGGATTGCGCTTCATGGCGATCTCGGCGGTGTTTTCGGGCGTCGCCGACCTCAAAAAGGCGTTCGCCGAAGCACGCGAACACGCCCGGATCGGCAAACGCACCTTGCTGTTCGTCGACGAAATCCACCGCTTCAACCGCGCGCAACAGGACAGCTTCCTGCCTTATGTCGAGGATGGGACGGTAACGCTGGTCGGCGCGACCACCGAAAACCCGTCGTTCGAACTCAACGCCGCCGTGCTCAGCCGTGCGCAAGTGCTGATTCTCCACCGGCTCGATCATGCCGCCTTGGGCCAGTTGCTCGACCGCGCCGAGGCGACCGAGGGCCGCCCCCTCCCCCTCACCCCCGCGGCGCGCGATGCGATCATCGCCAGCGCCGATGGCGACGGTCGCTTCCTGCTCAATCAGGCCGAGACGCTGTTCGCGGTCGATCTGCCCGAACCGCTCGATCCCGCCGCGCTCTCGGCCTTCCTGCAACGCCGCGTCGCGGTCTACGACAAGGACCGCGAGGGGCATTACAACCTGATCAGCGCGCTGCACAAAGCGGTGCGCGGATCGGACCCGCAAGCCGCGCTCTATTATCTCGCGCGGATGCTGACCGCGGGCGAAGAACCGCTCTATCTGCTGCGCCGGATGGTGCGGATGGCGAGCGAGGATATCGGCCTCGCCGACCCCAATGCGCTCGTGCAATGCCTCGCCGCCAAGGACGCCTATGATTTCCTCGGCAGCCCCGAGGGCGAACTCGCGCTGGCGCAGGCCTGCCTCTACCTCGCCACCGCGCCCAAATCGAACGCCGCGTACAAGGCGCAGAAGGCCGCCTGGAAATCGGCGCGCGAAACGGGATCGCTGATGCCGCCCGAAAACATCCTCAACGCGCCGACCAAGCTGATGAAGGACATCGGCTATGGCAAGGGCTATGCCTATGATCTCGACACCGAACATGGCTTTTCGGGCGCGAATTACTGGCCCGCCGAGATGGAGCCGCAGACCTTCTACACCCCGACCGAGCGCGGGATGGAGAAACGCATCGCCGAGCGGATGGCGTGGTGGGCGAGTTTGAAAGGGGAGGCTTAAGCGGCCTTCACGTCACCGGTCAGCAATTGCGAACGCAGCGCGTCGATCGCGCGGGCCGTCGCTTCTTTGGAGGCGAAAGCGGTTGCGCTTATGGCAAGATGCGCTCCATCACGATCTTTGAGGACCCAGTGCCAGCCACCGTCCACCGATCGGTACAGAACATATCGCACGCCTGACCCCGAGGAGGTGCTCGCCTCGACTTCGAACGTATCGTCGTCCTCGGTAATCGCCGTCGCGATATCAGCCTCGCTCAAGGCGCGAAGACGCGACCAATCGGTCCGATCGCCATCATTGGTCGTGTCCAAACTGATCCTGGTAATACCGTCGCTCATTCCGTCTCGCTCGCCGTGCGCTGATAATCCTGCGGAAGCCTTGCCGTAATGTATATACCACGCAAATCACCAGATCGTCATCGCCAATCGTCCCTAGCGCGGCCAGACGGGTTTCGGTCGGCATCTGTCGGGTCGCGGCAGGATCAAGGACATCGCCGCGCCAGATGGTGATCGCGCGGACGAAATCGATTCCGTGCTTCGCGATATTGGACTCGCATTTTGTATCGTTCCATTCGAATTCCATCGAGAGAGCGTAGCATGATTCCAAGCCACTTCACCCGCTTCGCCGCGATCGACTGGTCGGGCGCGAAGGGCGCGCGGCATCCGGGGATTGCGCTGGCGGTATGCGAGGCGGGCGACCACGCGCCAACGCTGATCGAGCCGCCGCACAAGATCTGGTCACGCGGCGAAATCCTGCACTGGCTGCGCGATCGTGCCGAAGAGCCGATGCTGGTCGGGTTCGATTTCAGCTTTGCGCCGCCGCACGTCCTGCGCGGCGCATATCTTCCGGGCGAGGCGACGCCCGCCACCGCCCGCGCCTTCTGGGCCTATGTCGATGCCCGCACCCCCGATGCCGATTTCGGCGCGGCATCGTTCCTCGCGGCGCGGCGTGGCACGCATTTCTATCTCGGCGCGGCCGACGGGAGCAAAGCCGATTTCCTGCATTTCCGGCGGTGCGAAGCGCACCATAATGCCGCCGGTTTCGGCAAGCCCTCGACCGTCTATGACGCGATCGGCGCGGCGCAAGTCGCCAAAGCGAGCTTCGCGGGGATGCGCCTGCTCCATCATCTCGGCCATGATATCCCGGTCTGGCCGTTCGATGCCGCACCCACATCGGGGGCGTGCATCGTCGAGATCTACACCACGATCGCCGCGCGCGCCGCCGGTCTGCGCAAGGGGCTGAGCAAGCTGCGCGATGCGGACACGCTCGATGCCGCGCTCGCCGCACTCGGCAGCACGCCGCACCGCCCGCTTGTGCGCTATAGCGATCACGCGACCGACGCGATTTTGACCGCCGCATGGCTCCGCGCCAACGCCGCTCGCGCCGAATTATGGCACCCGCCAGCGCTCACCCCGCAAATTGCGCGCACCGAGGGCTGGACCTTTGGCATATCCTGACGCATTTAGCGCGAACGGGCCGGTTTAGCTCAGTTGGTAGAGCTCCAGTTTTGTAAACTGGATGTCGCGGGTTCGATTCCTGCAACCGGCACCA
>NZ_JBBATX010000091.1:0-10533 GCF_040398505.1 Sphingomonas sp. | reverse complement strand
GACAATCAGTTCTCATCCTGATTGACGCGCTTCTTACCCAGATTGTCGCGCTACAATACGGGTACTGGCGCACGGAAAACGAAAATAAAAAGGCGCGGAATTTCTGCAAAAGGTTAGAAGCTGTCAACCACCACACGCGCAATCCGTTCGCTTGCATGGCCATCGCCGAACGGATTGTGCGCACGCGCCATCGCGGCGTAAGCGGCGGGGTCGTCGAGTAGCGTGTTGACTTCGGCGACGATCCGGTTGGGGTCGGTGCCGATTAACTTGGCCGTCCCTGCGACTACCCCTTCCGGGCGCTCGGTCGTCTCGCGCATCACAAGCACTGGCTTGGCGAGCGCGGGCGCTTCCTCCTGCACCCCGCCGGAATCGGTCAGCGCGAGGTGGCACAGCCCGAGCGCACGAATGAAGTGCGGATAATCGAGCGGTTCGATCCGTGCGATATTGGCTTGCGCGCCGAGCACGCGCTCCATCGCTTCGACGACATTGGGGTTGGGGTGCACCGGAAACAGGATCGCGACATCGTCGCGCGCCGCGATCCGGCCAAGGGCGTGCGCGATATTGTCCATTCCCCCGCCGAAATTCTCGCGCCGGTGGGTGGTGACCAGCACGATCCGTTTTCCCGCGAAGCGCGCGGCAATCTCGTCCAAACCGGCGGCGAGTGACGGATTGGCATCGAGCTTGGTGCGCGTTGCATGCAGCGCGTCGATCACGGTGTTGCCCGTGACATGGATCGTGGCGGGGTCGATATTCTCGCAGCGCAGCGCCTCGGCCGCTGTCTCGGTCGGCGCGAAATGCTGGTCGGCGATCGAGGCGACGATGCGGCGGTTCACTTCCTCGGGCCAGGGCTGATAGATGTCGCCCGAGCGAAGCCCTGCCTCGACATGGCTGACCGGTACCTTGCGGTAATAGGCCGCGAGCGCGCCAACCATCGCGGTCGCGGTATCGCCTTGGACGATGACGCGGCCGGGCCGCTCGGCATCCATCACGTCGCCCAAACCCGTGAGCAGCCGCGCGGTCAGCCGGTCGAGCGATTGGCCCGGCTCCATCAAATCGAGATCGATATCGGGCGTTAGGCCCGCAATGCTGAGCACCTGATCGAGCAGCCCGCGGTGTTGCGCGGTGACGCAGGTGCGGACATCGAGCTCGGGCATAGTCTTTAAGGCCGCGACTACCGGGAAGAGCTTGATCGCCTCGGGCCGAGTACCGAAGATGATAAGAATGCGCGCGGGTTTCATAGCGCGGTCGTAGCGAGCTTCCCTTAAGGTTACGCTAACCGCACTCCGCACACCCCGGGTCCTTCGGCAACGCGATCGTCCGAAACCGAAACGCGAGCGCGTCGACTAGCAACAGCTTGCCCGCGCTATCGTCGCCAAAGCCGATGATCGCGCGCATCGCCTCCAGCGCGGCGAGGCTGCCCAACACGCCGGTCATCGCGCCAAGCACGCCGAGATCGGCACAGCTGTCTCCCGCGGCATCGGCGACGTTGCCGACTAAGCAGCGATAGCACGGCTTGTCTGCCTCCCAGCCGCGGAACACCCCAAGTTGCCCCTCAAACTGCCCGACCGCCGCTGAGACCAGCGGGATGCGCAGGCGCTGCGCCGCGTCGGCGACCGCAAGCCGTGTCGCGAAACTATCGGTGCCATCCAACACGACGTCCGACCCTGCGATCAGGTCAGCAGCATTGTCGGGCGTGAGGCGTTCAGCGTGAAGATCCAACGTGACATGCGGGTTGATTCGGGTGGCACTCGATGCCGCAGCGGCTACTTTTGACGCGCCGATATCCGCGTCTCCAAACAGCGTCTGACGCTGCAGGTTGGACAAATCAACACTATCGTCGTCGATCAGCATCAGCCGTCCGATTCCCGCTGCTGCCAGATATTGGATCGCGGGGGAGCCGATCCCGCCTGCTCCGATGATCGCGACGGTCGCCCGGCGGAGCTTGGCCTGACCTGCACCGCCGACTTCGCGCAGCACGATATGGCGGGCGTAGCGGTCGAGTTCGCCATCGCTCAGAACCGAGTCGGAAAGGCTCATCCGCGCCAGTCGAAGGTGATAGTCGCACGGTACCACGTGTCGCTCGCGCCGGATCGCACCGAGAGATTGCCGCGCGCGAAGCCGGTCACCAGACCCGCGGCATATTGCTCAACCGTGGGGCAAGCGATCGCATGCGGCACAGTCTGGCGGATCATGCCATCAGCACCGATCAGCGTCGCGATATCGACCTTTACGACATAATGACCGTCGGCGGGTTTCGGCAGCGTGCAACGCCCCGCTGCGATTTCGATGCCGACAAAAGCCGTGAGGTGCGGCGTCATTTGAGGCGCACTCGTGTAGGGGATTGGCGCGAGCGCCGTCCAATCGATTGGCACTGCGGGCGGCTCTGCGGGCGGTGCCGCTGCCTGGAAAAGCAAAAAGGCTATCATCGTCCCGTCGATCCGAACCCCCCTGTCCCACGCTCGGTATCGTCGAGCGAGGCGACCACGTCCAGTACTGCGCGTTGAACCGGGGCCGGAACGAGTTGGGCGATCCGGTCGCCGCGGGCAATCTCGAACGGGTCCGCGCCGAGGTTGATCAGGATCACCTTCACCTCGCCACGATAATCGCTGTCGATCGTGCCGGGTGTATTGAGGCACGTCATGCCGTGTTTAAGCGCAAGACCCGAGCGCGGGCGGACCTGCACCTCGTAACCCGCCGGGATCGCGATTGCGAAACCGGTCGCGATCGCGGCACGCGCACCGGGTGCGAGCGTCGCGGCTTCAGCAGCGACGACGTCCATCCCGGCAGCGCCATCGGTCGCGTAAGCGGGCAAGGGTAGGTCAACGCCGTTGGGCAAGCGCTTTAGCGCGATGGTGATCGGTGCGAGCATACTGCCAATATAGAATGTCTGATGGCGATGTCGAACGGGCTTTAGCGCTGCCGATTCGCCGCAAGGGTTACCGCAATCCGCTCGGCCAGCCGCGCCGCTACCGCGTCCTTTGCCATCCGCTCCCAGCTTTCGACGCCGCTTGCGGTGACGATGTGGACCGTGTTCGCTGCGCCCCCCATCACGTCGCCGGACACGTCATTGGCGACGATCCAGTCGATACCTTTGCGCGCGCGCTTGGTGGTTGCATGCTCGATCACGCGTTCGGTTTCCGCCGCGAAGCCGATCAGCAGGCGTGGACGGCACGGGCTGCGCGCGAGGCCAGCGAGGATGTCGGGATTCTCGACGAGGCGCAGGACTGGTGGCCCGCCCGCGCCTTTCTTGATCTTCTGCCCGGCGCTTTCCACGCGCCAGTCGGCAACCGCCGCGACCATCACGGCGGCATCGGCGGGAAGGGCGGCCGCAACGGCGGCCTGCATCTCAAGCGCGGTCTCGACGTCGATCCGCATCACGCCCTCGGGTGTATCGAGCGACACTGGCCCGGCGATCAACGTAACGCGCGCACCTAGCCGTGCCAGCGCGGCGGCAATCGCAAACCCCTGCTTCCCCGACGATCGATTGGCGAGATAGCGCACCGGATCAATTGGCTCATGCGTCGGCCCAGCAGTTACAAGGATGTGGGCGTCGAGACTCATATCGCCAGACGTTTCTTGCTCCAACGCCGGATTGTGTCGGTATGGCGTTCGAACGCCAAATAAAATGCATAGGCGCCGAACATAACCAACAGGATCGAGCAACCATATTGGAATAGCGACGTTGCGCTGATATCTTGACCTCCCCGGAGGCCGAGCAGCATCAATACCGTCAGAATCGGGATGTGCATGAGATAGAGGCTGTACGAAAACGCGGCGAGACTGGTGCCTAACGCCTCGATCCGCCGGGCACGTACGGTGCGGCACGGAATAGCGACAAGATTGCGAAGTACCAATAATACACCGACCGATAGCGTGATTCGCCATAGCGCGATCGGCACGACCGGAATTTGCAGTCGCACTCGGATGCCGGCGAACAAATCGTTGGCGAGGAACAGACTTAACCCCGACACGATCAATCCCAGCAGAATGCCCGTGTAGTTAGCACGCAGAACCTTAATTTGCGACACGAGTGCGCCGATGATCCAGCAAAAGAGCAAATCGGCATCAAGCACCGAAAAGATCAAGAGCGACAGCGCTGCCAATCCAATCGCGGTCACGCGGTACCGCGATGTTACCAAGCAAGCCGCCAGCGCCCCACCAAGGACATAAAACCAGAATTCGTAAGCAAGACTCCAATCTACGCCAAGATAGGGTTGGACCGGAACGATAATGCCCTGCAACGAAACAAGATTACCGATCACAACACCCGGATCGATCGGCTCGCTCCGTACGCCTTGCAGCACCACGCCGCATAGCAGCGCTGGGACAAACGGGACAAGCAGTCGGGTCGCGCGGTCGATGGCATAGGCACCGGGTTTGAAGCCGCCACTGCGTACGCGTTGGATGAGCCCGCCACCAACGAGATAGCCGCTTAGCGCGAAAAAGATCAGCACCGCCTCGCCACCGAAATGGGTTATCGCAAACCACAGCATTATCGCAGCATTTTTGTTTGCTGGAGCGAAAGTCTCGAATGGTTTGAACACGTACAGCCGCAAATGGAACAGAAACACCTCCAACGCGGCTAGGAAGCGCACCCAGTCTATCCACGGCAACGGCGACCCGATCGGTCCGGCGTCGGCGTTGCGATGTGGCGGTGACGGCTCGTTCTGGATCGAACCAGGACTTTCCCCGGTAACTTCGGTCACTTGGCCAACGCCGCCTCGATCGCCGCGAGAATCGCCGCCGGTTCGGGCAAGCGCCCCGGCCCGAACTCGCCGCACGCCATTGCGCCGTCGTCAGGCTCGAGCACGGTCACGCCGTCGCCGCGTAGCGTCGCGACATTGCGGCGCGTTGCGGCATGTTGCCACATCCGTACGTTCATCGCCGGCGCGGCGAGTACGGGTTTGTCGGTCGCGAGCAGTAAGGTCGTCGCGAGATCGTCGGCGATCCCCGCCGCCATCTTTGCCAGCAGATCGGCGGTGGCCGGCGCGACGACGACCAGATCGGCCGCGCGGCTGAGCTGGATATGGCCCATCTCGGCCTCGTCCTTCAAATCCCACAGCGAGGTGAAGACCTGATGCTCCGACAAGGCCGCCAGCGTCATCGGCGTGATGAAATGCGCGCCCCCGGCGGTGAGCACGCAGGTCACTTTAATCCCGGCCTTGCGGCACAAGCGGATGAGTTCGCACGCTTTATACGCCGCGATGCCACCGCCGACGATCAGCAGGATCTTCCTGGTCATATCAGCGCGTCACCCGCGTGATCGTGATTTTCCGCCGCGGTGTGCGCGCGGCGGCGACGAGGTCGCGCACGCCATCGGGCGCAAAGGCGAGGCCGATCAGGAGCGTGGGGGCGATCATCAGCCCCCAATAGAAGGTGTCGGTCCGCCCGAACAGCCCGAGTAACGCGGCATAGAGCGCGAACATCGCCAGCGCACGCAGCGCGAGCGGACTGTTCCACGCCGACCAGCCGAACACAGCAAGGCCAACGAGCGGTGCGGCGAGCCACAGGGGTGCCAGCACGAGCGCGGTCGACAACTGCATCGTCTTCACAAAGAAGCCAAAGCCCAGCAACCCGGCCCAACCCGGCGATGCCGGATCGGTCAGCCGCACCACGCCCGCAACGGCATGCGCGTGCAACGCCACCACCACCGCCAAGACCGCCACTGTAACCCCCCAGCCGATAGCTTCCTTGCGATTGCCTTCCGCAAACGCCAGCACCGCCATGACACCGACATACAGCGCCGCGGTCTCGCGGATCAGCATCGCGATCAGCCCGATCGCGACCGCCTCGATCCATTTGTCCTCGCGCCGCAGCGCTAGCGACAGCGCGATCAGCAAGCCCGCCCACACTTCATGGAAACTGGCGAGCTCGCCCTGCACGAACGCGATCAACCCGCCGCACAGCAGCGCGATCGCGATCAGCCGTGGCGGCGTTCGCGCAAAGGCCGGTCGCAAGCGCTGATACCAGGCGAACAGGACGCCCAGCGTCAGCGCATAGAGCAGCGCGATCGTCACGCTGCGCGGCAAAGCGGCCTGCACCACCGCCAGCGTCGGCAAGCGGAAGGTCACGAACGGCCGCATCGGGTAATCGCCGTTGCGGAGCGCCCGCGCGGTCACCGAATAATAATCGCCCCCGCCGCGAATCCCTTGCACGATCGTTTCGTACAGCACGACATCGGCCTGATTTTCCGCGCGGGCCGCGGGATCGTGGCTGACCGGCGGCGGGCCGGGGCTGGTCAGCGCCAGCAACGTGGCGGCCAGCAACAGCGCGAGCAGCGCAAGCGCTAACCGCGCGGCCTGCGGCTTAAGCGCGGCATAGCGCGAGGGGAGGGCAAGCCAGAGGCTCATACTGCGTCGAACCCGTTGAACGCATCTTTCCCCGGCAAAGGCCGGGGCCGAGCTGCGGCACAGGCGTTATCGTCGCCAGCGCTTCGCTTCCTCGGCCTTCGCCACTGGACCCCGGCCTTCGCCGGGGAAGGGCCGTAGTGCTGCAGGGAGGGCCTCGTTACCCCCACAGCAACCACCCGATCCCCAAACTCGCCGCAATGCTCACCAGCGACACTGCAACATAGCGCCACCCACCGCCGATCCGCACCACCTCGATTTCGCGCAAGGGCGGTTCAGGCGGCGCGCCCGGCGGGTTGGGGAAGCGCCGCTCGATATTGCGGATCAGCTCGGGCAACCGCGCGAGCGTGCGAAAATCCTCGACCAGCCGGTCGGCCACCGCCGCTTCGGGCCCAAGCTCGGTGCGGATCCATTCGCGCACGAACGGGGCCGCCGCGTCCCACAAATTGATCTCGGGATTGAGGCTGGTCGCCACGCCCTCGACCATCACCATCGTCTTTTGCAGCAACAGCAAATGCGGCTGCGTCTGCATGTCGAAATCGCGGGTTATGTTGAACAAGCCGTCGAGCATCATCCCGATCGACATGTCCTTCACCGACATACCGCGCATCGGTTCCCCGACCGCGCGCAGCGCCGTCGCGAATTCGGCGACGCTGTGGTGCGCCGGGACATAGCCCGCCTCGAAATGGATTTCGGCGACACGTTTGTAGTTGCCGGTGATCAGCCCATAGAGAATCTCCGCTAGCCACACCCGCGCGCGCCGGTCGATTCGCCCCATAATGCCGAAATCGATCGCCGCGATCTTGTTGCCCGGCAGCGCGAACAGATTGCCCTGATGCATGTCGGCATGAAAGAACCCCTCGGCGATCGCCTGGCGCAGGAAGGCGTGGACGAGCGTGTGGGCCAGCTTCTGCATGTCATATCCGGCGGCGACCAGCGCATCGCGGTTCGACAGCTTGATCCCGTCAATCCATTCGAGCGTCAGCACCTTGCCGGCGGTGCGCTGCCAATCGATCGCGGGCACGAGGAAATCGGGCTCGGCGGCCATCGCATCGGCCAGTTCGGACGCCGATGCCGCCTCGCGCCGCAAATCGAGCTCGCGCGCGGTCCAGCGTTTGAACGTCTCGATCACCAGGCGCGGGCGCAACCGCGCGATTTCGCCGCCATAGCCTTCGACTTGCGCCGCCGCCCATTGATAGGTGTCGATCGCGCGCGCGAAATCCTCCTCGACGCCGGGGCGCAGCACCTTGATTGCGACGGTGCGGCCATCGGTGGTGATGCCGCGATGGACTTGCGCGATCGAGGCGGCACCGACCGGCACCGGATCGATCGACTGGAACAGATCGGCCGGATCGCGCCCGAACGCGCGCGTCATCGCGGCGTGGATCGTCTCGTATGGGACGGGCGGCAGCGTATCCTGCAGCCGCATCAGATCAGCGGCGGCGGACTCGCCGACGATATCGGGCCGCGTCGCCAGCGTCTGGCCGAACTTGATCGCGGCGGGGCCGATTGCCTGCAACGCATCGGCATAGCGCGGCACCGCCGGCGCGCGCGCGCCGATCCGCGCGATCCGCGCGAGACGGCGCAGCGGGGTCGGCGTGTTAGGATCACGCTCGATCCCGCGCAGCGCGCCGTGCCGCGCGAGGATGCGCCCCCATTTCAGGAGCCGCCAGAGATGGATTGCGGGCGCGGTCATGCGACGGTGGGAAGAGAAGAAGGTTGGTTCGCGCGGAGGCGCGCAGACGTGGAGGTGTCGGGCGTGCTGGACGATCTACCGCGCCAGCGGCCTATTGGCACTTCGCCACCAAATGAGTGAAAGGTCTCTCTGACGCGGGGCGATTGCATCAGGCGAACCAACTCTGCGCCTCCGCGCCTCCGCGCGACCATCAAATCTTCCACCCCGAATGGATCGCGACCAACCCGCCGAGCACCGGCTCGACCGCGGTCTGCACGAATCCGGCATCGCGGATCATGCCTTCGAAGGTCGGCATGTCGGGGAAGCGGCGGATCGATTCGATCAAATAGCGATAGCTATCCTCATCCTGCGCGAGCAATTTGCCGAGCTTGGGGACAACCTTGTGCGAGTAGGTATCGTACACCTCGGCAAAGCCCGGCCACAGCGTTGTCGAGAATTCGAGGCAATAGAACCGCCCGCCGCGCCGCAGCACGCGGTTCGCCTCGCGCAGCGCCTTGGGGATATCGGTCACGTTGCGAATGCCGAAGGCGATCGTATAGCCATCGAAATAGCGGTCGGGGAAAGCCAGCACCTCGGCATTCGCCTCGGTCCATACCAATCCGTCGATGCCGCGCTTCGCCGCGCGGTCCATCCCGACTTCGAGCATTTGCGGGTTGATGTCGGCCACCGTAACGCTCGCGCCCGATTCGGCGAGGCGGAAGGCGATGTCGCCGGTGCCGCCAGCCATATCAAGGATCTGCTCGCCGGCGCGCGGTTTTACCCGGCGCACGAAACGGTCCTTCCACAGCCGGTGCGCCCCGCCCGACATCGCGTCGTTCATGATGTCATAGCTGCGCGCGACGCTCGAAAAGACCCCGCCGACGCGGGCGGTCTTGTCGGCGGCAGGAATATCTTCATATCCAAAGGAGACGGTGTTGGGCGCGTTGTCCGGGCGTGGGGCGATTATCGGGTCGGTCATCCCCCGGCTCTAGCCGAGCCGCGCGCCCACGCAAACCATCGCGTGGTGGCTGAACGAAAATCTCACGGCGCAGCCGTATCACTTCGTCTTCGTGTCCCTCGCGTCCTGCGTGCGAACCCAGTCTTCTTTCCAGCGCCGGACCCGGGACGAGCGTCGAGGTTCACGCGCAGGGCGCGAAGGAGCGAAGATCGCGAAGAGAAGAGAAGGTGTTGTAGCTTCGCCGAGGTGACAAGCTGCAAGCTGAGTGACAAGGAACATCGATGCCCGAGCTCCCCGAAGTCGAAACCACCGTGCGCGGGCTGACCCCCGTGCTTGACGGACAGCGCATTACCCTTGTGCAGCTGCGCCGCCCCGATTTGCGTCGGCCGTTCCCGGTCGATCTCGGCCAGCGCTTAACCGGCGCGACCGTGACCGGGCTCAGTCGCCGCGCCAAATACGGGCTGATCGCGACCGATCGCGGCGACACGATGATCTTTCACCTCGGCATGTCGGGGCGGTGGCGGGTCGATCCGGCTGAGCTGCTGACGCACGATCATTTGATCCTCGAAACCCCGACGCAACGCCTCGCGCTCAACGATGCCCGCCGCTTCGGTTCGGTCGATCTGGTGTCGAGCGCATCGCTTACCGACTTTCCTGCGTTCAAGACGCTCGGCCCCGAACCGCTTGGGTCCGGTCTGACCGCTGGCTATCTTCACACCGCGCTGGCGGGGCGGATCGCGTCGATCAAGCTGATGCTGCTCGATCAGCGAATCGTCGCAGGACTCGGCAACATCTATGTGTGCGAGGCGCTGTTCCTCGCGGGCATCTCGCCCAAGCAGGCGGCGGGGAAGCTGTCGCGCGCGCGGCTCGACCGACTCGTGCCGGCAATTCGCAGTGTTTTGCTCGCGGCGATCGACGCGGGGGGATCGAGCTTGCGCGATTATGTCCGGCCCGACGGCGGACTCGGCTATTTCTCGAAGCAATTCGCGGTCTATGGCCGTGAAGGGCAGCCCTGTGCCTGCAACGGCGCTGTTGCGCGCTATGCCGAGGGGGGGCGATCGACCTTTTGGTGTCCGAAATGTCAGCGGTAAACGCAGGGCCAGTTGACCCTCGAACCGCTTCTCGCTAAGGCGCACGGCTTCCGGGGCCGGGAGGTAACTCCTGCCCTTTCTTATTTACAGAATCAGAGGGTTTCATGGCGAACACGCCACAGGCGAAAAAGCGTATCCGTCGCAACGCCGCGCGGACCATCGTAAACGGTAACCGCACCGGTCGCATCCGGACCTTCGTCAAGAAGGCCGAGAGCGCATTGGAAGCGGGCGATAAGGTTGCGGCAACGGCTGCGATGGCACAGGTCCAGCCTGAGCTGATGCGGGGCGTCGCCAAGGGCGTGCTGCACAAGAACACGGCAAGCCGTAAATTCTCGCGACTGACCAAGCGCCTCTCCGCGCTGGCCTGATACTGCGGTAGGAATGACGATCCATCGCCCGTCGGACTTAGGTCCGGCGGGCTTTTTGTCGTCCGCGTCGCATTTTTCCAACCGATCCGGTCGG
>NZ_JBBATX010000090.1:0-10927 GCF_040398505.1 Sphingomonas sp. | reverse complement strand
CCACTTGGGAATCCCCTCGCGAGTCACAATCACCGCGACTTGGTATTAGGCTTGGTGGGGCGTCCGGAGCGATCCGGGCGCCCTTTTTGCTGGTCGCTGGGCGCGGGATACGCTGTTATCATCCGATGGGTGTTCGTGCCGAGCGGCCGAAACCAGATCACGATGATGCACGGGTTACGGCGATCGGGCGTAGATATCGAGCAGCGCACTTCGCGCTTGGTACCGAACGGCCCCTCGATACTCCTGACGATCGGGCGCGTCCTCGCATGGGCCTCCAACGCATTCGCGAAGGCAATAGGGTCAGCGGAATCAAGCCCGAACGCGTTAAAATAGGCCGCTTTCGCTCGACCAATTGGGTGTTCAGCGCTCAATAGATAGTCGGTAATCTTGGCAAGCTCGATAACGTGCTGCCCGTCGATTGAAGTCACACGGCCGGTGCCAGATCGGCCGGACGCAGCGTGGCGACCACGGCAAAGGGCTTGACGAACTCGACCTCGAACGCCGCACCGCGATCATGCCGGAAGACGATCGTTCCGATCGAGCCCGCCGGAATGCTCCCGTCATCGGTATACAGCATCGAACGGAGCCGGACGATATCCAGTTCCGCAAAAGGCACTTCCGATAACTTGGTGCGCGCCGATGCCGACATCGAGACTACTTTCGAAACTGGCCACAAAAATGGACGCTTCGGCACCGGCAGTCAATGCCGACAGGAGTTCTAAACCAACCGGCTCTGCTTCACCGCCGCCGCAACAAAGCTCGCGAACAGCGGGTGCGGGTCGAAGGGTTTGCTCTTCAATTCCGGGTGGAACTGCACGCCGACGAACCACGGATGATCGGGCCGCTCGACGATTTCGGGGAGCATCCCGTCGGGCGACATGCCGCTGAACACCAAACCGCCCTGTTCGAGCGCCGCGCGGTAGGCGGTGTTGACCTCGTAGCGGTGACGGTGGCGTTCGGAGATGTCGGCGCTGCCATAGATGCTGGAGACGACAGAATTGCCGTCAAGCTTCGCCGCATAGGCACCCAGCCGCATCGTCCCGCCGAGATCGCCGCCGGCTTCGCGCGTCTGCACGCCTTCGGCCGACATCCATTCGGTGATCATGCCGACGACGGGTTCCTCGGTCGGGCCGAATTCGGTGGAGGAGGCACCCGTAATCCCCGCCAGATCGCGCGCACCCTCGACGCACGCCATCTGCATCCCGAAACAGATCCCGAAATAGGGAATGTCGCGTTCGCGCGCGAAGCGGACGCTGGCGATCTTGCCCTCGGCACCACGCTCGCCAAACGCACCGGGAACGAGAATCGCGTGGAGCGGTTCGAGCCGTGCGGCAACATCACTATCTGGGGCCTCGAACAGCTCCGCGTCGATCCATTCGATATTGACCTTCACGCGGTTGGCGATGCCGCCATGAACCAGCGCTTCGTTGAGCGACTTGTACGCGTCCTGCAGGCCGACATATTTGCCGACGACGCCGATCGTGACTTCGCCCTCGGGATTGGTCAGCCGGTCCATAATGTCGGTCCAGCGCGACAGATCGGGCGCGCCGCCGGGCAGGATGCCGAAGGCGTTGAGGACGGCGTCGTCGAGGCCCTCCTGATGATATTGTACCGGCACCGAGTAGATGCTCTTGGCATCGAGCGCGGGGATCACCGCTTCCATCGGCACGTTGCAGAACAAGGCGATCTTGGCGCGATCGCTGTCGGGCAAGGGCTGTTCGCAGCGGCACACCAGCACATCGGGCTGGACGCCCAAAGCGGCGAGTTCGCGGACCGAATGCTGCGTCGGCTTGGTCTTCAATTCACCGGCGGCGGCGATGTAGGGCACCAGCGTGACGTGAATGCTGACCGAATTGCCGCGACCGAGATCGTTGCGAAGCTGCCGGATCGCCTCGATGAACGGCAGCGATTCGATGTCGCCGACGGTCCCGCCGATTTCGCACAGTACGAAATCGAGATCCTCGGTCTGCGCCTGCGCGAATTCCTTGATCGCGTCGGTCACGTGCGGGATGACCTGCACCGTCGCGCCGAGATAATCGCCGCGCCGCTCGCGCGTGATGATCTGCTGATAGATCCGGCCCGAAGTGACATTGTCCGACTGGCGCGACGCGACCCCGGTGAAGCGCTCGTAATGGCCGAGATCGAGGTCGGTCTCGGCACCGTCGTCGGTGACGTAGACTTCGCCGTGCTGATACGGCGACATCGTGCCGGGATCGACGTTAAGATACGGATCGAACTTGCGAATGCGTACGCGATAGCCGCGCGCTTGCAGCAATGCCGCGAGGCTCGCCGCCATAAGACCCTTGCCGAGCGAGGAAACCACGCCGCCGGTGATGAAAATGAACCGCGCCATGGGAGCAAAGGCCTAGCGTCAAGCGGGGTGGCACGGCAAGCGTGCGACTCCGTCAATTGTGGAAAACTACGCGGCCCGCATGGCCGCGCGCGGATTATTGGGCGAGCGGCACCGAACCGTTATCGACAGCAGGAGCCGCCTGATTCTGCAATGCGCTTTGCGCACCGGCCGAGAACGGCGCGGCATTCGGATCGCCCGCCGGCGCAGGCACCGTCGGTGCCGTGGCCGCAGCGCCCCGCGCGAGCGAGGTGTCGATCTTGGTGCTGCGTCCCTGCGCTGCCAACACCGCCAGCACGATGCTGAGCGTTATGAATGTTGCCCCGAGGATCGAGGTGGCGCGCGTCAGGAAATCAGCCGCGCCGCGCGCGGACATCAGGCCCGACGGGCTACCGCCCATGCCAAGCCCGCCGCCTTCGGACTTCTGGACAAGGATGACGCCGACGAGCGCAGCCGCGATGACGGCATGGACGACGAGGAGAAACTGGAAAAGAAACATGAAGCGGGCTGAATCCTTGATGCTGCGTGCAGCGAAGCCGGGCACATAGGCGAGGTACCGCGTTCGATCAACCGCCGCGGACGTTTGCCGGTTCGTCGCCTCGCTCGGCCCGACATTTCGACACCGTATTGAACCCTGACGGCATTCGGCGCGTTAGGGCTTCAGGAACATCCCCGATTGTGGGGATTTGCCGAGTTATTTGCGGACATTTATTGTGGCTTTAACCTCCGATCATGCCCTTTCCGAATGGATGCGAACGCTCGTGGATTATGTTCGGTCGGGTGAGCCCGACCTGACCAACCGCCAAATGGCGTTGCTGCTCGTCGTCTATCTCAAACCCGGGCCGCATACGGTGCGCGGATTGGCGGCGATGCTCAATGTCTCGAAGCCGGTCGTCACGCGCGCCTTGAACAGGCTCGGCACCCTGGGCTATCTGCGCCGTCAACGCGACGACAACGACAAGCGCAACATCTTCGTCGCGCGTACCGCCGAGGGGGCAGAGTTTCTTGACGACTTCGGACAGTTCATCGGCGACAGCACGCCACAATCAACCAACGGACGCGCACCCGCACGCGCCGTCCGCAGCGCCACCGCGTAACAGCTTCGCGCTGCGGGGAGCCTCGGTGCCGCTGGACCCGCTCCACAACGCCGTGCGGCGCGACCTCGCCGATATTCGCCTCGCTGACCGCGTCTTCGCGCCGCATTATGCGGCGTCGGTTCAACGGGTTGTCGTTTCGGCGACCCCTTTGCGGCAGGGGGTCGACCTGCAATCCGGCGATCTCGCCGAGCTGGTTATCGGCGAGGTTTTTGAGGTGCTCGAGTTTGTAAAAGGCCGCGCCTGGGGCCGCTCTCCCGGGCATGATCTGGTTGGCTATGTCGATGCCGATGCCCTATCGTGGCCAAGCGTATGAGCGTCTCGCTCTTCATTGATGGGGCGGCAGGGACCACCGGGCTCGAAATCCGCGAGCGCATGGCGGGCCGCAGCGACGTGGCGCTGGTCGAACTCGACGAGTCGCGGCGCAAGGATCCGGCCGCGCGCACCGAAGCGCTCAACGACAGCGATTTCGTGATTCTGTGCCTGCCCGACGATGCCGCGCGCGAAGCAGTCGCCCTGATCGCCAATGATCGCACGCGCGTGATCGACGCATCGACCGCGCACCGTACGACCGATGGCTGGACCTACGGTTTCCCCGAGCTCGAGCCATTCCAAAGCGCTGCGGTTGCCGAGGCCAAGCGCGTGAGCAACCCCGGCTGCTATCCAACCGGGTTCCTCGCGCTGATCCGGCCGTTGGTGCGCGCGGGGCTGGTGC
Organism: Sphingomonas sp.; assembly: GCF_040398505.1. Taxonomy (GTDB): domain Bacteria; phylum Pseudomonadota; class Alphaproteobacteria; order Sphingomonadales; family Sphingomonadaceae; genus Sphingomonas. The sequence goes on along the minus strand of NZ_JBBATX010000090.1, from coordinate 6,768 downwards.
CCGTCGATTGGGCGATCTGCGTGAATGCCGTGTCGGGCTATTCGGGCGGCGGCAAGGCAATGATTGCGGACTTCGAGGGCGTCAATCCGCCACCCGCGGCGCACGCCTATGCGCTTGGCCTGGCGCACAAGCATGTGCCGGAGATGCAGAAGTACGCGCGGCTCGAACATCCGCCGATCTTCATGCCATCGGTCGCCAACACCTATCGTGGCATGATCGTCGAAATCGGTCTCCCGCTTCACATGTTCACGCGTCACCCGACTTTGCACGTGTGCGAAGCGGTGCTGCGCGAGGCCTATGTCGACAGCAAGGTGATCCGCATCGCGTCGGGCGACGACGCCGTGGCACGGATCGAGGATGATGCGGGAACCGATCGGCTGACGCTGCGCGTGTGCGGCAATGCCGAGACGGGTCAGGCGCGCTTGGTCGCCACGCTCGATAATCTCGGCAAGGGTGCGGCCGGCGCGGCGGTGCAGAACCTGAATATCATGGCCGGATTCGATCCCGTTGCCGGTTTAACGCTCTAGCTTACGTATTCACCTTGGCGACGCGTCTCCGCGTCATTAGGGAAGCCCTTCCCCAGGAGATCGCTTCGCAATGCATGTTCGCACGCCCGTCGCCAAGCTGTTGCTGTTCGGTGCGACCGGAGATCTTGCGCAGCGCATGCTGCTGCCCTCGCTCTATGGCTTACACGCCGATGGATTGTTGCCCGAGGGGCTGACCATCACCGGCACCGCCCGCTCCGAGCATAGCGATGCGAGCTACCGCACATTCGCAAAGACCGCGCTCGACGAATTTCTGCCGGCCGACCGCAAGGACGAGAAGGCCGCGAAAAGCTTTCTCGACCGGCTCCAATACCAGTCGCTCGATGCTACCGACCTGACGCATTACCATCAACTCGCCGAGAAAGTCGGCGACGTGTCGGGCGGGCTTGCGATCTTCCTGTCGACCGCGCCGTCGCTGTTCGAAGCGGTGATCCGCGGCCTCGATTCGGCGGGTCTGGCCGGTGACACGGTGCGGATCGGACTGGAGAAGCCGCTCGGCTACGATCTCGCCTCCAGCCGCGAGATTAACGACACCGTCGCCTCGGCGTTTTCGGAAGATCGCACCTTCCGGATCGACCATTATCTCGGCAAGGAAACGGTCCAGAACATCCTCGCGCTGCGGTTCGGCAACAGTTTCTTTGAGCCGGTGTGGAATGCGCGCGGGATCGACAACATCCAGATCACGATTTCGGAGACGGTCGGGCTCGAGGAACGCGCCGCTTATTATGACGGTGCGGGCGCTTTGCGCGACATGGTCGCCAATCATATGCTGCAATTGCTCGCGCTGATCGCGATGGAGCCGCCCGCGCGCTTCGACGGCACCGCGATCCGCGACGAGAAGGCCAAGGTATTCCGGTCGCTGCGCACGATCGAACCGGCCGACGCGCCCTCAACGTCGGTGACGGGGCAATATGCGGCCGGGGCGAGCGGCGGCGCGATCGTCAAGGGCTATATCGACGAACTGGGCAAACCTTCCACCACCGAGACGTTCGTCGCGATCAAGGCGCATGTCGACAATTGGCGCTGGCAAGGCGTGCCGTTCTACCTGCGCACCGGCAAGCGCATGACGACGCGGCGCAGCGAAATCGCGATCCAGTTCAAGCCGGTGCCGCATTCGATGTTCTCGAACCGCGGCGGACTGCTGCAGCCCAACGTGCTGGTGATCCGGCTCCAGCCCGAGGAATATGTCCAGCTGCTGGTGATGGCGAAAGAACCGGGGCTCGACCGCGACGGCATCCGCTTGCGCGAAGTGCCGCTGAATCTCAGTCTCGATGCCGAATTCGCCGGAAAGCCGCGCCGTATCGCGTATGAGCGGTTGCTGCTCGATCTGATCGAGGGCGACCAGACGCTGTTCGTGCGGCGCGACGAGGTCGAGGCGCAATGGATGTGGATCGACGCGATCCGCGCCGGTTGGGTGGCGAATGACATGAAGCCCAAGAATTACGCCTCGGGCAGTTGGGGCCCCAGCGCCGCAATCGCGCTGACCGAGCGGGACGGGGTGACGTGGCAGGACGATTGAATCGCCCTCTGCCCGCACGCGGGGAGTTTTGGGTCGTATCGTCCCCCGGACGATACTAAACGATGCGGGGCATCGTTTACCCAAAACTGGCAAGCGAGCGAAGCGAAGCGCGAGAGAAGGGACGTAACGCGAACGTCTGTTCCCGGCACAGCCCCTCTCCCCGACCCTCTCCCCTGAAGGGGAGGGAGAAACGAAAGAAGAGCCAATGACCGACGACGACCGTGAAATCGAATGGTGGGATTATGAGAATGCCGACGAGATGGCCGCGGCCGTCGCGGGCGATATCGGCTTTATCATCGACAGCGCGATCGATGCGCGCGGCGCGGCGGTGATCGCGCTGTCGGGCGGCAAGACGCCGATCCCGATCTATGCCAAGCTCGCCGCCGCCAAGCATGACTGGAAGCGCGTGACGATCGTGCCCGTCGACGAACGGATCGTGCCGCTGGGCGATCCGCTGTCGAACGTGACGATGATTGCCAAGGCGTTCCTGCCCAAGGGTGCGCGCGTGATGCCGATCGTCCCCAACGCGACGGCCGATTACAAGGCCGCAGGTCGCTCGGCCGATGCGCTGATGCAGGATCTGCACTGGCCGCTCGATCTGTGCTTGCTCGGCGTCGGTGCCGATGGGCATACCGGGTCGATCTTTCCGGGCCCGGATTATGACGAGGCGCTGTCTGGCCCGAAGGAGCGCCGCGCGCTGGGCGTGATGCCCGATCCGATGCCCAAGGATGCTCCCGTCGCGCGGGTGACGCTCAGCCGTGAGGCAATGATCTCCGCGCGGGCGCTGATCATTGCGGTCATCGGCGACGCCAAGAAGAAGGTGATTGAGGACGCGATCAAGCAGGGTCCGTCGTCGAAATACCCGATCGGGCGCGTGCTGGCGGATGCCGAGCTGCCGGTGGATATCCACTGGGCGGCGGAGTGATGCAAGCGTCCGTTCGCCCTGAGCCTGTCGAAGGGCCGGTGCAACACGCACAGGCCCCGTTTGCTGCACGCTGTGCTTCGACAAGCTCAGCACGAACGGTAGGAGCTCCCCGCGCATGACCCTTCACCCCGAAATCGCCGCCGTTACCGACCGGATCATCACCCGGTCGAAGCCAATGCGCGACGCGTATCTGGCGCTGATCGGTCACGCGCGCGACACGCATATCGCGCGGCCGGCGATGGGCTGCGCGAATGCCGCGCACGCCTATGCCGGAACCGAGGAGGATCGCGCGACGCTGACCAGCGGCAAGGCGATGAATATCGGGATCGTCACGTCGTATAACGACATGCTCTCGGCACACGCGCCATACTATCGTTATCCCGAGCAGATGAAGCTGTGGGCGCGTGAAGCGGGCGCGACCGCGCAAGTCGCGGGCGGCGTGCCGGCGATGTGCGACGGTGTCACGCAAGGCTATGCCGGGATGGAGCTGTCGCTGTTCAGTCGCGACACGATCGCGCTGTCGACCGCAATCGCGCTCAGCCACGGCATGTTCGAAGGCGCGGCGTTGCTCGGCATTTGCGACAAGATCGTACCGGGCTTGCTGATGGGCGCCCTGCGCTTCGGGCATTTGCCGATGGTGTTCGTGCCCGCGGGGCCAATGCCCTCGGGCCTCGCCAACAAGGCCAAGGTCGCGGTGCGCGAGGCGTTTGCCGAGGGCAAAGTCGGCCGCGAGGCGCTGCTCGAAGCCGAGATCGGCGCGTATCATTCAAAGGGCACCTGCACCTTCTACGGCACCGCCAATTCCAACCAGATGATGATGGAAATGATGGGGCTGCACATGCCCGGCGCTGCCTTCGTCAACCCCGGCACCAAGTTGCGGCAGGAATTGACGCGCGCCGCAGTGCACCGCTTGCCGCAAATCGGCTGGAATGGCGATTGCTATCGCCCGCTCGGGCTGTGCGTCGATGAGAAGGCAATCGTGAACGCGGCGATTGGGCTGCTCGCGACCGGCGGCTCGACCAATCATTTGCTCCATTTGCCCGCCATCGCGGCGTGCGCCGGGATCGTGATCGACTGGGAGGATTTCGACCGCCTCTCGAAAGCGATCCCGCTGATCGCGCGAGTTTATCCCAATGGCTCGGCCGATGTGAACGGGTTCGAGCATGCGGGCGGGATGGCCTTCGTGATCCGCGAACTCGCCGATGCCGGGCTGTTGCACCGCGATCTGCTGACGGTCGCGGGAGAGAACATGACCGATTATGGGCGCAAGCCGGTACTGGACGACGCCGAGGCGCTCGCCTGGGTCGATCCCGGCGAGAGCGGCGACGACACGATCCTCCGCGCGCCCGCGGCACCCTTCGCCCCCGAAGGCGGGTTTCGCATCCTCACGGGTAACCTTGGCCGCGCCTGCATCAAGGTCTCGGCGGTCGAGCGCGATCGCTGGACGATCGAAGCGCCCGCGCGCGTCTTTCAGGACCAAGCCGCCGTCCTCGCCGCGTTCCAGGCCGGCGAGCTCGACCGCGATGTCGTCGTGGTGATGCGCTTTCAGGGCCCGCGCGCCAACGGGATGCCCGAATTGCACAAATTGACGCCCGCGCTCGGCGTGCTTCAGAATCGCGGGTTCCGCGTCGCGCTCGTGACTGACGGGCGGATGTCGGGGGCGAGCGGCAAGGTCCCGGCGGCGATCCATTGCTCGCCCGAGGCCTTGGGTGATGGGCCGCTGTCACGCGTGCGTGATGGCGATGTGATCCGGCTCGATGCCGCCGCGGGCGACCTGTTCGCGCGCGTCGATCCGGCGGAATGGGCGGCACGCACCCCCGCCAGTGCGCCTCCTGAGGCCGAAGGCATGGGCCGCGAATTGTTCGGCCTGTTCCGCGCGAATGCCAATGAAGCCGAGCGCGGTGCCTCGCCGCTGCTGACGGGGATGGGTTGGTGAATATGTCTCACAATGTGCTCCACCCCGGCGAAGGCCGGGGCCCAGTATCGAAGGTTGTCGTTCCTGCGCGCTGTGCCTCCCCCCACATGTCTCTCAACTGGGCCCCGGCTTTCGCCGGGGTGCAAGCAGCGAAGTTTTCATGCAGTTAGTTTCAGTAGATCTCGGAGGCACGCACGCGCGCTTCGCCATCGCCGAGGTAGCCGAGGGCTGTGTCGTTTCGCTTGGCGAGCCGGTCACGCTCAAGACCGCCGAATATGCGAGTTTGCAGACCGCCTGGCAGGCCTTCGGGCAGCACGTCGGCACGCCACTGCCGCGTGCTGCCGCAATCGGCATTGCCTCCCCGATCGGTGGCGATCTCATCAAGATGACCAACAATCCGTGGATCATCCGCCCCGCGCTGATCCCGGAGCGATTAAATGTCGACAGCTATGTGCTGATCAACGATTTCGGCGCAATCGGCCATGCCGTCGCGCAAGTCGCGCCCGAGCATTTCACGCATGTCTGCGGCCCCGATGTGGCACTGCCACACAGCGGATCGATCACTGTTTGTGGCCCCGGCACCGGTCTGGGTGTCGCCCAAGTGCTGCGCACGAAGCATGGCTATCACGTGATCGAAACCGAAGGCGGGCATCAGGATTTCGCCCCGCTCGACGGGATCGAGGATGCATTGCTCAAGCGGCTGCGCAGGACCTTCACGCGCGTCTCGATGGAGCGCGTCGTCGCGGGTCCTGGGATCGTCGCAATCTATCAGACGCTCGCCGAGATTGAGGGCCGCGCGATCCAGCAGATCGACGACAAGGCGATCTGGACGCTGGCGCTTGAGGGCGGCGACAGTCTCGCGCTCGCGGCGCTTGACCGCTTCTGCCTTGCGCTGGGGGCGGTGGCGGGCGATCTCGCGCTGGCGCATGGGCCGAGCGCGGTGGTGATTGCCGGTGGGCTTGGGCTGCGGCTGAAGGACCGGTTGCTGCAATCGGGATTCGAACAGCGCTTCACCGCCAAGGGCCGGTTTCAGGGTCTGATGAAGTCGGTGCCGGTCAAGATCATCACGCACCCGCAACCCGGCTTGTTCGGCGCGGCGGCGGCCTTTGCACAGGAACATGCCCGATGAGTATCGAAACCGTGATGCGCACCAGCGCGGTGATCCCCGTGCTGGTGATCGACGATGCTGCGACCGCTCGCCCGCTCGCCGAGGCGCTGGTCGCGGGTGGCCTCAAAGTGCTCGAGGTGACACTGCGCACCCCGGCCGCGCTCGACGCGATCCGCGGAATGAAGAAGGTTCCCGGCGCGATCGTCGGCGCGGGCACGGTGGTCAATCCCGAGCAATTCGCGGCAGCCATGGATGCGGGCGCCGAATTCATCGTCTCGCCGGGCCTGACCGAGCGGCTCGCGCAACCGATCATCGCAAGTGGCGTGCCGTTCCTCCCCGGCATCGCCAATGCGGCGGACATCATGTTGGGGCTCGATCTGGGCCTCACACATTTCAAATTCTTCCCGGCCGAGGCGAATGGCGGGTTGAAGGCGCTGAAGGCGCTCGCCGCGCCGTTCTACCAATGCAGCTTCTGCCCGACCGGCGGCATCACCGAGGCAAGCGCGCCGGCGTGGCTCGGGTTCGCGCCCGTGCTGTGCGTCGGCGGCAGCTGGGTCACGCCCAAGGGGGCGAGCATGGCAGAGGTTGAGGCGTTGGCGCGCGCGGCGAGCGAATTGCGCGCTTAATTCCCTCTCCCTGTGGGAGAGGGAGGGAGGAGCGCAGCGACGGAAGGGTGAAGGCAGATGGCGCGCGCGCTGCCCTCACCCGACCTCGCTACGCTCGGCCACCCGCTCCCATAGGGAGAGGGAAAGCTAA
>NZ_JBBATX010000089.1:0-11151 GCF_040398505.1 Sphingomonas sp. | reverse complement strand
TAAGGCGGTTTCGGTGACTTCGATCGACAGACGTCCGGCGTCGAAGCCGTGTTCGCGAACCACGGTCAGGATCTGGTCCGCAATGCTTGGCGAATTCAGCTCGGCACCGCTCAGATTGAACGACAGGCCGATATCCTCAGGCCAGGTCGCTGCCGCGGTCAGCGCCATCGCGAGCAAGGGCAAGGTCATCGCGCACGTTATCCCCGCCTGCTCGGCAAGCGGGATAAACTCTGCCGGGGAAATCACGCCGAGCGTCGGGTGGGTCCAGCGCGCCAGCGCCTCAAAGGCAATAATCCGGTCGCTTTTGGCATCGACGACCGGCTGATACTGCAGCACGATCTGGTCACTCTCCGCGTGGATCGCAAGCGCTTGCTCGATCATCAGCCGACGGCGGTTGCGTGCTTCCATCTCGGGCGCGAACACACAAATGCCGCCGCCATGCGCGCGTTTCGCCTCATACATCGCAAGATCGGCGCGATTGATCAGCGCCAGCGTACTTCCGGGAGCAACGCCGTCATGCGCGATGCCGATCGACGCGCGCAATCGAAAGGCTTGCCCGCTCACGACAAAGGGCTGGTCGAAGATCTTGCCGAGTTGGGCGAGCCGCGCTTGCGCATCACCATGCTGTTCGACGCCACGCAACAGGACGGCGAATTCGTCTCCGCCGAAACGCGCGATCAGGGCATCGCCGATATTAAGGTTCTGAAAACGCTTTCCCGTCTCCACCAACAGCGCGTCGCCGGTCTGATGGCCATAAGTGTCGTTGATGATCTTGAAACCGTCGAGGTCGATCATCCCGATCGCCAATGCCAGCGCCGGTCGCGCAGCCGATGCGTCTTGCAGTTCTTCGAGAAAGGCCCGGCGATTGGCAAGGCCGGTCAAAACATCGCGATACGCCAGATCGCTCACCTTGCGCTTTTCGGCGGCGATGGCGCCGCGTGATTCGACCATGCGGCGCAGCTGGCGATACTGGCGGAAGGTCATGCCGACGACGAGTGGCGCGATCAGCACCATATTGGCACCCATGCTGGCAAGCATGAGGTTGCCGCTCATCAGCAGGGAAAGCGAGACGGGAATGGTGCCCATCGCAACGACAATGTACGCCGCCAGCGGCAAGCTCGACAGGCAATTGGCCGTCGAAACCGTGCAAAGCGATGCGAACAGCGCGACATAGGTGCGCGCTTCGCCGCCGGAGCGCTGAATAGCCTCGGTCCATATGCTCAGACCGAGCGAGAGAAGGCTGGCCGCGGCGAGCGTGCCGGTCATCGCCGCACGCTTTTGCGCAACCGTCGCATTGACCAAGGCGTCTCGCCCCCGCAACAAGACGGCGAGGCGGATCGCAATGCCCGCGGCGACAACGAGCGGTACGATATAAACGTTATGGCCGGCATTCGGAGCCGACACATACGCCAGGAACGCCATGTTGATCAGCACCGCGAGATACATTGCCGGTATTTGCGATCGCAAGGTCCGAAATTGCTCTGCCACCAGCGCATCGCTGGCTTTCCAGTGAAGCAGGCTATCGACAAAAGATTCACGGTTCATCGATGCGATCCCAACTGCGGGCCTGTCGGGCGCAAGCGCGAATCGATCCGGCATTCACGGTGTAGCGATTACCGCGGCGGGCCGGATCATCGGAATTCTACTTACACTGACGGCTTCGACACCTTTGCCCGGATGAACGGCTCAGGAAATCGTCGCCGCCACGCCCGTTGTTTCTTCGATCCATCCGCCGCCGAGCACGCGCTCGCCGCCATACAGAACCGTGGCCTGACCCGGGGCGACGCCATATTCGGGCGCATCGAACCGCACCTTTCCCCCATCGAACCGCGCCGCCACCGGCTTTGCGAGCGAGCGGACCTTCGCCGTTACCGGTCCGAGATAGGCTCCGCCCAGCCAATTGACTCCGCTTAACCGCGCCGCGCCAACCGCAAGTGCCGCCTTCGGCCCGACCACGACCTGTTTGGTCGCGGCATCGAGCCGGATGACGTAAAGCGGTTCGGGCGTCCCGCCAATCTCCAGCCCGCGCCGCTGCCCGACGGTGAAATGGATCAGCCCGCGATGGCGGCCAAGCACCCGCCCGGATTCATCGATGATGTCGCCGCTGGTATCGGCATCGGGCCGCAATTTCTTGACGAGCGACGCATAGTCGCCATCGGGCACGAAGCAGATGTCCTGGCTGTCGGGCTTGCCGGCGACCCCCAGGCCCAATTCCGCCGCCAGTTCGCGCACGCGCGGCTTGGGCAAGGACCCCAGCGGAAAGCGCAGATAGTCGAGCTGGTCTTGCGTCGTTGCGAACAGGAAATAGCTTTGGTCGCGCGCCGGATCGGCGGCGCGGTGCAGTTCCGCCCCCGCAGGACCGATCACGCGGCGGACATAGTGGCCGGTTGCCAGACAGTCCGCGCCAAGATCGCGCGCGGCGGCGAGCAGATCGGTGAATTTCGGCCCCATATTACACTGGATGCACGGAATCGGCGTGCGCCCGGCTAGATAATCGTCGGCGAAGCGGTCAATCACTTGATCCCGGAAACGCGATTCGTGATCGAACACGTAATGCGCAATGCCCAGCCGATCGCACACCGCGCGCGCATCGCGGATGTCACGCCCGGCGCAGCACGATCCGGCGCGCCCGACGGCTTCGCCATGATCGTAAAGCTGCAGCGTGATCCCGATCGTCTCCGCGCCGGTGCGCGCGGCCAGTGCCGCCACCACCGACGAATCGACTCCGCCCGACATCGCCACGACGATCCGCTTGGTCGCGAGATCCGGCCCCAGTTGAAAATCCACATCATCCATCGCGACGCAGATAGGCACTCGCGCCGGTGGATGCAAAAATCGCGGGCGCTTTACCCGACCTTTAGAACCTTGCCCGTACACCGCTGTTTCGCCCTCAACCGGAAGCGCCCGTGTGGACCTGAGTTTTTCCCGATTCGAAGCCGATGCGACGGTGGTGGCGCTGCCGCCAGACCTCGCCGTGCTGATGGTCGGCATCGCGGCACGACAGGCCGCGAGCCCGACGGCAATGGTGCAAGCGCATTTGTCTGCACCGGACGTGCAGTCCGATCGCTTCGCCCAGGCCCATGGCGCCTTCAACCATGCCGTTGCGCGCTTGCTTGCCCCGGCCACCGCCAGCGATTGGGAGACGTAGATATGAAGGCGCTGTTTACCGAGCCGCTTTAGCGGACGTTCAAGTCCTTACGCTAATCGCCGTTAATGAGATGACGGGGCCCCCGCCCCGACACGAGGTTTCCAAGAATGATCGAAAACCAGAAAATTCGCCCAGCCAAGGTGATCGGACCGCTCGGAGAGCCGCTGACGCTCGACACGCTCCCGCCGCCCGAGACGACGCGCTGGGTCGTGCGGCGCAAGGCCGAGGTCGTCGCCGCCGTAAATGGCGGGCTCCTGTCGGTCGATGAAGTGTGCGAACGCTACAACCTGACGGTCGAGGAATTCGCCGGCTGGCAGCGCGCGATCGATCGGTCGGGTATGCCCGGGCTGCGCGTGACCCGCATCCAGCATTACAAATCGCTGTACGAACGCCAGCAAAAATACTGAGCGCCACCCGAGCGACCCTCGGGGGTGTCGTCAGGGATTGATCGGCCCGTTGCTCACCCGAGCAACGGGCCGAAATCGTTTTGGAGCGCGGTCGCAGATCTGCCCAAACCGCAGCCGGAACAAAAATCCGGGCTCGTGAGTCTTGTCCCCGTATCCCGGATGCACCCGGGCAAATGGAGGGTAAGATGATCGGTCTCATTGTTTGGCTTGTTGTCGGTGGCGTCTGTGGCTGGCTTGCCAGCATGGTCATGCGGACCGATGGTCAGCAGGGTATCATTCTGAACGTCGTTGTTGGTATCATTGGTTCTGTTATCGCATCGTTCATTTTCGGTGCCGGTATCAATCAGGTGATCACGGTAATGACGTTCGTTTACTCGCTGATTGGCGCGATTATCTTGCTCGCGGTCGTCAACCTCGTCCGTCGCGGTAGCGTGCGCTAAGCACGCGATTACCGCAACGAACGCAATCGGGCCGCGGAGCGACATGCTCCGCGGCCCGTTTCGTTACTTGAGCAGGAAGCGCACCGTCAGCGTGACGGAGACGTCTGCTTCGCCGGCGACGACGCTGGTCGGCGTACCGCTCACTTTCATGGAGCGCTCATAAAACATCGGCGGCGGCGTTCCCCCATCGTTCGATCCGCTTTCGGCGATCAAGACGATCCGCGCTACCGTCAGCCCCGCAGCCTTGGCATAAAGTTCGGCGCGCGCGCGCGCGATCTTCACCGCCGACACGCGCGCTTCGTCGCGTGCGGCCTCGGGCTGATCGATCGACAGGCTGGGGCCATCGATCTGGTTCGCGCCCTCGCCCACCAGCCCATCGAGAATCGCCCCCGATTTTGCGACGTCGCGGAAGCGAACCGAGACGCTGTTGCTCGCCTGATAGCCGGTCACGACCGGCGGTTGCCCGTCGGCGTAGCGATATTGCGGGCTGAGCGAGACGGTGGCGGTGCGGATATCGCGCGGCGCGACCCCGGCCTTCTTCAGCGCCGCGAGCACGCGCGCCATGCGCGTCGCATTGTCCGCGAGCGCCGCCGCTGCGGTCTGCCCCTGCGTCATTACGCCAGCGCGGATCGTCGCTACGTCGGGGACTCGCGTCGTCCGTCCCTCGGCCGTGATATCGAGGAGCGTGCCATCGGGCGCGATCATTGGCGTGGTTTGCGCCGACGCCGCCGGCGCTGTCGCCGCAGCGAGAATCAGCGCGGGGGCAAGGAAGAGGAAACTCGAACGCATGGCAGTCACTCCCGATTGTCGGCGACCGATGGGCCGCTGCGCACTGCTGTGCCAGTGCGCACGGCAACCGGGGATGAACGGGTCGGAGTGGCCGGTTGGGTCGGCGCGCTTCAGCGCACCCGGCGCGAGACGACCAACCGGTAAAGCGCCAGCAGAATCACCGCGCCGCCGGTTGCCGCCGCATAATTCTGCCAGCCGCCGTTCAGCGACACGCCCATTGACTGCGCGATGAACCCTGCGAGCAGGGCACCGGCAATGCCGATCAGGATCGTGACGATAAAGCCGCCCGGATCCTTCCCCGGCATAATGATCTTGCCGAGCACGCCAGCCACAAGCCCGATCAAGAGCCAACCCAGAATCGAACGGTCCATCGTCGCTCTCCCTGTCACGCCCGTAAACACCGATTCGGACGGTCGCTTCCGCCCTGCGGAAATGCAACCACTTTGTTTCGGCATCGTGACGATGTCATATCGGCAACGGTTTCGGGAAAAAGCGCGAAAACGGTCGTGTCTCTGCGCTATCGTCTTGCGAACGGGCGGGAAGCGCGGCATTCGGCGCGCTGTAGTACCCGGCTACTTGAGCTCGGTGATGTATTCCTATAACACAGCAAATGGCAGGGTCGATACTCCGCTGTGATAGGTGGGCGAAACGGAGCCCCAGGGGTTGGGAAGTGGGACAGATGAACTACGAGACGCGCGCGATCGGCAATGAGGAAATCCTGGGGCTGCCGGGCGAGCGTGGCCCGCGGGGACCGCGTTGGGGTCTGGTCGCCGGAATCGTCGTCGCGGTCCTCGTTATCGTCCTTGCCGCTTCGTTCCTGTTCGGTGGCAAGCAAGCCGCGCCGGCCAAGCCAGTCGAGCAATTGCCGCTGGTGTCGGTGGTGATCCCCGGCCGATCGAGCGTCGCGCGCACGGTTACCGCGACGGGCTCGCTGGCAGCGCGGCGCGAAATGCCGGTCGGCGTTGCGGGCGAAGGCGGGATGATCACGCGCGTGCTGGTCGAGCCCGGCCAATGGGTCGCCAAAGGGCAAGTGCTCGCTTTGGTCGATCGTTCGGTCCAGAATCAGACCGCAGAATCGCTTGCGGCACAAATCAATGTCGCGCGCTCCGATGCAGCGATCGCGCAGGCCGAACTCGATCGGTCGAAACAATTGGTCGATCGCGGCTTTGTCTCCAAGGCCGATCTCGAGCGCAAGACCGCAACCCGCGATGCGGCGCTCGCCCGGGTGCGCGTAGCGCAGGCGACGCTGGGCGAAGCGCGCGCGCGCACCAACCGGCTCGACATTCGCGCGCCTTCGGCCGGCCTCGTCCTCACCCGCAGCGTCGAGCCGGGGCAAGTGGTCAGTTCGGGTTCGGGGGTGCTGTTCCGCTTGGCCGAGGGCGGCCAGATGGAGCTTCGCGCGCAAGTCAGCGAGGCCGATCTGCGCGGGCTGCATGCCGGATCGCGCGCGCAAGTCACGCCCGTCGGCGGCAGCGACGTTTTCAGCGGCGAAATCTGGCAAGTGTCCCCGGTGATCGATCCACAAACGCGCCAGGGGATCGTGCGGATCGCCTTGTCGTACAATGCCGCGCTGCGCCCCGGCGGTTTCGCCTCCGCGGCGATCGGCGCGGGATCGACCGACGTGCCGCAATTGCCCAACGCCGCGATCCAGAGCGACGACAAGGGCAATTATGTGTACGTCGTCGGGCCGGATAACATCATCGTGCGGCGCAGCGTCAAGGTCGGGGAAGTGTCCGATCGCGGCGTGGCGATCGCCGAGGGCCTGAACGGCACCGAAAAGGTCGTCCAATCGGCTGGCGCTTTTCTCAATGCCGGTCAAAAGGTAAAGCCGACGCTCGTTACGGCGGACGCTGGCAGCAAGAGGTAAGCGGCGATGAATTTCCGGAATATTTCGGCCTGGTCGATCCGCAACCCGGTCCCGTCGATCGTGCTTTTCGTCATGCTGACGCTGGCCGGAATCGTCAGTTTTCGCAATCTCGACGTCAACAACCAGCCCGATATCGATTTTCCGGTGGTGATCGTCTCGATCAGCCAACCCGGTGCCGCCCCGACCGAACTCGAAACCCAAGTCACGCAGCGAGTCGAGGCATCGTTGCGCTCGCTGCAAGGGATTGACGAGATCAATTCGACCGTGACCGAGGGTAACTCCTCCACCGTCGTCCAGCTCACCATCGGCACACCGATCGACCGCGCGGTCGAGGATGTCCGTTCGGCAATCTCGCAAATTCGCAGCAATTTGCCCGATGGCATTCTCGAGCCGCAAATCAGCCGCGCAAACACCACCGGCCAGGATCTGGCGAGCTATGCCGCGATCACCACGGACATGACGGTCGAGCAGCTCAGCTGGTACATCGACAATAACGTCGCCAAGGAATTGCTGTCGGTGCCGGGCCTCGCCGGCGTCAATCGCAACGGTGGCGTCGACCGCGAGATTCGCGTCATCCTAAGCCCCGACAAGCTTTCGGCGTTCGGGCTGACCGCAGCACAGGTCAACGCGCAACTCCGTCAGGTCAATCTGAACGCGGCCGGCGGGCGTGCGGAAATCGGTGGATCCGAACAATCGGTGCGCGTGCTCGGCAATGCGCAGACCGCCTATGATTTGGGGCAGGTCCAGATCGCCACCGGAAACGGTCGCACGATCAAGGTCGCCGATCTCGGGCGCGTGCAGGATCTCTATGCCGAACAACGCTCGGCCTCGCAGTTGAACGGCACGCAAGTGCTGAGCTTCGATTTCCAGCGGGCCAAGGGCGCATCGGACGTGACGGTGTTTCAGGAAGCCGGCAAGAAGCTCGCCGCGCTCGAAGCGCGCAACCCGAAGGTCCATTTCAAGCGCATCTCCGACAGCGTCAAATATACCAAGGCGCAATATGATGCCGCGATGGAGGCAATGGTCGAGGGTGCGGTGCTGGCCGTCATCATCGTCTTCGTGTTCCTGCGCGACTGGCGTTCGACGATCATCTCGGCGCTCGCCATCCCGCTTTCGGCAATCCCGACCTTCTGGGTCATGGATCTGCTCGGTTTCACGCTCAACAACATGACGCTGATGGCGCTGAGTCTCGTCGCCGGCGTGCTGGTCGACGATGCGATCGTCGAAATCGAAAACATCGTGCGGCACATGCGGATGGGGAAATCGGCCTATCAGGCGTCGATCGACGCCGCCGATGAAATCGGCCTCGCGGTGCTGGCGACCACGATGGCAATCGTCGCCGTTTTCCTCCCCGTAGGCCTGATGCCCGGTATTTCGGGGCAGTTCTTCAAGAATTTCGGGCTGACCGTTGTCGCCTCGGTGCTGATGAGCCTCGCGGTCGCGCGCCTGATCACGCCGATGCTCGCCGCCTATTTCCTGAAGGCGCAGGGCCAGGCGTCGCATGGCGAGGGCTGGCTGATGGACCGCTATATGGCGATCCTGAAATGGACCTTGCTGCATCGCTGGTCGGCCGTCGTGGCGGGCGCGGTCGCGTTCGGCCTGACGATCTTCCTGTTCATGACGATCCCCGCGACCTTCCAGCCGTTGCGTGATGCCGATGCTAGCACGGCGCAAATCGAGATGGTGCCGGGAACGACGCTGGCCGAAACGCAAGTCGTGGTCGACCGCGTCGCCGCCTTCCTGCGCAAGCAGCCGCAAGTCGAGTCGGTCTATGCCCGGACCTTTGTCGGCAATGGCCGCGTCACCGCAAACTTCAAACCGAAGGCCGAGCGGACGATGAAGAGCTATGAGTTCGAGCGCGCGCTCGCGCCCGAGCTTCTGACGATTCCCGACGCGCGCGTTTCCTTCCGCTCGTCGAGCGGCTGGGGTGGCGGCGGACGCGCGCTCACCGTCACGCTCGGCGGCGATGACCCGGCCTTGCTCGCCAGCACGGGTGCCACGCTGGTCCAGCAAATGTCGACCTTGTCCGATGTCGTCGCGCCGCGCATCGGCGGCGATTTGAAGCGACCCGAAATCGTCATCACGCCGCATATGGATCTGGCGGCGAGCATGGGCGTCACCACGGCGGCGATGTCGAGCGCGATCCGGCTCGCCACGCTCGGCGATATCGATCAGAACAGCGCGAAATTCTCGCTGGCCGATCGCCAGATTCCAATCCGGGTCGCGCTCGACCAGGATTCGCGTCAGCGCCTGTCGACGATCCAGAACATTCCGGTCCAGACGGCAAGTGGCGGCACGGTTCCTTTGAGCGTCGTCGCGAGCATCGGATTCGGTGCCGGCCCGACCAAGATCGAACGCGTCGCGCAGCAGCGCCAGTTGACGATCGGCGCGGATCTCGCGCCCGGCGTCGTCAGCGGCACGGCGCAAAAGGAAATCCACGCACTGCCAATCATGAAGAACTTGCCGATCGGCGTGAAGGAACTGGTGCTTGGCGAATCCAAGTGGCAAATCGAGTTGATCCAGAACTTCATCGTCGCGCTCGTCGCGGGCATCGTACTGCTCTTTGCGGTGCTGGTGCTGCTCTACCGCCGCCTGCTGCCGCCGTTCGTCAACGTGCTGTCGCTGCTGGTGGCACCGCTTGGCGGGTTGATCGGGCTGTGGGTCACCAACACGCCGATTTCGATGCCCGTCTATATCGGCCTGATCATGCTGCTCGGCATCGTCGCCAAGAACTCGATCCTGCTGATCGATTTCGCGCTGGAGGAGATGGAAAAGGGCGTCGACAAGGTCACCGCGATCATCGACGCCGGGCACAAGCGCGCCCAGCCGATCGTGATGACGACGGTGGCCATGGTGGCGGGCATGATGCCGACCGCGCTGGCGCTGACGGGCGACGGATCGTCGCGCGTACCAATGGGCATTACCGTGATCGGCGGGCTGATCCTGTCGACCGTGCTAACGCTGGTGATCGTGCCGGCGAGCTTCAGCCTCGCGGTCGGGATCGAGGCTCGGGTCGGTCCGTTCCTGCGCCGCAATTTGCTGACCTATCGTCCCGGCGACGATCACGGTCCGCTGATCGAGGGCGGCCCGATCGCACCCCGGATCGGCGGGACGCCGGGACGCATCGGCTATCTCGGCGACGACGAGCCGCAGCCGGCGGAATGAAGGTCGGAGTCCCTCCCCTGAAGGCGAGGGGCTTTCTCGGCGGGTTCGTCCCTTTCCGCTTGAACTATCCGGGCGTTCAGGGATTGGTGGAGCGATGCGTACCTTCCGCCTGACCCGCCCGCCGCATAGCTTTGAGGGTCCGCCCGCCGGCCTCGTGCGGATGCGCTGGATCGCGGGCGGTCTGTTGGTGGTGATGGCGGTCACCTTCCTGGCCGCGCGCGCCTTTGATCAGCGCTATCCGGTACTCGGCTTCGTGCGCGCCTTTGCCGAAGCGGCGATGGTCGGTGGCCTTGCCGACTGGTTCGCGGTGACCGCCTTGTTCCGCCATCCGCTCGGCCTGCCGATCCCGCACACCGCGATCATCCCGCGCAACAAGGATCGCATCGGCACCACGCTCGCCGCCTTCCTGCGCGACAATTTCCTGATCCCCGGCGTCGTCGCGCGGCGGATGCGGCGCGTCGACATGGCAGGGGCAGCCGGGCGCTGGCTCGCCAATCCGCCCGGCGGAGACGGACGCTTGCGGCGCGGCGCGGCGAGTCTTGCCGCGCACCTGCTCGAAGCGTTCGACCAGCAGCGGCTCGGCGGCATGGTCAAAGCCGGGATCGGTCAGCGTCTGCGCGCGCTCGACGTCTCGCCGCTGCTCGGCCAGGCGCTGACCGCCGCGATCGCCGAGGACCGGCACATGCCGCTGCTCGACGGGATCGTGCGGTGGGGCGCGCGGCTGCTCGCGTCGAACGAGGATTTGATCCGCACAATGGTGCATGAACGCGCTGGCGCGATGATGCGCTGGACCGGGCTCGACGAAACACTCGCCACCAAGATCATCGACGGGCTGAACGGCTTGCTGACCGGCATTGCCGAGGATCCCGACCATCCGCTGCGCGCCAAAGCCGAGGAGGGGCTCGCCGGACTCGCGCATGATCTCGTCAACGATCCCCGCATGCGCGAGCGCGTCGCCACCGTCAAAGCCGAGATCATCGACAATCCGGCGATGCAGCGCTGGCTCGACGGGCTGTGGGAGCAAGCGCGCGGCGGCATGTTGCGGATCGCGCGCGATCCCGATGCGATGCTCGCCGGGCCGGTCGGCGACGCGCTGCGGCAGCTTGGCAGCACGCTGCAGACCGATGCGAAGCTGCGCGCGACGATCAACCGCTTCGTCCGCCGCGCCGTCGTCGGCATGGCGGCGGATTATGGCGATGGTATCGTGCGGCTGGTGTCGGAGACGATCCACGGCTGGGACGCCAACACGATTACGCGCCGCTTGGAGAACGCTGTCGGGCGCGACCTGCAATATATCCGCATCAACGGCACGCTGGTCGGCGGGTTGGTCGGGCT